>JAFTJD010000006.1 GCA_017456585.1 Lachnospiraceae bacterium
GGCATTGCATACAGATAATCTCAAATTTGATTTATCTGTGTGCAATGCCCGTATTTTTCTTCGTTAAGTGCTGACGTTTTTCAACAGTCTTAACGGGAATACATCATCTAACATATGTGTACTTTACAGTATTGCTTTAACTATCGGAGTTAGTTGAATCCTGAATATCTGTAAGCGCTTCGGGAGTGCCGGTTTCTTGAACCACGGCTTCGTCAGCAGGAGACTCGGAAGTTTCCGTTGCCTTAGGAAGAGCAGCCTTTGCTTTCTTTTTCCTGATAATGAAAGGAATAATTGTTATTAACAGGAATGTTATAAAGCAGGTAGCACTGATGATTAAGCCTTCTTTTAAGCCCTTAGGGTAGTAGGAGAAGGATATCTCATGTGTACCGCTTGCGAGAGGGAAAGCGATAAGTGCATCCATGAAGGCTTCTGTTTCAACCTCTACGCCGTCTACAAGAACTGTCCAACCTTCTTCATAAACTATGGCGGATACGAACAGACCATCTTCCTTGACATTGATTGTACCTGACATGTGAGTATCGTCGTAAGAAGATACCTGGAAGGAAGACTGTCCGAATTCTGTACAGAACTCTTTAAAAATATCCTCGTTTATACTATAAAGGTAAAGATTAATGGTTGAGCTGTCCTCAGAAGTAATGGTTACATTGTAGGTTGAATCAAGGTAACCGAGGTCAATAACATACTTCTGGTTCATGGAATACGTAACCGGAGGTTTAATCTCCTGACCAAGGTCATCTGTGTAGGTTACAGTAAAATTCTTGCCTGATGAAGTTATGCAAGCATATACCTGCATGTCTGATTTGGGCGAGAACTTAATGGAATTACCACTTGTGCTATATGGCACGGAACTAAAAATAGGTGAAATTCCTGTGGTAAAGGAAGCAAAATTATTCTGAATAATAAAAGGATTATTTACCTTGATTATCCAGTCTTCCTCGAGTGTGGTAGGAACCATGTAACCCATTCCGAAATTATAATTATTTCTGTATAAATAAGTGTTGTCTGCGCTGGTAACTAAGGTTCTGAAAGGAGTTTCAAGTCCCTCTGTGCCAAGCACGTATTTTACATTGGTAAGTGCCTCTACAAGAGGAGTTGCACCATAATATCCATATGAGTTGGTTGAACGCTCACCGCCAAGTGATGCAAGCAAGTTAGCGTATCCTGCGTTGGCAGTTGATGAGAAAATGGAAAGTCCATGGTAGTGATGCCAAGCACTGTCATTCTTGGTACGACGTGTGAGCTTTTCTACACGGTAAAAACCATCATCCTCTGCGGCGACTGTGTTAAGCACGGTTGATATCGCTTGGTTGTCTGCCAGATATGCGCTACGAGTTGTTGTGAATATACTGGTTTTCTGAGTATTAATAAATGCCTCAAAGAAAACTACAACCAACAGAATAGTCGCGATGACTGCCGGGTGGCATTTGCCCTTTCTGTAAAGGGTAAGTATTAAAGCATAAAGAGCAATAAAGAAGAGGCTCACATAGATTATGATATAGCTATAGGTTGAGCTTACAAATGTTTCTTCGATAATTAAAAACAGTAAAACAACGCCACCTAAGATGGCCCAGAGCTCTTTACGAACTTTACCGTCTTGATTGCTTTTGGCATAAAGGAAGCCCTCATAAGACATAGCAAGCAGTAAAAAGTTAAAAATAAAGCTCTGGCGGCATGGAAGACTGTTAGGGAAATGGAGTCCATGCCAGATGTAGTTAGGAATGTTTAAGTTAAAGCTTAGATAAAACATGAAGATAAAAGCAAATCTTCCTATTTTCTCCTTGGTTGACGTCTTTGGATTAAGTGCGTAGAACGGAACCAGTAGGAATACGATTATTCCGCCGTAGATATTCGGCTCATGTGCCGAGAAAATCGCAGGGTCAACCATAATAAGCTGTCTTGATATCATTTCAAATATCGAGAAGTAATTGCTAAGCTTCTCCGGGAAGTTGAATTCGCCGGAAGCTGTAAGCATGAGTGCGGACATCTCAGGAAGCAGGAGGCATGCAGCCATTCCGCCTGCAAGAAGTGAGAATAATCCGAAATTAAAAATAGATTTTAACACCTTGAGCGGTTTTGAAAAATCACATGCACATAATGAGTACATGATAAAGTATAATACACAGAAAATACAAATCATTATAGAAATATAATAATTTGACAAAATACTGAGCGCAAGTGTTACACAGTAAAGTGTCGGTTTGCCGCCCTTAATCAGTCTTTCAAGACCGAAGATAATAAGCGGGAAGAGGACTATACAATCAAGCCACATAACATTCCAGTTGTATGAACACATATAACCGGATAAAGCGTAGAACACGGATATAGCAGCAATTATAAGATTAGAACTTCCGTGTCTTTTTGAAATGTAATATGAAAAAGTTACACCGCAAAGTCCTGTTTTGATAATCATAAAAGCACTAAGATATTCAATGAGGTGTTCCTGTGGAAAGATAACTGTAATCCAGTTAAACGGGGTTGCCAGATAGTAGGCAAAAAGCGCGATGAAATTAACACCGCTACCGATATCCCAGGAATACAGGAGAGAACCGCCTGTCTTAAGCTTATCATGAAGAGCTGCCAAAAATGTAATATACTGATGGTACATATCACTTCTTAAATAGCAGGCATCACCAAACGGATAAACGCCTCGGAAGATATAAACCAGTACAAGTACAAATACAGGTATGCAAAAAGCGGTAAGGTACATGGCAGTACTGTCTTTTCGCAGTAGTTTTATAAATTTATTCATTCGAAGACTCCTTTTCGTTGTCAAAGTTACTTTGTTTTAATATATATATTGGTCGATTTTTACTTTCCATATAAATGTGTCCGATATATTCGCCGAGAATACCGATAGATAATTCGATTATTCCACCAAGGAAGAGCACGGCACAGAGAGTAGTTACATAGCCCGGAACATCAATACCGAATATAAGTGTCTGGACCAGAGTTATAATAATATAAATAAAAGCAAAAGTAGAAATGACAAAACCAAGTGCTGATACGAATCTTAACGGAGCTACGGAAAAAGCGGTAATGCCGTCGATAGCATATTTAAAAAGTCCCCAGAAGCTCCATTTGGAAGTGCCGAGCGGGCGTTCAACATTCTCATAAGGAAGCCATTTGGTGTCAAAGCCTACCCAAGCGAATATACCCTTTGAGAAACGCTGTACTTCAGAAAGATCGAGTACGGCGTTTACCATTTTACGGCTCATGATTCTAAAATCTACAGCACCTTGTACGAGCTTGATGTCCGTAAACTTGTTGCTGAGACGATAGAACATACGGGAAAAAGCACTTCGAATCTTAGATTCACCTGTTCGTGAAGAACGTCTGGCGGCACAACAGTCATAACCTTCCTCGGTGGCTTTAATCATGTCGGGAATCATTGCCGGCGGATGTTGCAGGTCGGCATCCATGATTATAACAAAGTCTCCGGTGGAATGCTTGAGCCCTGCATACATACCGGCCTCTTTGCCGAAATTACGGGAAAAAGAAAGGTAGTATACATTATCATTGGCAGCCGCAAGCTCCTTAAGGAGTACAAGGGTCTTATCCTTGCTTCCGTCATCCACGAAAATATATCTAAAGGAATAATTAGGAATAGATGTCAGTATTTTATTTGTTTCTGTAAAAAATAAATTAAGCATGTCCTCTTCGTTGTAGCAAGGGACTATGATATCTATTGTCTTCGTATATAACACCTCGGTTTCTTATATATATCGAATGTCAGAGGCAGAAAACTGTCTCTGGTGTTCAGAGGCAGATAATTGTCTCCGATGTTCAGAGCCAGATAACTGTCTCCGGTGTTCAGAGGCAGACTCGGAAATACTGCGTATTTCCTCGTTATGGCGTATCCGCCAAATATGCCCAAAGAAAAAAGTGTGCTTGAATGCGAGCATTCGCACACTTTCCTCCTTGTGCATGCTTGGCTCTGAACAAGATACATTGTACTATATTTCCCATAACAAACGCAAGGGGAGTAGGATAAATTTTCTAATGTTTAGGGGGAAATATGTGAGTATAATGGGATGTGTAAAATTTTTTTGTGGGAATTGAAAAAAATTCAAAAAAATTTTTAAAGTTTTGCAAGATTTTAGAGTTTTGAAAAGTATTATTGGTGAAGGCGCCGGAAGAATTGCTACAAAAGAGCTTTGGCTTAGAAGGGAGACGTGATGTATGTGTAACATGGGAGCAGAGGAGCTGTTTGAAAATTATTCAGATATGGTATATCGTGTGGCACTGATGTCCTGCGGTGACAGAAGCGCGGCAGAGGACATAGTTCAGGAAGTGTTCGTGCGATATCTTAAGAATAAACCGGAATTTGAAAATGCAGAGCATGCCAAGGCATGGTTTATAAGAGTGTCGGTTAACTGTGCAAAGAGTCAGCTTACGAGCTTTTGGAAAAGAAACGTCGTCCCGGTGGAGGAGTTCTTTGAATCGGAGAATGACTTGTCACAGACTACTTTTAGCAGTGATGAAAGTGAACTTTTTGAGGTGATAAGGAGTCTGCCACAGAAATATAGTATAGTCATATATCTTAGATATTATGAGGAATACGCAGTTAATGAAATCGCAAAGATATTACATACTACAGCCGGGACTATATCGTCAAGGCTGACAAGAGCCAGAAAGCTCTTAAAGGAGCAATTATCAAAGGAGGGATATAGCTATTATGAGAGAGACGGACAAACAAGTGTTGCACAGAATGTGTGATAAAATTAAGCTTAGCGATACGCAGAGGGAGGGTATTATGAAGAAGATAAACGAAGAAGTATCGGGAAAGAAGCAAAGGCGCTTTAACGTGCGTCGTTTTGCGGCTGTGGCTGCAGGTGTTCTTGTACTTGCGGGAGCTTCAGTTTATGTTGAGGCGAAGTTTGATATTATGAAAAATGTCAGTGAGAGAATGAGCAATCTCTATAATAAGAGTCAGTCAGGTGATGTTATACTTAATGAGAAAGAAAAGGAGATTATAAAGGATCTTTCTCTTGAAACAACAATGCCGTCTGAGGAAATAACAACACCATCCGAGGAGACAACAACACCATCTGAAACGGTTGTGCCTAATGACGCAGAAAATAAGGTTGAAGAGGAAGTTTATTTCGATATGCTGGAAGTTGGGGATGAATTCGAAGTGGATGGCGGAAGAATAAGGATTGATGGCGTGACATATGACGGCGCACTTATTTATTTTATGTATACCAGCTTTGCTGATGATGCAACTCCAGATAATCCTATTAATCTGATTGGCTTTGAAGCCAGACGCCAAAGTCCGGGAGCTGGCTTTGATTTCATGGTTGTCGGAAAAGAAAAGATTGACAGAGGTGCCAGAACTACAGAGGAAGATTTAGATGCAAACGAAGAGGGCTATCAGGGCTATTATGCTTTTCGTGTAACGCCTGTTCAGCGTAAGAGAATTATAGGAGAAGGCACAACGGGTAGTGTTAATAACTTCATGCTATCTCAGGGAGATGTGATTATTTTTACGGATAGAAAATATTATAGAGATAAGCCATTTAATTCATTAAGTGATGTGGAAAGGATTTACGGAGGCATTACCCTCTCAAAGCCGATTAATGATCTCGTATTTACCTGTGAGAATACTGAAGGAATGGAAGTGCTTGAAACTGTAACAGGAATAAGAATTTCACCATTGTCAATTACCATAATGGGTGATGAGTTCCTTAGAAAAACTTATCCGGAAGGCATAGGTTATGTGTATAGGGAGTCTGCGGATGGCAGAAAGATAGTAACCGGAGCTACGGGCGATAAGGAAAATGAAAACACCAAGGGCGGATATGCCGTTAAGGTTGTAAAGAAGGATGGTACTGTTGCAGCATTTGGTGATATGCCAGGCGAGATCAGTGGTGATAGAGCAGGTGAAGGTTATGAGTATTTCTATCATATACGTACTTTTGCAAAACCTTTAGACCTTGCTGAGGTTGATTATATCTTAGTATATGGCTGGGGACTTGAATATAAGATTCCTGTAAATGTAACAGAATAGAAATTAAATAGGGAGTAAAATAACAATCCCGGGTTACCGTAAGGTGACCCGGGATTTATGTATTTAAGATATACTCAAGAATCCGACAACTTCGTTGTTGCTGCATGCATTACTTATTAAGTTCAGCTTCCTTCATTGCACGAACCTTCATTGAAAGACCGAAGAGGTTAATGAAGCCTTCTGCATCATGGTGGTCATAAAGCTCACCTGTTGTGAAGCTTGCAAGTGACTCGCTGTAAAGTGAGTATGGAGAAGTTGTTCCGGCTTTGATAATGTTACCTTTGTAAAGCTTGAACTTAACTTCGCCTGTAACCTGCTCCTGTGTTGACTCTACGAATGCCTGAAGAGCCTTACGAAGAGGCGTGAACCATTTTCCTTCGTATACTAAGTTAGCGAATTCGTTAGCAACAAGCTTCTTGTATGAAAGAGTAGGACGATCAAGGATAAGCTCCTCAAGCTGTGTATGAGCTTCCATAAGGATTGTTCCACCCGGTGTCTCATATACACCACGTGACTTCATACCAACTACACGGTTCTCTACGATATCAATGATACCGATACCATGCTTGCCACCGAGCTCGTTTAATTTCTCGATAATCTTAGATGCTTTCATCTTCTCGCCGTTAACTGCTGTAGGTACACCCTTTTCAAAAGAAAGTGTAACGTACTCGCCTTCATCAGGAGCTTTCTCAGGAGAAACTCCAAGAACGAGTAAGTGATCGTAGTTAGGCTCGTTAGCAGGATCCTCAAGCTCAAGACCCTCATGGCTGATGTGCCATAAGTTACGGTCACGGCTGTAGCTTGAATCTGCTGAGAATGGAAGGTCGATTCCATGAGCCTTGCAGTATTCGATTTCGTCTTCACGAGACTGCATCTTCCATGTGTCGTTGCATCTCCAAGGAGCGATAATTTTGAGATCAGGAGCAAGAGCCTTGATTGTAAGCTCGAAACGAACCTGGTCATTACCTTTACCTGTAGCACCGTGGCAGATAGCAACTGCGCCCTCTTTACGAGCGATCTCTACAAGACGCTTAGCGATAACAGGTCTTGCGAAAGATGTTCCGAGTAAATATTTGTTCTCATATACGGCATTAGCCTGTACTGTAGGGATTACATATTCATCAACGAATTCGTCTACCAAGTCCTCAATGTATAATTTGGTTGCGCCTGAGAGCTTAGCTCTCTCCTCAAGACCATCGAGCTCGTTGCCCTGGCCTACGTTAGCACACACACATACTACATCATAATCATAATTTTCCTGTAACCAAGGAATGATGGCTGTTGTATCCAAACCGCCTGAATACGCAAGAATAACTTTTTCTTTCATTTGTAATTGCCTCCTTATATATTGCATTTATGTATTTCATAAAATTTGCTATAAAATTAATATACTTCAACATATGAAAATATGCAAGGGGTTTTTTGCTTTTTTGTTTTTTTATGCAAAAAAATACATGAATAAAACACTTGATTATGCATAAAATTAAAAAATGCTTGCATATTATGCATAACGGTTGTATAATTATGAAATCTTGCAGGAAGGGATTGGCAGTTTCTGCATAAGATATATATTTTGTTAGGGAGTAATTATAGATATTATATATAAGGAAGAGGGTGCGAAAATGATTAGATTAATGACAATTAAAGATTACGACGAAGTATATGAAACATGGCTTAGCATACCGGGAATGGGGTTTAATAACCTTGATGATTCGAAAGAAGGAATTGAAAAGTTCCTAAGCAGAAATCCTAATACCTGCTTTGTTGCGTGCGAGGATGACAAGATTGTCGGTGGAATTATGTGCGGACATGACGGAAGAAGAGGATATATATATCATACTTTTGTGAGAGAAGAGTACAGGCGAAGGGGAATCGGAGATAAGCTTGTGGAAACCGGTATGAAAGCGTTGGAGACAGAGGGTATACATAAGGTTGCACTGCTTGTTTTTGAAAAGAATGAGACAGGAAACGCATTTTGGGAGAAAATGGGTTTTGAAAAAAGGAAAGATGTGGCATATAGGAACAAATTTATACATGAAATGGTAAGAATGGATACATGACTTTAGTACAGATAATGATAAAAGTCGTTGCATAATTTGAGATTTCAGTATAATATAAAATAGGATTGGAATGTCAAAAGATTTACATATTTATATAGATATTAATAAGAGTTACAAAAAACTTTAGAAAGGAAGAAGTTTTATGAAGAAAATAGAAGGCGGAGTAACCGCAGCACAGGGCTTTATGGCAACTGGTGTTTATGCAGGAATCAAGAAGAACAATAAGAAAGATATGGCGATGGTGTACAGTGTAGCACCTTGTAAGGCGGCAGGTACTTTTACAACAAATGTTGTTAAGGCTGCGCCGGTTAAGTGGGATAAGAAGGTAGTTGAGGAGTCTAAGTTTGTACAGGCAGTAGTAGTTAATAGTGGCGTTGCTAATGCCTGCACAGGTGAAGAGGGATATGGATATTGCAGAGATACTGCAACAGCAGCCGGAGAATGGTTAAGTATTCCGGCAGATTCAGTGCTTGTAGCATCGACAGGAGTTATCGGTAAGCAGCTTCCGATGGATACAATTAAGGCGGGACTTCCTATATTAAAGGGGACACTTAGCCATAGTCTTGAAGCAGGAACTCTTGCGGCAGAGGCTATTATGACTACTGATACAGTTTCAAAGCAGGTAGCTTATGAATTCGAGGTTGATGGCAAGAAAGCAGTTATAGGTGGTATGTGTAAGGGTTCAGGAATGATTCATCCTAACATGGCGACCATGCTTTGCTTCGTTACAACAGACGTTGCAATCAGCAAGGAGCTGCTTACTAAGGCACTTAAGGAAATCGTTGATGATACATTTAATATGATATCTGTTGATGGAGATACATCTACTAATGATTCCGTGCTTCTTATGGCGAACGGTCTCGCAGGAAACAATGAGATTAGAACAGCAAGCAAGGATTACGAAGCTTTCTATGAGGCGTTAAAGGCAGTTATGACAGAGCTTAGTAAGAAGATTGCGGGTGATGGTGAAGGTGCGACAGCACTTTTTGAAGTAAAGGTAGTTAATGCAGATACTAAGGCAAATGCAAAGATTCTTAGTAAATCGGTAGTTACCTCAAGTCTTACCAAATCAGCAATATTCGGACATGACGCGAACTGGGGAAGAATCCTTTGCGCACTCGGATATTCAGGTGTTAATTTTGACCCTGAGAAGGTTGATTTGTATTTTGAAAGTGCAGCAGGAAAGCTTAAGATAGTTGAGAACGGAACATCAACAGGATATAGCGAGGAAGAGGCTACGAAGATTCTTTCTGAGCCGCAGGTTACAGCTATTGCAGATATGAAGATGGGTGATGCCGAGGCTACGGCATGGGGCTGTGATTTAACTTATGATTATGTAAAAATTAATGCAGATTATCGTTCATAGGAGGCAAAAGATAAATTATGGAAAAGGCAATGGAGCAAATCGTAGAGAAAACAGAAGTGCTCATAGAGGCACTCCCTTATATTCAGCGTTTTAATCGTAAAATTATCGTTGTTAAGTACGGCGGAAGCGCTATGGTAGACGAGGAGCTTAAGAAGAATGTCATCAAAGACGTTACTCTTTTAAAGCTTGTTGGTTTTAAACCGATTATTGTACATGGCGGTGGTAAGGAAATAAGCCGTTGGGTAAGCAAAGTTGGTAAGGAGCCTCAGTTCGTAAATGGTCTTCGTGTTACTGATGAAGAGACCATGGAGATTGCTGAAATGGTTCTTGGAAAGGTTAACAAGGGTCTTGTGCAGCTCGTACAGGAGCTCGGTGTTAATGCTGTAGGTATAAGCGGTAAGGACGGCGGCCTTTTAAAGGTAGAGAAGAAATATTCTAACGGAGAAGATATCGGTTTTGTAGGAGAAGTAACAGAGGTTAATCCTAAGATTATATATGACCTTCTCGAGAAGGATTTCCTCCCTGTAATCTGTCCAATCGGTATGGATGATGATTTTAATACTTATAATATTAATGCAGACGATGCAGCATGTGCTATTGCAAGAGCTGTAAACGCAGAGAAGCTCGCATTCCTTACAGATATCGAGGGTGTATATGCAGACCCTGCAGATAAGTCAACTCTTATCTCTGAGCTTACCATTAAAGAGGCAGAGAAGCTTATCGGTACAGGAACAATTGGTGGAGGTATGCTTCCGAAGCTTAATAACTGTATTGATGCTATTGAAAACGGAGTGTCAAGAGTACATATTCTTGATGGTAGAATTCCGCATTGTCTTCTTCTTGAGATTTTTACAAATAAAGGGATTGGGACAGCGATTTTGCACGATTCAGAGACAAAGTACTCAGTTAATGAATAATTGATTGAACGAATGGGAAAGGTATTGCATGAAAAAGAGTATTAAAAAGATAATAAGCATGATGTTGGCGATGGTTATTTTCTCTACATTGTGTTTGGGATGTTCAAAGGATAATGCCACGGATGACGGAACAGCTGAAACTACAGATAGTAAAGCAGAAGCGGTTACTACGGAAACGGGAACGCAGGAAGTCAAAATTGATAACATAAATCTCTGGTACACAGATGAGGTTTTGACACAGTATCTGACTAACTGTGCGATACATTTCAGAGAAGAAAATGGTGTAGGTGTTAACCTTAATCTTATATCATCAGTGGATTATGTTGAAAATATATATCAGGGAACCAAAGAAGGCAATGTGGCAGATGTGTACATTATCAATACAGAATCTCTCGAAAAAGCATATCTGGCAGGAATAGCAGCTGAAAATACACAGCCGGAATATACCAGTGTAAATTATCCGCAGATAGCACTTAATGCCTCAACCTACCATGGTAAACTGGTAGGATATCCTTTGTACTATGATACTACTTTTTTCATGTATAACAAGGATTATGTAGAAGCACCGCTTACATTTGAGGACATCATTGAATTTGCCAACGTATATATGGGTGAGTATGAGGGCATAGAAACCATCTTGCAGTGGGATGTTCATGATTTATTCTTTAGTTATGGATTTGTTGGTGCATACCTTGATTTTGGCGGAGCGTGTGGAGATGATGCTTCTATTATAAATATAGCGAATAAGGAAGTTATCGAAGCGCTTACTGCTTTTAAACAGATTAACCAGTCACTGTACTTTGATGCGGCTGACAGTAATTATGAAGATGTTCTTGCAGATTTCCTTGCAGGAAAAATATTATATACAATGGGAAGTACGGCTGACCTTGAAGAAATTATAGTTGCTGATATCAATTACGGAATATGTACTTTGCCTATGATTAATGAGGAGCTTAATACAAAGCCAGTATCAATAAATTACACGGCAGTAGTTAATCCGTATTCATCTAATAAGGAGATGGCAGCTGCATTGGCTAAGGGAATAACCTACGAGCATGCTGAGGAATTCTATTCTTATGTAAAAAGATTACCGGCAAGAAAGCTTAGTGAATATCCTAATGCAGAGTGGCAGCATATAGCGGAACAATATGAGAGTTCTACTATTTTACCAAAGCTTATGTCTACTACGAATTATTGGCTTGAGTTAGAGAGTATGCTTAATAATATATGGGACAGACAGCTTGATGAAGAGACAGAGATTGAGATAGAGGATGATACATTGACTGAGGATGAACAGATGCAGATTCGCCAGGCATATGTTGCTAATATTATAAGAACATTCGTTACGGAAGACGTAAATATGCTACAGGCACTTATGGAGCAGCAGATTAATTAGCGAAAAATAGGAATTAGGAGTATTTATGGAGCAAAGAGAGAAATTAAGCTCCCGATTGGGATTTATTCTACTATCAGCAGGTTGTGCTATAGGGATAGGTAATGTGTGGAAATTTCCTTATATGGCAGGACAGAACGGCGGAGGCATATTTGTGCTTATTTACCTGTTTTTCCTAATTATTATGGGAGTGCCGATGCTTACTATGGAGTTTTCTATAGGAAGAGCAAGCAGAAAAAGTCCGGTACTTGCGTGTAAAGTCTTGGAGAAGCCGGGGCAGAAGTGGCATCTTCATGGATATATGGCGTTGATAGGTAATTACTTATTAATGATGTTCTATACAGTTGTGGCGGGCTGGATGTTACATTATTTTGTAAGTACTGCCAAGGGAGCCTTTGAAGGACTTGATACAGCGGGAGTAGGTGAGGCATATAAGAATATGTTAGCTGAACCGGCAACAATGGCATTCTGGATGATAGTAGTTGTTGTACTCGGATTCTTGGTGTGCTCATTAGGAGTAGCTAAGGGTGTAGAGAAGATAACTAAGATTATGATGTTAGCCTTGTTGGGGCTTATTGTCATTCTCGCAGTTAACAGTATATTACTTGATGGTGGTGCAGAAGGACTTAAGTTCTATCTTTTACCTGATGCGGATAAGATAAAGGAAGTAGGGCTTGCCAATGTTATAGTAGGTGCCATGAACCAGTCGTTCTTTACACTTAGCCTTGGAATAGGCTCAATGGCAATATTTGGAAGTTATATAGATAAAAAGTATGCCCTTACAGGAGAAGCACTTAGAGTAGCGGTACTTGATACATTTGTGGCAATTACATCGGGATTAATAATTTTCCCGGCATGCTTTGCATTCGGTGTTAACCCTGATAGTGGTCCTAATCTTATATTCATCACGTTACCAAATATATTTAACAACATGACAGGCGGCAGAATATGGGGAAGTCTGTTCTTTGTATTTATGTCGTTTGCAGCTTTTTCAACAGTTATAGCGGTATTTGAAAATATCATATCGTGCTTCATGGATCTGACCGGATGGTCAAGAAAGAAGACGGTTATTATAAATATGGTTCTTATGATAATACTTTCACTTCCTTGCGTGTTAGGCTTTAATGTACTTTCAGGAATCACACCGCTTGGTAAAGGCTCAAATATCATGGACCTTGAAGATTTTATCGTAAGTAATATAATGCTTCCTATCGGCGCATTGGTATACTTGTTATTCTGTACATCCAGATATGGTTGGGGATGGAAGAAGTTTACCGAAGAGGCCAACACCGGTAAGGGAACAAGAATGCCGAATGCAATAAGAATATATGCGGCATATGTATTGCCGGTGATTATTCTTATCATATTCTTAGTCGGACTTAATAATGTATTTAAGATATTTTAGACTATTTTTAGACCATGACGTTTAGTTAAAGCTGAGTCGTGCTAAACACATATAATAGGTGATGTTTCCTCAACAGTCTTATATGCTATTATTGACTGAATTAGTTTTTTAGTTAAGCGAGATTGGTTCACAAAGTGGAAAATAGCGGAAGTTGAACCAAAAACAACGGCAAGAATAAGGGTAGAATTGGTTCACAAAGTGAAGAACAGCGGAAGCTGAACCAAAAGCAACGGCAAGAATAAGGGTAGAATTGGTTCACAAAGTGAAGAACAGCGGAAGTTGAACCAAAAGCAACGGCAAGAATAAGGGTAGAATTGGTTCACAAAGTGAGAAATAACGGAATTTGAACCAACTCGAGGGAGAAAGAAAAGAAGGAATTGGTTCACGAAGTGGAAAATAGCGGAATTTGAACCAACTCGAGGGAGAAAGAAAAGAAGGAATTGGTTCACGAAGTGGAAAATAGCAGAAGTTGAACCAAAAGAGTGAATAAAGTGTAAGTAAAAAATGGTTCGCATATCGTAGTTACGAATATGCGAACCATTTTTCAGTTGTAATAAGTTGCGAGATATGACTACAACTCCGTAGATGTAGTTGTCTCAGTTGTTGTATCCTCAGAAAGAGTAGCTTCCTGTGAGGTTACTGCAGATGTTGAATCGGCAGAAGTGGGTTGAGGGGCTTGAGCTACCGGAGTAGCCACTGGAGCTGAAGTAACAGGAGCTTGAGGCATCTGAGCTGCCGGAGTAGCCACTGAAACTGGAGCAACAGGAGCTTGAGGCATCTGAACTGCCGGAGTAACCACTTGAGCTGAAGTAACAGGGGCTTGAGAAGCTTGAGTTGTCTGAACCATCGGATTCGGTGTATATATAGGTGTAGTAGCCGGTGCTGCTTGTGCAACAGTTGGAGTTGGTGCAGTTACCGGAGCAACATTTTGCATAGGTGTTACATTAGTAGCCGTAACATTTTGCATAGGTGTTACATTAGCTGCTGTAGCATTAGGCATAGGGGCTACATTAGCAGCTGTAGCATTAGGTGAAATACCCGGTGCAACATTTGGTGCAACACCCGGTGCAACAGCACGAGAGGCAGCTGAGGTTGCCTTAGCGGTGTTTGCACTCAGATATACAGTGCGGTTACCATTTGCACTATACAATTTCTTCTCATAACCGGTTTTAAATGAAAGTGACAGTATGAAGAATAATATAGCTACCGCAAGACTGATTAAGCCGCCGATTAATAATGATGTGAATAAAGGTGAAACTATTTCTGTCACAGAGTCGGAATAATTAGCAATCTCAGTGCTTGCGAGTGCCTCAACAAGAATACCTGTTAATATAAATTTCGAAATTATTGCTGAGAGCGTGATAATGATACCCGGTATAAATGTGCTTAATGAAACATTTCTACACGCACGATACATGCAGGAATGATACATTGCAATCTGTATAATGATAAAAGCTGCTATAAATATACATAATAGAACAATTGCAAAATCAACAAGTGACATTGCTAAATCCAACATGCCAAATGCAGGCTTTAGCTCAGAATCTGAACCGAGAGAGGAATTAATCTCGTCGCTGGCATTATCAAGTGCAACAGCAACTTCAGATTCAATAAATGGATGAATGTCATTCTCCATGATTTTTTCAAGGAGCTTTCTAACCATTTCTTCAGCATTGTAAGTGTTTAAATCTATAGAAGTAACTCCGTATCCGGATTCTAATTTATCTATAATCATACCGGTTACATCCATATTATATGTATCTTCCAAATCGCGAAGAGATTTGTTCTTTGAAAGGGATTCGGCATCTATAATGTTGCTGCCTTTTTTTATCTCGTCGAGAGCTGAGTCGATTGTAGAGTTGACAATTGCCTCAATAGAGGATACAAGGTCTTCCTGCATATAGGAAAGGTCTATATCATCGCCAGAAACCACAGCATCCATTAAGCTGTCACAGATGTTAGCGATATCGTTTTCGTTAAGAACATCCTTGAAGACATCTGCGTATTCACCGGATAACTCACCTTTAACAATATCCATGGCAAAATCGTATATTCCGGTATTTCTGATAATATCACCTACAGAAGAACCTTTTAAATAGGTGGCATTAATCGGGATAACGATGGTAGTGATAAAAACAAAAACCGAAAGTAATAAGGTTAGTAAAAAACCAAAGAAACCTCTTACCGGTTTAATTGGTGGTTTGACAGTGGATGGGTTCATTTATAATCCTCCTTGAAATATCTACTTAATAAAATCTGATGTATAATTGGGACATAACCGACAATTAATTACAATAAGATATTTTATTAACATATCATTTTGATTATAATCCTAATATTATATTTTGGCAACCAAAAAAGGATGTCGCACCTATGCAACATCCTTTCATAATTATGTAAAATTAATTGTTACTAAGAATAATCTTTGTAAGCTCAACAGGATCAACAATCTTACCATCCTTGTATACACGCATGTTACCTGATGCGATTTCGTCGATAAGGATTACTTCGTTGTTGTTATAACCGAACTCAAACTTGATATCCCAGAGGTCAAGGCCCATTGTCTTAAGGTCGTCAGCAACGATTTTTGTAATCTTTAATGTCTGAGCCTTCATGCTCTCGAACATCTCAGGAGTCATAACTCCTAAAGCAGCAAGGCCTTCGCCTGTTACAAGCGGATCGCCTAAAGCGTCATTCTTGAATGTACATTCAACATATCCGCCCTCTAATACTGTTCCGTCAGCGATATACTCGCCATATCTGCGGATAAAGCTTCCTGTAGCAACGAGACGGCAAATAACTTCAAGACCATGACCAAAAACTGTTGCAGGAAGTACTTCCATAGTAGCTTCTTCGATGTTAGCACTCACGTAGTGTGTCTTGATTCCGGCTTTCTTTAATAATTCAAAATAGCGGATAGATGTCTCAAGGTTAGCTTTACCGATACCATCGATAGTTAAGCCTACAGAATTTTCGCCCGGATCAAATACACCGTCTTTTCCTGTACAGTCGTCCTTAAACTTGAGCATTACATTACCATTATCAAGGCTATATACGTCTTTTGTTTTTCCTTCATAAATCTTTTTCATTTTACATTGTCCCTTCTGCATTGGAATAATTTCGTAAAAACGACAACCAACTACAAATAGCAGTCGCCACTTTTACAATAATGTTTTATCACATAAAACCTCACTTGGCAATTAAAATTTTTATTGTTTGAATAATTTTTTTAAAAAAACTCTTTTCTACTGTGTAATTTTGTAATATAATAAGGAAATCTGAGAGCCGGAAAGGGCAAAAAACTCCGAAGTTATAGAATTTGGCAGGGTTTTCTGTGGCAAGATGTCAGGACAAGCCGTGCTACAAAAAAGGAGAATATACGATGAAGCAGGATATGATTGTAATTCTGGACTTAGGAAGCACCGAAAATACGGTAATCGCGCGTGAGATTCGTGATTTGGGCGTGTACAGCGAGATTCATCCGCATGATATTACCGTAGAGGAGCTTAACGCACTTGACAATGTTAAAGGTGTCATTTTAAATGGTGGAGAGAATAGAGTAGTTGATGGTGTTACCATTGACGTACGCGAAGAGTTATACTCATGCGGATACCCTATCATGGCAATTGACCATCCAACAGCAAAATGTACTAAGAAGCTTGATAAGCTTCCGGACACAAAGACACTTAAGTCTTTCTTATTCGATGACTGTAAGGCAGAAGCAAACTGGAACATGAAGAATTTTATTGAGGACCAGATTGAAATTGTTCGCCGTCAGGTAGGAGATAAGAAGGTTTTACTTGCACTTTCAGGTGGAGTTGATTCATCAGTAGTTGCAGCACTTTTGCTTAAAGCTATCGGCAATCAGCTTGTGTGTGTACATGTAAATCATGGCTTAATGCGTAAGAATGAGTCTGAGAGCGTAGTTGAAGTGTTCAGAAATCAGTTGAATGCTAACCTTATATATGTAGATGCTACAGAGCGTTTCCTTACTAAGCTCGAAAACGTAGCAGACCCTGAAGAGAAGAGAAAAATCATCGGTGGAGAATTCATCAGAGTATTCGAAGAGGAAGCAAGAAAGCTTGAGGGCATCGATTTCCTCGGACAGGGAACAATTTATCCTGATATTATTGAGAGTGGAACAAAGACAGCTAAGGTTGTTAAGTCACATCACAACGTAGGCGGTCTTCCTGAAGATTTACAGTTCGAGCTTGTTGAGCCGCTTAAGCAGCTCTTCAAGGATGAAGTTCGTGCATGTGGTGTTGAGCTCGGTTTACCTGCGAATATGGTATACCGTCAGCCATTCCCGGGTCCGGGTCTCGGCGTTCGTTGCCTCGGCGCAATCACACGTGATCGTCTTGAAGCACTTCGTGAGTCAGATGCTATCCTTCGCGATGAGTTTGCAAAGGCAGGTCTTGACAAAAAGGTATGGCAGTACTTCACAGTAGTGCCGGATTTCAAGGCAGTAGGTGTAAGAAATCATGAGAGAAGCATGGGCTACATGGTAGTTATCCGTGCCGTTAACACAATCGACGCTATGTCAGCATCTATAGAGAGACTTGATTACGACTTCCTTGAGAAGGTAGTAGCAAGAATCACTGACGAGGTTAAGAGTGTATCAAGAGTATGCTATGAACTCACTCCGAAGCCGGTTGCGACGATAGAGTTCGAATAAGGAGTAGTGTTAAAGGACAACGGCGTTTATCCTGAAATGCATAATGGATTAGGCTGACAACCGAATAAAAAATAAGTAACAGACCTTGCAATGAGCCAATCAAATTCCTCGTTTCAAGGTCTGTTTTTATCTTTATCAAATGTGGACCCAGTTTATGTTTTGATTTTTGTGGCAACTAGTTTGTATATATGTTATAATTGGTCTGAAATGAAAGAAAATTTTGAGTTTGATGGCGAGTAAAAAAAGTAATGAAGGAGAAAAAAGAATATATTATACACAAGGAGGCA
>JAFTJD010000073.1 GCA_017456585.1 Lachnospiraceae bacterium
TCCCATGTAGCCACCTTACAAGCAGCCCACGCACCTCTGAAATGTACGATGCTTGGAGTTTCGCCATTAAGATATGCCACACATAATACAAAATGACTTGCTCTCTTAACTACCTTACCTTCATTAGAAGAGTTATACCATGATTCAAGCGGCTCCATAGCCGGTAAAAGGTCGGTTCTTGCTATCTCAGCACCTGTTTCTCCATCATACATTGATAAAAATTCAGGCTGTCCATACAGATATGAACGGTCATTATTAATAATAATCTTGATAGGTCCCTGTGTATAATCGGTACGTCCATCTTCATTGGTATCGCCTATAACATTGCCCATACCATCGGTTGTTCCCTCAAATGAACGCATTACCACCTCTGATTTACCGTCACCGTTAAGGTCGTATACGATAAAATTAAGGTCTACTGTGTTAACCTCGTTAGGTCCAAGATTAATAGTCCACATATGTGTTCCGTCAAGCTCATAGGCTTCAAATAAAGGATATGCTTCTCTTGTCACATAATGCATATCAGCCGGGTCACGCCTTACAACAATCTCATACTGTCCGTCACCATCAAGGTCGCCTACAGAAGCATCATTAATATCATAATCGCCAAGCTCGTACTGTTTAACCGGAATTGAAAGGTAATCATTTTCAAAAACAATTGCTGTCTCCGTCTCTGCTTTAACCTCTTTTTTCTTAATAACAGGTACAAGCGTATATGTAGCATTCTCTCCCTCAACATAGGAAGTATCTGTATAATTTGTAATATTCTCAATCGCTTTCTTATTAAGCTTAACCCCATTCTTATACACATTAAACTTTATATCTTCATCATCCGTTCCAAGGAAACGCCAGCTAAGGAACATTCCGTCATCTGCTTTTACGGCAACGAAGCCTCTATCCAAATCCTCCATCTGTTTAAGTGACACCGGTCTGCTCTCATATAAAATATCCATCTCCGTCTTAGGCTTCTTTTCACAACCTCCGACTGAACTTACAAGCATTGCGGCTGCCAAAGTCCAAAGAATTGCCGTCTTTTTCTTCATCATATAATCTCCTTCTCCAATAACATAATACTATCGCAGAACTACCCACGTAAACAGGCAACTCCGCAAGCCTAATTATACTATATTTTATAATGTTTTGCCACTCTTTTTGTAGTTTACATCCAAAGCAGAAAACCTTTTTAATATAAATGGCGGATGATTCTCTCATCCGCCATAGCATTAATTAGTATGCATAATTATTGTACCTTTTTCAACCTTGTCAGAGTCAAGGTATTTGCAGCACCACTCTCCATCATCAGTAACTTCAATCGTGAAGAATACACATTTCTCCTCTTTTTCCGTTTGTCCTTCCGGAATACATTCAAATGTAAACTCTCCTACCAATATTCCTTTAGTAGACGTACGATAACCGGAGGAGCGCACATCATATTCGCTTATCTTATAAGGGTCTCCCCCATCAAGTGTTGTTCTTGTAGCCGGATAAATAATATCAGTAAAATACTTAACAGCCATCCTATCCGAAGCCGGTCCGACAAAGGTAACTGTCTGAAGCTCAAGCTTAATCTTCTTGTAATCTTCAATCAAATCTTCTGTTATAGACTTAGAATCCTCATATTTCTGTACTGCCTGCCAATAAGTAGTGTTATATCCGTCATAATATTTTAACACACCTGCACCACCATGATAAAAGGTCATAACCTTACTTTTAAATGTTCCTCCAATTGAGTTAATCTCAATTTTATTATTAAAATTGGTGATGGCTTTCTCGTCTACCTGCACCCAGTCATATCGATTAATCAAATATGCGAGCCTCTCAACATTATCCGGCGAACAACTTGCATATGTCTGTCTGGCTATTCTGTTCTCATACATGGTAATCTCCAAACCCATACCATTATACATATAGTAAGCACCATGCGCCAAATCTACTTCTTTATCAGAATGTTCCAATTCAATGAATTCCATTCCTATTCGTCCGGCATATATCTCTTCAAAAGAGTTCTTTTCCCCGTATAAAACCTGTTCGTCATAATCTGATATGTATACCATCTCTGTGTACTTCGGAACATAATCTGTCTCTATATTAATTTCTGTCTTTTCCTGAACACTCCACATTTTTGGCGGTAATATAACTACACCATCACGTATATTTGAATTTCCATCGTTCGACACATGAACGTTTACAGTTATTTGACTATTATCTACATTCACTGTATATGTTGTGTTTGATTTGCCCAAAGACTCATCATTCTCTGTAACCGTCTCCTTAGCTGTGTTCATAGCCGTCTCAATAGCTGTGTTCATATTTGTCTCCGCATCTTTCTTCGTATCGTCAACAGCGGTGACCTTCGTAAGTTCCTTAGCTATTGCGGGTGGCATAGCTCCGGTAAATGTTCCGCTCACAATTATAACAACTGCTACCAGAACTGCTATTAATGTTCTGAATGCCGTCTTCGGACTCTTTGCTATCAAAGAGATTCTTTCCTTAATGCTCCTTTTACTGCCTGCCATATTAGTTGCCACTGTCACAAAGGAAGCAACTGTCCTTTGGCAACTCATATTAATAAGTGTCATACCATAATTCGTACGTTCTTCTTCACCAAGTCTTCTGATTGTGCCCTCATCACACGCAAGCTCTGAATCATTTCTTGAAAGAATCGCCGCAAGCCATACAAGCGGATTATACCAATGCATGACTACCACTATCGCACGAAGCACACACCATATATGGTCACCATGTCTGTAATGCGTCTTCTCATGCTCTATAATATGTCTTAAAGACTGTTTGTTCATGCCGGCTTCTGCATTAACATAAATCGCAGGCCTTACAATACCATAGATACAAGGAGTATCAACACCATCTGAAAAATATATCGGAAGCCTTCCCTCATTCTCTTCTGCCAATATTCTTTTCTTTCTATTAGTTATCATAAATCGAATATTGGTATATACAAAAATCAATGCAAACAAAATAATTCCTGCTCCCCATACATATTCTGCCGCATTTTTAATCCATGAAATAACCAATACACCTGTATTCACACCTTGTGTTGTTACATTTGCCGTCTCAGAAGAGGCTACGATGTCCGTTCCTTTCTCCTCCAAAGGAAGCACTTCGTTCTCGGACTCTGCTTCTATAATATTGTTCGTAGCAGGTTCTGTATCCTTTTTAGCATTCTCATTGCTATATATCCCAACATCCTCTGTCTCAAGTTCTGCCGCTTCATTTAACTCAACATATGTTAAAACACTCTCATGCATTCCTGTTACATAGAACTCATCCATATCAACATTAGTATCTTGACGGACTCTGTCCGAACTTTCTGCATGTTTGTCATAAGATATATCAGAAAAATCCGCAGCAGTTGCCGCTTCTCTATAAGTGCTGACAATATCATTGGTTAAATTCTCTACGCTAATCTCGGAATTACCTATATTAACAGGAATAAGGAGTCTAAGAAGAACAAGTATCCATAACGAATATTGTAATCTGGCACTTATCTTCCCCTTAAGCACATGTCTTATTATCAATATGGCGATAATAAGTATACTTGATGAAATAATCCAATTAATCATTATTATTCTCCTCAGCTTTGTGCAAAATCGCATACAACTCTTCTATCTCATCCTTGGAAAGCGCCTTTTTCTTAGTAAAAGCACTAACCAGCATACTAAGGCTTCCCTTATATACCCTGTCAAGAAGATTCTCTGTCTCGTAATGTGCAACTTCATCCCTACCTACAAGCGGACTAAATGTCTTAATTCCTTCACTCGTACTCTCAACTACTCCCTTAGCTTCAAGTCTTCTTAAAAGTGTGAGCGTCGTACTACGATTCCAATCATTCTTCGCTTCCATCTCCTCTATTATCTCACGGCCTATTCTGGGGGCTCTTTCCCAAAGGCATTCCATGATACTCCACTCTGCTTCTGTCAGTTCAACATTTCTGTTCTCCATCATTAACCTCCTATACGATGTCAATATAAGTAAAAGAGCTGACTTCCGAAACACATTATCCAAACCACATGGCGGTCTTAGGAATTAGCTCTTTTATAATTATATCATTATATGGTTACATATGTCAACACACATCGTCGCAATCTCATGTTGCTCTCATTCCATTTAGTCTCATTTTTACATCATTTAATCTCAATCTCATGTCATTATGTATTCCTCGCCACCCGTTCTGCCCATCAGCAATCTTCTAGTTATTATGGGTAGATAATAGATAAAAAATGAATTTATAACCAATTAAAATAATGCCGGGACAAAACATAGCATATATGTTTTGCCTCCGGCATCATGTAATTACTTTTATTTCTTCATACGGTTAAGTAACTGGGATGTATCGAGTCTTTGTGGCGTATTCTCGGACTGTTTTACCGATTTGTTATCCTTGGTTCGCTTATCTTTCGTCTTCCCTTCCTTAGTCGCGTTCTGAATGTTTTTCTCTTCAAGCTTTGATTCTGCGGATTTCTTACTCTTAGAGTGTTTTGAAGTGCCGGATGCTTCACCATACTGATTGGCTGATGTCGCAGCACTTGCTGTTGTTGCTGAGGAAGTAGCTGCTGCTTTTGAAACTGTTGCAGCAGTTGCGCCGGCTGTTGCAGTCTTTGCAGCACTGCGACGTTGAAATAGCTTAAAGATTTTGATATCAAATCTTCTTAAGGCTATATCCAGCACAAACAGAATCAACGCCATAATCATAAGGGTAGTTCCGATATCCATACGCCTCTTTACCATATCAAGCTCTTCATCAAAGACTTCTGTCTCTGCACTTATCATATTGCCGCCGACTGACCTTACATATTCCTCCAGAACGGTTGATTTGTCATAGAAACGATATTCCAGTGAATACTGCATCATTGCCGCAGTGTTAAGACTGCCTATAACCTCACCGTTTTCCTCTTGTCTTACATTAATACTGTATACACCTGTGTCCTCCATTTCAAACTCAGTTGTATAGACTCCGGGAGATATAGGATCAAGTGTAATAACCTGTGAATTACCTTCATCATCATATACTGTAGCAAGAACGTCTGTAGTCGATGCATATTCTTCGGTAACATATTTTATAACAGCTGTCGAGCCATTCTGTTCTATCTCGGCATATGCACCCTCCATTCCCATATCATAGGTTATATATTGCACAAGATTATGCCAGAGAAGTGCCGTATTATCCCAGCCCGACCAGTTCTGAGACCATCTTCCGTCCACATCCGATGTCCATGCAACTGTTTTGCCCAGACCGTATTGCCACATACACAAAAGCGGATCGCCTTCAGATGACTCAAGAAGCTGTGTAGCTCTTGCCTTTCTCGTTGTTGCCACATATCCGAGAAGCGGTGGTAAGCCATTTGCCGCAACTTCCTTTATTACATCATTATCTGCCGCGGTAATTATAGGTGTAAAAACGCCATCAACAAGATATGAATTGGCTGAAAGATATACCTCCTGTGCAAAAATACGCGGAATATCAGAATTAATATCTGTATAATAATATCGTCCGCCGCATTTCTCGGCAAGCTCACTAAGGAGTACGATATTACAGCCCTGTCCTATAGCTACCGTTGAAAGGGTTATCGAACCATTATTAATTTCACCGATTACTTTTCCATAATTGTTAAATGTATCCTGTCCATCCGTGAGAAGTATGATGTGCTTTATCTTGGCAGGATTACCTTGAAGTTCTTTTGCCGCTGCTTCAAGTGCCGGATAAATAGAGGTTCCTCCATCTAATGCTATTCCGTATATGTTATCGGTAATAGTCTCCCTGTCGGATGCTTTTTGAAGTTCAACAACCTTATCATAAGAATCATCAAAAGCGATAACGCCTATATAATCACTATCTCTAAGATTGCCAAGAGCCGCAACTGCCGCTTCCTTGGCAAGGTCGAGATTGGTGGTTACTCCATTTCCATCGGACATACTACCGGATTTATCAATAACTAACATCATTGCAATAGTCGGTACTTCATTCTCACCATCCAGTTCCATATCGACCGGAAGAATAGTCTCCAAAGGAGTGTCATTATATTCACCAAGTGCATATGAATTTCGTCCGCCGGCACATATAAATCCACCGCCGTAGTCCTTAACATATGCCTCTATATTATCAAGAAAACCATTGCGTAAATCTTCCGCATACACATTTACACAGATAATACCGCTATACTCGTTCATATCTGAAAGTGTTGCAGGTGCAGTCGCTGCATGCACAATATTGTGTGCCACATTAACACTGCTAAGTATTTTACTAAGCTCGTTTGATTCGCCACTTGAACCCTCAACGATAAGCACGGGCTTTCTTGTAGATATATTCGTATATGCCATATACTCATTATTAACTGATGTAGTATCTTTTGCGGCATCCACCTGCACTCGATATGTCTTAAGACCTTCTTCCGACTGCGTATCCTTAAAGGTAAATGTATTGGTTCCCTTTTGGAGATTAACCGTCTGTCTTGCTTTTACCATTCTTCCTGCATACAAGGTAACTGTTGCCTCGCACGCAATGTTGCTCTCTATGTCTACACTTATACTATAATTCTCACCACTTGCAACATTTTCCGGCACCTTAAGGTCACTGACATAGACCTCCTCTGCGGCAACAGTATCAAGCTTAACAACTTCAACCAGACATTTCGCCGTTGCTATATTGGAAATCGTATTCTTTATATTACCTTCATTCTCTACACCATCGGTTATAAGTACAAGTCTTTTGGCTGAATCCTCCGGCATCATTGCAAGTGCCGTATTAACTGCATTTTCAAGATTGGTCGCTGTCTTGGTAACCTCTGTCTGAAACTCCTGAAAAAATACCTCTTCTGATATAAACTGTTCAATTTTCGCATCGCTGCCAAATGCTACCATTCCTATGCTGTCGTCATCTGATTTATTTTTGATTGCTTCATTTACAAAGCTTACTATTTCATCCCTGTTCTCCTTCATACTGTCGGATACATCAAGAAGAAAAATAGTCGTTCTTAGATTGCCCTTCCACTTAATACTCATTCCGCTAAGAGAAAGCAGTAAAAGAAGCACTATTACAAAACGCACCGCTATCTCTGTAGTACGTTTAGTTTTATTCTTGGTATGCATAAATTTCGCAGAAAATAACAGTAGCAACAATGCAACAGGTATACCTATAAGCACGTATGCCCTGGCAAATTCTATATTCATGGATATTTATCTCCTTATATATATAATCCACTCAGCAAAAAGCATGATAAGTGCAATTATAATAATGATATTTCTAAGATTAACAGAGCCTGCTGTCTCCACTGCTTTTGCTTCGACAACATTAATGTTATCTCCACTCTGTGCATTGGCATGTGGCGTATTTTTTATAACGCTCTCACTTTTCGGGAAATTGACTACGAAGTTTTCTCTAAGCTCCCCGTCATCTGTTTTCTGATTAACCTTATAGATACCGGTTTGGTTGGTATCTGAAAAATTAGCTATATTACCGGAAAGCGCAAGACTTTTACCTGCCGGATATACTACCTTTGGTGCCTCTGCATCAAGCTTTCCGCTTATCTTCACGCTATTACCTGCGGTGAGTACATTGCTTGACAATACTCCGGTATTAACACACTCTTCCATTATACTATATATAAGTATCGGAAACTCGGTCTTAAGCGGAAGATCCGTGTCATGCACATCAAGTCCTATTACACATAGTGTCTGTGAATCATAATTGCCTATGAAGCCTGCAGACAATTCACCCACAGCCAGGAAACTGTCCGCCCAATACGGAACCTCCATTGCCTTCACCTTACTTGCGCCAAATCTGTAATCCGCAAGATACTTGGTACACTTCGTATCCTGCGTACTGATTACTGCATTTTCTTTATTGTCTACGACAGTATAAAGCTCATCATTTTCACAATTAAATATTATTACACTTCCCTCATCCGGAAGCTCCGTCGGAATCATTCCGTCAAATATATATAAATCATATCCGTCTTTTTCGAATTCAAAGAAAGCATCGATATCGTTTGATTTGGTAACCTCAACGCCTTCCACAAGCGAAATTGCTTTTTCAAGATAAAGATTCTTCTCTGTCATAAGAAGTACCTTAATTTTATCTTTTTCTTTTATCACATCATAACAGACATCATCATTGGCAAGTGCATCCTTTGAGTCATTAAGCTCTGCCATAAGAACCTCTCCGTCAAAATTTACATCCTCAAAATATACCACCTTGCTGTCACCTGACTCTACAGACACTTCTGAAACTGCAATCATTTCACCGTCGCCATAGAGATTAATATCTGTTACCAGCTTATTCTTTTTGTTATTAACTACTTTAACAATGACTGTAAGCTTTCCTTCTTTATCCATTCCATGCCCCATATACTCAATGAGTGCATTCTCTGCATCGGAATATACACTTACAATATATCCGCCTGTACTTTCACAGGCAACAAAACTGTCGGAAAAATAAACGACCTCCGAATCCTCCCATTGTGCCACCATGGATTCTGCCATTTTTACGCCTTCATTACAGCCTTCACCGATATAATTGGTAACCTCTATATCTTTAAGTTTTCTCTTGATGAGCGATTTATCGGTAGAATCAGTTATTACAAGTGCCGCATCCTTATCACTGGTAATTACAGACACTGCGGTATCGGATGATAATCTGTCTACATAGTCACACGCCTCCGCAATGGCAGCCTCGAATCTTGTATAATCCTCATTATACATAGTATTCATACTTCCGCTCGTATCGATTACCATTATGACATGTCCTGTGTTAACAGGCTTATCAGACCTAATATATGGTGACATAATCGCCGCTATAAGTACAAGCACGGTAAGAATCTGTACATACATAAGCAGATTCTTCTTAAGCTTCTCCCAAGGCATATTGGACTGCATATTTTTGTACAGCTCGCGCCACAGCTTAAGTGAAGAAAACGGCTGGTCTACTGCCTTTTGTTTAAGCAGATACATTATTATAATTATGGGTATCAGTATTAGAAATGCCAATGGCCACAAATATAAGAACTTCACGAATCCTACTCCCTCATTTTCCTACTCTTTATTGTGCACATTATCTCATATTGAACAACACCGAATCTATACTTTCATCCGATATGGTTCTAATATAATTGGCTCTGTATTTCCTAGCCAAAGCGTCTATCTCATTAATAAATCTGTTATAATTTGCCTTATATTCCTTATCGAGTGCCATGGTTCCCATGGTCACCCTCATATTACCTGATGTCTCGCTATCGATAAGATTAATTGTCCCCTCATACTCGGGCTGTACCTCTTCTCTTGCAAGCACCTGAATCAGTATTACTTCCTGCTTATTAAAAGTAAGGAACTTAAGTATATCCTCTAAATCATCGGTAAAAAAATCCGAAATAATAATGGATACACCTCTTTGTTTAACATTAGCTCTCCTAACAGTCTCGTACAAAGAACCTGTTCCGTTAAATTCAATCGCAGCAAGTCTCTCCAATGTCGTATGAAATGCCTGCCTTCCGGTAACTCCCTTATATTCCGTAAGTGAATTACCTATCACATTAAGATACAATCTGTCTGCATTATCAAGCACGCAATAAGACAATGCACCCGCTATCCTCTCAGCACAAACTGCCTTATTCTCATTACCAAAATCCATAGACTTACTTGAATCCACGAATACTCTGAATATACCTTCCTTCTCTTCCATAAAAAGCTTCACAAACAGCTTATCGAACCTTCCGTAAGCATTCCAATCTATCCTTCTTATGTCATCACCCAAAATATATTCACGAAAATCCGAGAACTCCACAGATGTGCCCTTCGCGTTCGACTTCCTGCCGCCATTCATTCCTGCCGCGAGCTTCATCTTCATGGACATCCTTATCGTATTTATCTTCTTATAAAACTCTGCATCAAAAACCTTATCCTTCTCCATATAACTCCTCTCACCACACAACCTTATACAACATCTCCTGCGAACCCTTGCTTGTTTGCGGCAACTCCACAGACTATATATAATCCCGATTTAATGATTATATTTTTGCCTTGCAACTGCTCTACGCTCCCAAGTAGAACCAAACACTTTGCCGCTACGATGTTCGATAGCACGCCTCCTCCGTAAACTCGTCAAACTTAGATGCCTATCATATGATTTGCGAAGACAACACAGACCATTAGTGGAACTTGACTTTGCTACGCTTCGATAAAGCACGCCCCGGAGATACTGTTTGAGAACAAGGTGCGATAAGATTATTCGTGGGAACCAACTGTACAGATATGCACCTTGTTCGAGTTTAGCGAGA
>JAFTJD010000074.1 GCA_017456585.1 Lachnospiraceae bacterium
AAGGAGTAACCATGAAACACGACTATCATATACATACATATTTCTCCGGAGATTCCGAAACTCACCCGGAGGATACCATTAAACAGGCCATATCACTCGGTCTCAAAACCATATGTTTTACCGACCACCATGATATCGACTATCCCGAAGAGCCCAATCCCTTTACACTTGATGCCGAAAGATATTTTAAGGAGCTTCTTCCACTTAAGAATAAATATTCCGAACAGATTGATATACGCATAGGTGTCGAGCTTGGAATCCAGCCGGATATATCTCATAAGTTAAATGAATTTTCCAATGCATATCCGTTTGATTTCATTATAGGTTCAACCCATGTAGTGGAACATACAGATCCCTACTACACTGAGGTTTGGGGCGATGAAGTGAATCATTCAAGAATCATTGAAGCTTACCTTACCGAGACAATTGAGAGCATAAACAATTTTAATAATTTTGACGTAATGGGACACCTTGATTATATAATAAGATACTGTCCTTCTAAGGATAAGCATCCCGAGATTCTTGACCTTTACACCTTGTATCCCGAGCTTTTGGACAAGATACTCATAACGCTCATAGAAAACGGCAAAGGTATCGAGCTTAACACGGGAGGGCTTAAGAATAATCTTCCTAATCCTAATCCTCATCCCCGACTCCTTTCAAGATATCGTGAGCTTGGCGGCGAAATTATTACTTGTGGTTCTGACGGTCACAAGCCTGAGCATATTGCATACAGCTTCAACACTGTACCTGAGTTACTTCAAAGCTGCGGTTTTAAATACATGACTATTTTCAAAAACAGAAAGCCCGAATGGATTAAGCTCTAAGCTTATCCTTCGGGCTTTACGCTTCTATTCTAATCTAATCCAATAATCCCAAAAGTTCTTCTTTGGTCAATGCCGTAAGCTTGGACACCTCTTCAGATACAATACTTTCTGCAAGCTTCTCTTTGCTTTCCTGAAGTTTAAGAATCTTCTCTTCTATCGTATCCTTTGCAATAAGCTTGTACACATTAACTTTATTAGACTGTCCGATTCGGTGCGCTCTGTCAGTCGCCTGATTCTGAACCGCCACATTCCACCATGGATCATAATGTATAACTATATCTGCACCGGTAAGATTCAAACCGGTACCGCCTGCTTTTAATGAAATAAGGAATACTTTCGTATCATCCACATTGAACTCAGCTGCCATTCTTACTCTTGCCTGCTTAGGTGTATCTCCCGTAAGAACGTAATAAGATATGCCCTCCTCGTCAAAATATCCCGCTATCTTATCAAGCATGGTTGTAAACTGTGAAAAAAGTAATATCTTATGTCCTGATTCAACAGCATCTCTCACTAATTCAAGACAACCCTCAAGCTTCGCCGAACCATGTTTATAATTATCATAACACAATGCCGGGTCACAGCATATCTGTCTGAGTCTCATAAGCTGTGCTAATACATGCATACGCTTGGATGCCAATTCCTCTTCCGATATATTAGAAAGTTCTTTTCTAAACTCCGCAACATTTGCAGCATATATTCCAAGCTGTTCTTCAGAAAGCTTAGAGTACACAACGGTCTCCTGCTTCTCAGGAAGATCCTTTAATACATCAGCCTTAAGTCTTCTAAGTACAAACGGCTTTATCATATTCTGTAATCTGTTAAGTATTACCCTATCCTCATCCTTTACAATTGGATACTCAAACTCCTCTCTGAATTGTGCATATGAATATAGAAATCCCGGCATAAGGTAATCAAATATGCTCCACAATTCACTGAGTCTGTTCTCGATAGGTGTTCCTGTCAGTGCAAACTTAACCTCAGCATTAATCTTTTTCACACTTTTGGCGTTCTGTGTTGAAGGATTCTTTATAAACTGTGCCTCATCTATAATCTGATACGCAAATTTCATATCTTTATAGAGTTCTATGTCACGTCTTAAAGAATCATAGGATGTTACCACTATATCCTTGTCCTTCGCTCCCGATATAAGTTCTTTTCGTTCTGTTATACTGCCACTTACTACAGCTACCGATAATTCCGGAGCGAATTTTCTTATCTCATCATCCCAATTATATACAAGTGATGCAGGACATACTATCAAAGCTTGTCTGTTTGCATTCTCTGCATTCTTCTCTTTATGTGAAAGCAACAAGGTTATAACCTGAAGTGTTTTACCAAGACCCATATCATCCGCAAGAATACCGCCAAAACCATTATAAGCAAGAGCCTTAAGCCATCTGTAGCCAGTTCTCTGATATTTTCTCACTGTTTTCTTAAGGGTTTCCGGCACCTCATAATCGCTGTCTTCTACTTCCTTAATGCTTCGGATAAGTTTACGTAAATCTTTATCTCTGTCAAAATGTATGTCACCACCCTGATTGATTACATTCTCAAGATAAAGTGCTCTGTATTTCGGAATAAGCAAGCTACCATCCAGGAGCATATCAAGCTTATCATCGCTTAGCTTAAGACTGTCCGCAAGTTCAGTAATAACCGCCAATGAGTTATCCGCCATCCTCACGAATTCGCCACTTTTAAGCCTGTAGTATTTCTTGCGCTGTCTATAGCTTGCAAGCAGGTTGCGAAGCTCTTCCCTGTCGAAATTCTCTATATCAAAATCAAGTTGAAGCATTCCGCCATCAATTCTGGCCGCCACATGTGTCCTCGGTGCACTTACTATCTTAATTCCTTTAAAGCTTTCAGAGAGATATACATTGCCCATTTCCATAAATAACGGAATCCCCTCATCAACAAGTCTGTATACCTCATCCTCATGCGTCAATATAAATCTACCGTCAACATCAACCGAACTTCCAAAAAAGTATTCCGCAACATTCTTAGCTTTATATTCCGCCGGATAATCCCTGTATATTCCTACAGGTACACTTCCACCTTTAAACGGATTAAATGAAAAGTTACCATAGATAAAGGTTTCTTCACATATAACTTCATTCTGCTTTCCGAGGTCAAATCTAAAACCAACCTCCAAAAGAGCCTGTTCATTATCTTCATTCTGATATACATGGTCATCAATTTCAATATACTTCTTAAGACTCTTTAACATCTGCCCATAGAATAACGGCATATCTCTTTTGCTTATAGAAAAAGTATCTTCTCTATATGTCTCAGCACTCATTTTAGGCAAAATGTCTTTTAGCGCTGTACTATATTCGTTATCACATACATAGAGATGATTTCCCTTTAACACAAGAATGCTGTTAAGTCCGGCAATTGTCTGTATATCCTCGTTAATCTCTAATCTATATCCACCAAGAAGTGTTTCTTTTACCGTAAGAGAGAGCTTCGGATTACTCATCTCAATTATGCAATTTCTTTTGGTTTTGTCCTTAAGCTCAAGTTCCACAATGTCCCCTGCCATGAGCTCTATCATACGTCTTGCATAGCTTCTTTCATACTTCAATTCTTTAAGCTTAAAGCTATCCTTTGACTTGTTACGATTATTCTCAAGATATATTGCGAGTTCCTCTTCTATTGCCTCAATAAGAAGCATAAGAAGTTCTCGACTTTCCTTATCAAATACCCAAACAGAATGCTTCATAGAAAAAGTCTTACTGTATTCGCAGGTTTCTTCATTCCTTATTCTTTCACAGAATTCCGCCAAATCCTGTATTACATATTCTTTCTTGTCTTTCTTTATCTTGAAGCCAATCTTCATACTCGAATCTGCAGCACAAGTTAATTTAGGCACAAGACTAACTGTTCCGTATTCATCACGCATAGTATCCCAGATACTGTTTTTTACACAGGAGTCAATTACTCCTCGCATAAAATCTGAAGTAGCTGTTTTCATGGCAGTATTCTGGTAAAGGTAACGTTAATACGCCAAGGCTGTTGACGCTTCATGCACGCACATGGAATATCTTGTAACGCACTCACTACAATGGTACGAAACAATTCCTTCATTATTAACAACAAGCTGCGTTTCAACAGTCTCATCCGGCATGCCCTCACGTTCTATGAAGCCATTCATCTCTGTTTCACCGCGGCCTATGCTTTTTATATTATCAAGCTTAACTTTATTCTCCTCAGTCATACTTTTGGCAGAATAAAAAATATCTTCTTTTGTTATTTTATTCTTAATACTATCCAGAGTAAAACCCATGTGGTCACCTCGCTCTAATAATTGTTCCTCCTGCTGCAATCACGTCATCCTTATACAAAACAACTGCCTGTCCGGGAGTAATTGCTCTCTGCGGTTCTTCAAACTCACATTTCATAATGCCGTCCGAATCTATCGTAACCCTACACTCCGCACCTTTGTGTGCATAGCGAATCTTAGCCTTAAGTCCTGATACAGATTCATCTATCGCTGATATCCCCATAAAATTAACATTATCTGCATACAGTACCTTTGAAAAAACATCTTCATTACTTCCAAGCACAACTTCATTTGTCTCAGGTCTTAATTCAACAACAAACACAGGATGTCCAAGTGCTATATTAAGTCCTTTTCGTTGTCCTACAGTATAATGTATAATCCCTTTATGTTTTCCAAGTATATTTCCGTTAACATCAATAAAATTACCCGGTTTAACCTCTACTCCGGTATATCTCTCGATAAAGCCAGCATAATCATTATCAGGAATAAAACATATCTCCTGACTATCCGGCTTATTCGCTACCGAAATACCTATCCTTGCTGCAATATCACGAATCTCATCTTTAGTATATTCACCTACAGGCATCAATGTCTTCGCAAGCTGTTCTTGTGAAAGTCTAAACAGTGCATAAGTCTGGTCTTTATTTGCCGTAGGCGTAGTCATAAGTGAATATCTGCCATTTGGAAGTTCTATAATCCTTGCGTAATGTCCCGTTGCCACATAGTCCGCACCAAACTTCTCAGCTACAGTCATAAGAGCATTCCATTTGATATGATGATTGCATGCCGTACATGGATTAGGGGTACGTCCCTCCATATATTCATCCACAAAGTACTTCATGATTTTGGAATCGAATTCCTTTGTAAAATCCACAATATGATAAGGAATATCCAAATGCTGCGCAACCATTCTTGCATCTTCTTCAGCTCTTAATATATTCTCAAGTGCCCCCTCATTCTCAGGCTGCCATGTACGCATGGTCACTCCTATACACTCATATCCCTTCTCCTTCAAAAGATATGCTGCAACAGAAGAATCAACTCCTCCTGAAAGCCCTATCACAACTTTCTTGCCCATAGAATAGCTCCTTTCGTGTCACCAAAAACATTAGTACAATATTCGTCCTGCCGATACCGGCTGATATTTCTTTATATATTCCTCATATTTAATAGATGCTGCTCTAAGATTCTCAACAGCTTCTTTTAATTCACAAAGTACATAATCCAAGTCTTTTCTCGTTGTATGTCTTCCAATCGTAAACCTAAGTGTGCCATTCGCCATTTCTTCCGAGAGCCCGATTGCCATTAATACATGTGATGGTTTCTTGTCCCCCGTTGCACACGCAGAGCCTGCTGATACACATATTCCTTTCATATCAAGCATTATAAGCAACGACTCACTTTCCACAAATCCAAAGCTAAAATTAATATTATTGGCAAGTCTCTCATCTGCATCAGCTCCATTAAGCTTAACAAGAGGTATCTCCTGCCTTATCCTGTTAATAAAATAATCTCTTAAGCTTATTTCTCGTTTCATTTCCGCTTCAAGTTCTTCTATAGCCAGACTTGAAGCCTTTGCCATTCCTACAATAGACGCAACATTCTCAGTCCCTGCTCTTAAGCCTTTCTCCTGCATACCGCCATTCATAAATCTATTAATCGTAATACCATCCCTGATATACAAAAAACCTATCCCTTTAGGTCCGTAGAACTTATGTCCGCTTACACTCATCAAGTCAATTCCCAATTCCTTAACATCTATCGGCATATGTCCGTATGCCTGAACCGCATCCACATGAAAAGGTATATTTCGCTCTTTAGCTATTAGTGCAATCTGTCTGACAGGCTGAATCGTTCCTATCTCATTATTCGCCATCATAACAGATATCAATGCAGTATCCGGTCTTATGGCTCTTCTTACAGCTTCCGGATTAACTCTGCCTTTATCGTCTACCGGCAGATAAGTCACATCACAGCCCCATGCTTCCATTTCCTTACATGAATTAAGCACAGCATGATGTTCAATCGCGTCGGTTATAATATGGCACTTTCCATTATTCTTAATTCTATCCTGTGCCAAAGTTTTAATAACCCAGTTATTACTCTCGGTCCCTCCCGAAGTAAAATATATCTCCTTATCCAAGGCATTAATAGTAGAAGCTATACTTCTTCTTGCTTCCATAATAGCTTTCTTGGATTCTCTGCCTATTTCATAAGCTGATGATGGATTGCCGAACTGCTCCGAAAAATACGGCAGCATAGCCTGTGTAACCTCTTCTCTCTGCGGAGTAGTCGCCGCATAATCTAAGTAAATCATGGACCCCATCCTTTCTGCCACCAAATATTATAACATATTTCTACTCATATTACGATATAATTTATTAATTTTGTATCTAAAAGGTTATTCATGAAACACACAAATCCTCTTGTCAAAGGTGCTCTCATCCTAATATCTGCCGGACTCGTAACCAGAGTCATAGGCTTCTTCTATAGAATATTCCTGTCACGCACGATTGGTGCAGAAGGTCTCGGATTATATAATCTTATATTTCCCGTTTACGGAATAGTCTGTGCTTTAAGCATTGCTCCGGTCCAGACTGCCATCTCTCGTTTTGTTGCCGAAGAACATGCATCCAAGAAAAAAGGCGGCATGGTAAGTACACTTTTAGCCGGCACACTGCTTTCGTTTTCAATCACAATTATTTTATCTTTTCTGATATATTTTAATGCAGAATGGATTGCCGTTAGTTTCTTAAACGAAAACCATTGTATAGACTTACTTAAAATAATGGCTTTTTCGCTTCCATTTAACAGCATTCATTCCTGTATAAGCGGATACTACTATGGTATCCGTAAAGCCGCCACACCTTCGATAGCACAGCTTACCGAACAGATTATACGCGTAATTACTGTATATATCATATGCACAATATCTTTAGCCAATAGCAATTCTATCTCTCCATCCGTGGCCGTCATAGGTATTGTTATAGGCGATGCAGCTTCCATGCTCTATTCTGTCATTTCATTACCATTTAGCATTAAATGTAATGTAAAAATAGCAGAATTAAGCAAACACCTTCATAAAATCTTTACCTTTTCGATACCATTAGCAGTAAACCGATTATTTTTGAGCATACTTCATAGCATAGAATCTGTGCTCATTCCAATACAGTTGCGTTTATCCGGTCTGGCAGACAGTGATGCAATTTCGCTTTTCGGTATTCTCACAGGTATGGCAATGCCATTTATCCAGTTTCCTTCTGCCATTCCTAATGCAATAGCCGTACTACTGCTTCCCGAAGTTGCCGCCGCTTCCGCATCTTCAGAGAATGCCGATGATCAAAAGAATTCAAACCTTTTTCGTTCTTCTAAAGCCGGAATTCAATATAGCCTTCTCCTTGGAATATTATGTGTAGGAATATTTTCGGCATACGGCAGTGACATGGGTATAATTATCTTCAACAACCCTACTGCCGGCACATTTATAGAGATACTTGCATGGCTTTGCCCTTTCATGTATATCACCACAACCTTCGGAAGCATACTTAATGGTCTCGGTGAAACAGCCGCACCATTTATTCACAATATTATATCCATACTGATACGACTGGCATTTATATTCTTTGGAATACCTACTTATGGAATAATCGCTTATCTGTATGGCACTCTCGTTTCCCAAATAAGCATAGCTTTGTTGCATTACATTTCCATAAGAAAAAAAGTCAGCCTAAACTTAAACGCACTCCGCGTTATAGTCTGGCCGACCATAATTCTTCTGGTATCATTATTAGTGACAGGAACCTTACTGACTCCGCTCGAATCAACCAATATAATTCCACTACTTATCCTTGTAATTAAATGCGGTGCCGCAGGTCTCATGTACCTGATACTGCTGTCCGTATTCAAATTACTTGATATAAACACATAATTCACCTGTCCTCACGATAATAACCTATACCCATCGCCGCAGGCTGATTATTATTCTTGTTCTTCTTTGCCGAATTAAACACGAGTACAAGCGCAGTAATGATAAACGGAAGCGCCTGAAACAACTGCGGAGGTATGTGTCCCAACCATCCAAGCACACCCGGAAAAGTAACTGCAAGTGTCTTACCGTATATATTAAGTGTATTGAAAAATCCAAAAACGAATGTCCCCAAAAGAGTCTTTGCAGGATTCCAATCTGCAAAAATTACAAGTGCAATCGCTATCCACCCATAACCATTAATCCAGCAATTACTTCCCTCGAAGCTTCCGCCAAGATTAAGTCCCATCTGGTATCCGCCGATACCCATAATACCGGCGCCAACGATAATGTGTATATATTTGTAAAGATTAATGTTAATACCAACAGCATCAGCAGCTGCCGGATTTTCTCCTATAGCACGCATTTTAAGTCCGTAGCTAGTCTTATTAATATATATATACATGACAATCGCAATAACTATACCAAGATAAACAAGTATATTATGTGAAAAAAATGCTTTACCAATAACAGGAATATCGCTAAGCAGCGGAATATGAAGTTCTTCTATCTGCTGACTAAGCTTAACTGACTCTCTGAGTGCAGGCCACTTATTACCAATTCCTTTGCCAATAAAGAAATAAAGTCCCAAGCCGAATGTCGTAAGAGTAAGACCTGTAACATTCTGGTTAGCCTGAAGTGTAATGGTAAGAAAAGCAAACAAAAGACCGCAAAGTCCTCCGCACACAAATGCAGTAAGTATACCCACCAAAAGACTGTCAGCTCGACATCCCATAAGGTAACCACCCATGGCACCTATCGCCATAATACCTTCAACACCAAGATTAAGGCTTCCCGATTTCTCTGTAACTATCTCTCCTACGGTTCCATAGAGAAGGGCAATATTATAAACAATTATATAGAACAAAAATAACGTAATTACATTAAGTGCGTCCATTAATTCTCCTCCTTTGCCGCTTTATATCTTACCACCTTGAATCTCACCAAAAAGTCAGCTGCCAATATTGAGAACAAAATTATTCCCTGTAACAAATTAGCAAAGTTATCATCAACAGCAGAGAATTCTGCACTTGCCGCCTGACAACCAAATTGTAACACGGTTATAAGCACGGAAACCACACATATAACTGCCGGATTAAGCTTAGAAAGCCATGCAACAATAACACCTGTCCAGCCTACATCATTTGTAATAGAGGTAGACATTATGTGTGCACTTGACACATGCATCGCCCCTGCTCCACCGATAAGAAACGCTGAAATAAACACTGTACGTACAATGATTTTTCCAACCTTCATACCTGAATATCTGGCTGTATTTATACTATCACCAACCACCGCTATTTCATATCCGTGCTTAGTCTTATTAAGATAAATATGAACAAGTACAAATATTAATATAGCAACAATGAGTGATATATTTAATGAAAACTTTCCAAATGAGATAGTAGGCATCCAAGCATTATCCGGAAATGTTAAAAATTTCGGACGTTCAGACGCAGGGTCGAGAAAGAAATTCCAACCAGCCTTAGTCTCTGCAAAAAACTTAAGAAGATATAATGCAATATAATTAAACATAAGTGTCATAAGTGTCTCGTTAGTTCCAAGTTTAACCTTAAGAAAAGCACATAACGCACCGATAAGACCTGCCCCGATACCTCCGACTATTATCATAAGTATCATAAGTATAGCAGGATTAAGGCTACCTCCAAGACGTATACCTACCGCCGAAGCGCATCTTACACCTAC
>JAFTJD010000075.1 GCA_017456585.1 Lachnospiraceae bacterium
GGCATATAAAGTTTTTACTAAATACATTTACCCGAGTTTGTTTATATGTTCAAGATATCTATGCTTAAAATCATGACATCGAACGCCAGCCAGCTTTTTATTTCACATCCTTCTTCATCTTACTCCTAAACACTACCACTGAAAGCACATAAACTATAAGGGCACATCCAACTGTCCATATAAGGTGTTCAATGACTCCGTCTGAGCTTTCTCTAAACGGCAGCTTCGCAAGTGTTACTCCATGGTAAAATGGAAGCACATCGGCCACCTTCTTAATAACTCCACCGAGTCCGTCAATATCCATCCATATTCCACCAACCATACCGGTTATGGTAATGATGATGGAGCAAAGTCCCGGAGCAGCCTTCTCGTTAACTATACTTCCAAACAAGAAGCCTATTCCTGCGAAAAGAAATACCGATGGTAAAAGAGCAATCATCGAAAGAAGAATTGCATCTATCCCAAATGTATAACCTGTGAATATTCCGATTATGAATGATGCCACAAAACATATAGCCATCTGAACAATTGCCAACAATGTTACCGGCAATGTATATCCGAGTATATAATCTGTAGGTTTCATCGGTGAAGCATATAATCTAAGAAGCAATGCTGTTGACCTGTCTTTAGACACCTGAATTCCTGTGAATAACATAATAAATGTAAGTCCGAAATATGCGATTCCCGGCCCAAGATTTTCTATATGAAATACTGTCATATTAGCCTGCGTAGGAATACTTTGGTCAACAATACTCATAATAACAAGCATAACCATAGGAAATCCAAGGCAGAATATATAACTTAACGGATCTCTCATTATTTCTTTAATCGTTCTTTTAGCAAATACTAAGCTTTTCATATTTTTCCATTCCTTTCCCATACACAAATAGTGATGAAACCTGCCGATGCATGGCTCGTTGTTTCACACTACATTTCCTCCACTATCTTTACAAATGCATCCTCCAGATTATCCGTGCCTGTAAGCTCCTTAAGCTCGGCAAGCGTTCCTACCGCCTTAAGCTTGCCCTTAGCCATAACCGCTATCTCATCCGACAGAGCCTCTGCTTCTTCCATGTAATGTGTTGTAAGTATAATAGTAATCTTACCTTTGAGTGCCTCTATTTCGCGCCAAAGCTCCCTTCTTGCAAGAACATCAAGTCCAAGTGTCGGTTCATCAAGGAATAAAACCTTCGGTTCAGTAATAAGTGCCATGGCAATGCTTAACTTTCTCTGCCATCCGCCTGACAATGTCTTCGCCTTACTGCTTTCAACCTCCCCGAGTGAAAACTGTTCTATCATCTCATCAACTTTTCCTTTAACTCCGTTTTTGTCAAAGCCATAGATGCCTGCAATAAATTCGAGATTTTCCCTAACCGTAAGATTAGGGGCTACAGATGTTTCCTGTGGAGAAATGTTAACTATTTTTTTGACCTCTGACAAATTCGTCGCAATACTGTGTCCCATTACGTAAGCCTCACCTGCAGTCGGTTCTGACAAACCTGTAAGCATCTTAATAGTTGTAGTCTTTCCTGCACCATTTACGCCAAGGAAAGCAAACAGATTACCTTCTTTTATCCTTAAATCAAGATTATCAACTGCCACCTTACTTCCGAACTCTTTTCTAAGCCCCTTAATTTCCACACTATAATTCATCCCTAGACCTCCTGTTTCCCTTTTAATCGCTCATTTATCTCCTTAACATCTCTTTTGCAAATCTTATACTGAATGCCCCAGCATATTCCGTATGTAACAAGTATACTCAGAATACTTGATATCATTGACGATAAGTATTTCTGGAATCCCCACAGATAGCACGCCACCGGAATCCATGTAACAAGCATCAGAACCAGATAAAGAATACTTTGTACAAGAAGTCCCGGACGTCTAAGTTCAAGAATCACTGTTCCTGCCGATGCTACGCTACTTATAAATCCAACAAGCATCAACTGCACTGCATAAGCAACCACAGGGCTGTCAAATCTTTCCACATATTCAGATAACATAGGAATATGACCTGTGGCAAACATAATAACCGTATGTACAACTAAAGTTATAGCGATTGCATAACAAAAACCATTCATAACACGCATAATAATATTTTTCATCATAACCTCCTAAAGCAGTTCCTCTTTTATCTTACTTACATATCTTCTGGAAACGTAGGTTTCATCTTGATTCTTCATATACATCTTAATCGTTCCCGAATAGCTCATATCAAGCTTTTCGATCTGCTCAATATTAACAATCTCGGAATTGGATATCCTCACAAAACCTCTGCCATCAAGCTGTTCCTCAAGCGTATATATCCTGTCTTTAACCTCATAGCAATCATCCATGGTTCGTATGTATACCTTCTTGTTAGCGGAATATATCCTTACAATCTTAGAGGGTACAAGCATCCTTGATTCCTGTTCCTTATACACCCTAATCTTCGTATCAAGAAGATTCTCCAACATCTCCTTCAAGCTAAGAAGCTCTTTATTTTTTTCGCTGTTACAAAGATGTATCTCAATCTCATTATATTTTTCCTGTATATCAAATCTTATCTTCATATGCTCTCCCATATTTGTTTAATATGATATTCTTAACCTGTACTAATAACGCCTCATAATATATCTTCTCCGTTCGAAGTAATTACATCTTAATTTATTTTACCGGATAAAACAATGCTTTTGCGACGTTTGGTATCTATTTCATGACAAGTGGTTATTTTCAAATAAAATTTTATGCAAGCACAATTTCGCTTGCCGGGCTTTTGTAACAAAAAAGAAGGCATCCAAACAAATGCCTCCTTCTATACACTGTCAAAATACCACCACCTCACCGTCCGCGATGCCGTAGTAGCACTCCTCTTTCTCTTCTATCTTACACTTGCCGCTGGTTGCATCCGTCACCTTACTCACAAACATACCGACATCCTCAAGCGGCACCAGAATATCCATATCCACTACATCCGTATACCTGGTATCAAGTATCGTAAGCCCCATGCTGCCGGCGATATACTGAAGCTTACCCATACCGTTGTAATCCGTTCCAAGTGTTATAAGCTTTGCCGGAATCTTCTCCACGATAACGCTATTCTCAAGTCCGTCAGACGTTGCCTTCGAGTAAGCTCGAACCAATCCGCCCGTGCCAAGAAGCACGCCACCGAAATATCTCGTAACCACAACCGCAATATTCGTAACCTCTGCACCCACAAGTACGTCAAGCATAGGCCGTCCTGCCGTCTGACCGGGCTCTCCGTCATCACTACAACGCATAATCTCACTTCGTTCACCAATAATATAGGCAGAACAGTTATGCCTTGCATCCCAATATTTCTTCTTCATACGTTCTATAAATGCGAGTGCTTCTTCCTCGCTGTTCACCGGACAGGTGGTCGCGATAAAGCGTGATTTCTTCTCTTCATACTCGCCTACGCCGCTTTTATATAAAATCTTGTGTTTTTCCATAACAATCTCAAAGCTTTCTGTATATTTATTAATTTCTTACACATAATATTTTAATTGAAGTTACCAATTATTACAATCCCCAAATAATTTGAGAACTTTTTATTTTTTGACTTTATTTCACGATATAACTCTGCTATAATTATAAAGTTAGAAGGAGGCACTTATATGAACTTTTCAAAAAAAGGAATTAAAGACAAATATAAAAGCTTACATTCCGTTTCAGATAAAATAAGCAGAAAAACTTTACTTACTGCATTAAAAATATTTTTCATATGCATACTCTTCGTCGGAGTAACCGCGATGTTTGCAGTATTTGGTTTCATCAAGGGCATCATCGATAACGCTCCTGATGTTAGTCAGGTAGACCTATCACCAACAGGCTTTGCAACCAAGATATACGATGCAAGCGGTACTGAGATAGAGTCACTTGTACAGTCAGGTTCCAACCGTGTATATGTATCTCTTAATGAGATTCCGACACATCTTATATATGCCTTTATCGATATAGAGGACGACCGTTTCTTCGAGCATAACGGAATCGATATCAAAGGTATCTTCCGTGCCGGTATTACCGGTCTTGCATCCGGAAGTTTCTCACAGGGTGCCAGTACACTTACACAGCAGCTTATCAAGAATAAGCTCTTTAACAGTGGTATGGGTGAAGAGACTTTCATGCACAGCCTTAAGCGTAAGATTCAGGAACAGTATCTCGCACTCAGTCTTGAGAAGGTTTATGACAAGAACGAGATTCTTGAAGCCTATCTTAACACTATCAACTTAGGAAGTAACACTCTCGGTGTACAGGCTGCCGCTCATAAATATTTTAACAAAGACGTGTGGGAGCTTACGATTTCAGAAAGTGCAGTAATCGCTGCCATCACTAAGAATCCAAGCGGATATAACCCTATCCTCTATCCTAACGCTAATGCAGAACGTAGAGAACGTGTCCTTAACAAAATGCTCAAATTCGAACACATTACCCAGGAAGAATACGACCTTGCCATGGCGGATGACGTATATGACAGAATCCAGAATGTAAGCATCGAATTCGGTTCCGGTAATGTATATTCATATTTCGTAGACGAGGTTATCGACCAGTTGCTTGAGGACCTTCAGGAAATCGGCTACAGCTATACCGAAGCCAATTATCTTCTCTACAGTGGTGGTCTCAGCGTATACACTACTATGGATTCTGATATTCAGGCAATCTGTGACGAGGAATACATTAACCCTGAGAATTTCCCTGCCAATACGGAATACTCCATAACCTGGGCTCTTACCGTTAAACACGCAGACGGAACTACCAAGAACTACAGTGAACGTAATATTGAAGCATATTTTAAATATGGTGATTCTGCACACGGTGTCAAAGCTAACAGCTTCTTTAAGCTCATCTTTGATTCTCCGGAAGAAGCAGACGAATATGTAGCAACTTACAAGCAGAACAAATTCACCGAAGAGGACACCATTTTAGGTGAGGTTATATACTATACTCCTCAGCCACAATCCTCATTCGTTGTAATGGATCAGTCAAACGGATATGTACTTGCCCTTGTAGGCGGTCGTGGAGAAAAGGTTGCCAGCCGTACCCTTAACAGAGCAACCAACACACTCCGACTTCCGGGGTCAACCTTTAAGATTCTGTCAACATACGCACCGGCACTTAACGAGAAAATATATACTCTTGCCGATGTTCAGTATGATGAGGCTAATTACGTACTTGCAGACGGAACCAAGATTAAGAACTGGGATAAGAAATATGCAGGCTTTGTCTCAATGAGAAAAAGTATTGCCAATTCAATTAATATTGCAACCGTTAAGACACTTACAGCCATCACACCGGCACTCGGTTATGAATACCTTGAGAAATTCGGTATATCAACTCTTGTAAGAAGCGAATATCTTAACGGAATGTGGCGAAGCGACTTAGGACAGTCCCTTGCACTCGGTGCTATTACCAAGGGTGTGTCCAACCTCGAGCTTACTGCTGCATATGCTGCTATAGCCAACAACGGTGTATATCAGGAACCTATTTATTACACTAAGGTTCTTGACCATAACGGAAATGTTATCCTTGATAAAACACTGACACAAGAGCGTCACGTTGTTATAACCAAAGAAACTGCTGCATTGTTAACAAATGCTATGCAGGATGTTGTCAAGAGCGGAACCGGTACTTCCTGTCGTCTTACCAATATGCCTGTTGCCGGTAAAACAGGTACTACCGATGACTACAACGATATCTGGTTCGCAGGATACACTCCTTATTACACCGCTTCCATCTGGTCAGGCTACGATGAGAACAAGAGTCAGACCAAATCAACAACAGGTAACAGCAACGCTAACAGCTACCACAAGAAACTGTGGGCAACTATTATGAACAGAGTTCATGAAGAACTCCCTTATAAAGAGTTTACTCTTCCTAAGAATATTGTTAAAGCAGAGATTTGTTCCAAATCAGGTAAGCTTGCCATCCCGGGTACATGTGATATGTCTCCTGAAGGCAATTGCATTACCACCGAAATATTTACTATGGACACCGTCCCTACCGAATACTGCGACAACCACATCATTATAGAGATGTGTGGTGAAAGCGGTGGCATCGCTTGTGAGAATTGTCCTAGAGAAACCATCTGGGGTAAGGTATATGTTAATAACGTAAACATTACTCCCGAGACCGGTACCTCTAACCAGACACCTTACCTTCTTCCTTTTGATTATAGTCAGCACTGTCCGCTTCACTTTATTCCTGAACCGGAGCCGGTTGACCCTAATAATCCGGATGCAGGCGTGGAAGGTGAACCACCCACAACTTCAACAGACGTAACAGAACCTACGGATTCTCCTACGGAAGGTGAATCTTCTACAGACATCCCTCCAACGGAGACCCCGGATTATTCCGAAGGTTCAGATGATTGGACGAATGAAGGCTAAACCATAACACAAAAAAAGATGATATATTTCTTCAGGCATGCTTACGCAAGTCTCTACCGAAATATATCATCTTTTTGTATTTGTAAATATTACTTTATTCGCTGTCAACCTCTTCCGCACTCTGTTCCAGCAAATCCTCCATCTTACATCCAAGTGTCTGTGCCAATGCTATTAAAAATTATTTAATCACGCTCTCAAGCTCTGTATATTCGAGATTAAGGCTGTCTGCAACATTCTTGTTAGTACACTTGTTAGCGTATATATTAACACCCTTAGCAAGACCCTTATCTCTCTTCACAGCTTCTTCAAGACCCATATCAGCTATCATCATACCATACTTAAATGTAGCATTGGAAAGTGCAACTGTTGAAGTATGAGGAACTGCACCCGGCATGTTACCTACACAGTAATGTACAACACCGTCTTCGATAAATACAGGGTTCTCGTGTGTTGTAACCTTTGAAGTCTCACAACATCCACCCTGGTCAATAGCTATATCTACGATAACCGCACCCTTCTTCATGTTCTTCAAGTGCTCTTTACGAACAAGCTTCGGTGCTGAAGCTCCCGGAATAAGTACTGAACCAATAACGAGGTCTGCTTCTGCAAGGCACTTACGGATATTAGCTTCTGTACTGTAAAGTGTTGTAACAGACGCACCGAATATATCCTCAAGATATGACAATCTGTTAAGATTAACATCAAGAAGTGTTACCTGTGCATCGATACCTACTGCCGCCTTTGCAGCATATGTTCCTGCGATACCGCCACCGATGATAACTATCTTACCTCTCTCTACTCCCGGAACACCTCCAAGAAGTATTCCTCTTCCGCCAAAGCTCTTCTCAAGGTACTTAGCACCCTCCTGAATACTGAGACGACCTGCAATCTGGCTCATAGGTCGAAGACACGGAAGATTACCCTCTGCATCTGTTATAGTCTCATAAGCTACTGCCTTAACACCCTTCTCCATAAGAGCCTTGGTAAGCTCCGGGTTCGGTGCAAGGTGAAGGTATGTATAGAGAATCTGTCCTTCGCGAAGATACTGATACTCGCAAGTCTCAGGCTCTTTTACCTTTACTATCATATCTGCCTTAGCAAAAACCTCTGCCGGTGTATCAAGAATAATCGCACCTGCATTCTTATATTCTTCATCGCTGAAACCTGCACCCTCTCCTGCATGAGTCTCAACATAAACTGTATGTCCTTTACCTACAAAAGCCAAAACATTGTCCGGTGTAAGTCCGACACGATACTCGTGATTCTTCAATTCCTTTGTTGTTCCGATAATCATAATTCCATATTCCTTTCGCATCCAATCTACGAACTCCCCTATAGGAAATCCTATGGTGAATATTATATATTATTGTTAAAATTATGGCAAGGGCTTGGTGAAAATTTTAGAAAGCAAAATAGAGACAATCTTATTCGGTTCTTCCTTTCCGTACGGAAGATGGTATAAAAAGACTGCCTCGGGGCTTATTATATCCCAGAGGCAAGTTGCAATGCAAGTATTAATTTATACTAATCCCTTCTCCACACAAAGGCTAAGTGCATCTTCATCAGCGATTACGATGCAATCCTCATGAAGCTGCAAGATAGATGCCGGAACCTGTGGCTTAACCGGACCAAAGCATGTATCATATACTGCCTGAGCTTTTGCCTTACCGTTAGCGAGCAAAAGAATCTTCTTAGCTGACATAATGTTCTGGATACCCATTGTATATGCCTGTGTAGGAACCTCGTCAAGTGAAGCAAAGAATCTGGCATTAGCCACTCTTGTATCCTCTTCCAAAGTTACAAGGTGTGTACCCTTTACGAACTCATCACATGGCTCATTGAAACCGATATGAGCATTGCCACCGATTCCAAGAAGCTGTAAATCTATACCACCTAGGTCTTTGATAAGCTGGTTGTATCTCTCACACTCAGCCTCGCCATCCTCAACTATACCACTTGGTACATTTGTGTTAGCCTTGTCAATATTTACATGGTCAAATAAATTCGTATTCATAAAATATCTGTAGCTCTGGTCATGGTCGCCTGTAAGTCCCTTGTACTCATCAAGGTTCACAGATTTAACTGCTGCGAAATCAAGCTTACCAGCTTCATAATCCTTAATAAGCTCCTTATATGTTCCAACAGGAGTTGAACCTGTAGCCAGTCCTAACACTGCGTCAGACTTAAGCACCACTACGCTACCGATAATGTCTGCTGCCTTTCTGCTAAGTTCCTCATAATTCTTGGTTTTAATAATAATCATAGCATTTTCCTCCTTGGTCTATACCGTATGTCCCTGCTTTTTGATGACCTCAATTACTTCATCTACATATGCTTCACACTCTTCGAGTGTAGCTGCCTCTACCATTACTCTGATAACCGGTTCTGTACCACTCTCGCGCACAAGAATTCTTCCGTCACTGCCAAGCTTTGCCGCAACATTGTCTACTGCTGCGATAACTGCCTCATCGCCTCTTGCCTCAGGCTTACTCTTTACACGCACATTCTTAAGTACCTGTGGGAAAATCTTTACCGGACTTGCAAGCTGTGATAAAGTCTTGCCCTTAGCAAGCATTGCCTCCATAAGCTTAAGAGAAGTTAATATACCATCTCCCGTAGTTGCATATTTACTAAAAATAATATGTCCTGACTGCTCGCCGCCGATTCTGTGTCCGTTAGCAACCATATTTTCGTATACATATTTATCGCCTACCGCAGTCTTCTCATAATCAATGCCCGCCTCATCAAATGCCTTATAAAGACCGAAGTTAGACATAATCGTAGTAACTACAGTATTATTCAAGAGCTTACCTCTCTCCTTCATATATGTACCATAAATATAAAGAGTTAAATCGCCGTCAATAATCGTTCCGTCGCCCGATACCGCGATACATCTGTCAGCATCTCCATCATAAGCAAAACCAACATCCAAACCATTATCAACAACATATTTCTGCAAAACCTCAATATGTGTAGAACCACAGTTAGTATTTATATTAAGACCATCCGGGTTCGCATTAATAACATATGTCTGTGCTCCAAGTGCATCAAATACATTCTTAGCAATCTGCCATGCACTACCGTTAGAGCAATCAAGACCAACCTTAACATCACGGAATGAATGAACAGCAAGTGAAATAAGATATCCAACATATCTGTTACGTCCTGCCACATAATCAACCGTGCGGCCAATCTCATCCTTAGTTGCACATGGTAACTCGTCCACTTTGCCGTCAAGATAATCTTCTATCTTAAGGATAGTGTCCTCATCCATCTTCTCACCCTCTGAGTTAAGAAGCTTAATACCATTATCATAAAATGGATTATGACTCGCAGAAATCATAATACCACAATCAAATTCATCTACTCTTGTTATGTAAGATACACTCGGTGTCGTCGTAACATGCATAAGATACACGTCAGCCCCTGATGCAGTCAAACCGGTAACAAGTGCATACTCAAACATATATGAAGAACGTCTCGTATCCTTACCGATAACTATTCTTGCTTTCTTTCCATTATTCTTGCCATAATACCAGCCCAAAAAGCGACCTATTTTTACGGCATGCTCATATGTCAAATCAACATTCGCCTCACCACGGAAGCCATCTGTTCCAAAGTATTTTCCCATGTATTTAGTCTCCTTTTGTATAAAAAATACAGTATGAATTATATACTTGTTGGAGGCGATTTGCAAGATTTTTTTCACATGGACTGTTAAAAAATTTTTGCATATAGCTTGCAAAATATATGTATCAGAGGCAACCTTATTTAAACCATCGTCATCCCTACTATACAATTATTATAATTAGTGATTCAAATTTGATTAGGATTTCTCCCAGTTAGATAATAAGATTATTAAATAAACAGATATTAAGACATGGATATATCTATCCATAATGAAAGCTTTATATCTACGATTAGACCAGGTATTTTTTGCGCATTGCTTCAAGAAGCTCGGCATCTTCTGATAAAAGCTTAACCTTATCAGCCTCGCCCGCTTCAATCATCTTAGATATGAGTTTTAACATATCAGCTTCACCTACTGCACGGCCTGTTTCAAGGCCCTCGGCGCGACCTGTTTCAAGACCTTCTGCGTGACCTTCTGCATATCCTTCTTTCTTCTCCTTCTTAAGCAATTCGTCAAAACGCATATACCTTCCCTCCCATTCTCGGCTACGTTTAAGCTCCGATACATACTTATGTATCTGCTTAACATTGTCATCCATA
>JAFTJD010000076.1 GCA_017456585.1 Lachnospiraceae bacterium
GAGAAATATATTGAAGGAAGGTATGAATATGGCAAGAGAATTTGGTGTAAGAAGTTATAAACCCGAGGATATATTTTACATTATGGGAGTAGAACGACTAGGGGATAAGGAGCAGCCTAAAAGTATCATGGAGCATAAGCTTTATGTAAATATTATGTTGGAGGCATATGGTAACCCTGCTTCGGCAGAGGAATTATCGTTAGAACTAGGGGTTGCGCTTCCATATATGGAAAATGAACTGGAATACCTTGTTCGTGAGACATTTTTGGTAAAAAAGGATGGCCGATACCAGACTGCATTTCCAATTATCAACTGCTCAACTCAGGAAAAAGTGCATATTGCCTGTCTGACGGCGGCTCCGGAGATTACAAAAACATTAACGAATTTCGTTGATAGATTAAATGATGCGTTTAAGGCTTTCGGATATGATTACTATGGAAAATATAAGGACTGGGAAAGTGCTAAGTGGACGCTTATAAAGCTCGCATACCAGCATTTTAGGTTTAAGACTCCAAGTGTGCATGGCATTACAGAGCGTCCGAATGGTGGGAAATGGGATGTTATAGGACGACAGATAAGTGATGTCAAAAGTCCTATGCTTATATGTAACTATGTTCGCAGAGGAGAGGGTTACGATTTGCAGCATTTTACATTTGGAAAAACTACGACGGAGGAATCATTCATTAGCGAGGAGGAAGCAAGAGTGATTCATGACGCTCTCACAAATGGGGTTAAGGCAGATGATGCCGAGATAGCAGATAAGCTGGTAGCTGAGGGCTTTCTTAGGAGAGAAGGAAGTATATATGAGCCGCAGATTCTTGTTATGAAGATAAAAGAAATCAAGGCGGTTATTGAGAAGATGGATGAGAAGCTGCTGTCAGAGCTTAGAATACTTGCGGATAATGCAAGCAAAAAGCTGGAAGAGATATATCATAAGATAGAGGCAATCGTAGATGCAGAGCTTCCTGCGGTAATACGAGAGGATGCATACCAGAGAAGGCTTGCGCTTGAGGAATGCTATTTTGATGATGGATATTTGTTTGAAACAGCATTGGCAAATGACTGGCTTACGTCACAGGATAAGGTTAGCAAGGCTGTCGGAGTGTGTGTGGATATTATATAAATGTGAATATTGTGTAGATATAGAAAAGTCCGGTGCGTTACTGCACCGGACTTTTACAATGGTTGGTCTTCATCACATGGAATATATGTTGCGATATCTTGAATATTGCAATTGAGTATTTTACACAAATCATTTAGTGTGGTTGTGTTCATTGGCTTATTCTTTCTTAGTTTATCTATAATTGCGCTGGAAATCTTATGTCGTGTTATCAGCGTATAAGTAGTTTCGTTCGAGGCATCTAATGTTTTCCAAAATGGAGCATAACTTATCATTAATGAACCTCCTCTTTAACCTTATTAGTATTAGCATAAGGTATAGTTTTTTACTTGACTATAGTCTGAATGATGACTATAATTATTGATATCACGTGGAAAATAATTTCTGCTAAATATAATAGACGGACTAAGGAGGAAATTATGAGAAAGAAAGCATTAATTAGATTGATAGTTGCAACAATAGCGGCGACGGCTGTGCTCGGAATGGCGGGGTGTAGGAGTAGTGTGCCGGCGGATGAAGCGACTACTAAATCTACGAATGAGAGTAATGTATCGACGGATGAATCGAAAGTAACAAATGAATCAACTGATAAGTCAGCAGATGAATCAACAACTACTTCGTCAGATCAGGGGAACAGACCGACTGAAACACCTGGTAATTTGGTGACGGATGCCAGTGCTTTCTTATATATCTTAGAGGAAGATGGAGTAAGCATAACCGGACTTAAGGATAAGTCTTTGACCAAGATTGTTATTCCGAGTGAGATAGAAGGATATCCGGTAAAGAGTATAGGGGCTGATGCATTCTATAGATGTACTAATTTAACCAGTGTTGAGATACCTGATGGTGTAACCGATATAGGCCGTTATGCGTTTGGAGGATGTGAAAGCTTAACTAATATAGAAATTCCGAATAGTGTGACAAGCATAGCGGATTTTGCATTTGAAAAAACACCATGGATAACTCAACAGGAGGAAGATGCGGAATATCTTGTGCTTGGCTCTGTTTTATACTGGGTGTCAAGAGATGTGACAGGAACATTTGTTGTGCCAAATGGTGTGACGCATATAGGGGAAGATGCGTTAAAAGGATGTAGTAGTTTGAGTAGTGTAGAAATCCCGAATGGTGTAACTGATATAGGTCGTTATGCTTTTTATGGATGTGAAAGTTTAATCAATATAGAAATTCCGAATAGTGTGACGCACATAGGGTATGATGCGTTTAATAATTGTGTTGCTTTAACTAGTGTAAAGATGTCAGATGGCGTAACTGATATAGGAAGCAGAGCATTTCAAGGATGTAGTAGTTTAAGCAGTATAGAAATCCCGAATAGTGTAATAAGTATAGGATACGATGCATTTAGTGAAACTCCTTGGTTAGAACATCAGACAATGGCTGCAGAGTACCTTGTGATTGGTGGCAATGTATTATATTGGGTACAAGATATGAGGGGAACATTTACTGTGCCGGACGGAGTGGTACATATAGGTGATTCTGCATTTAGCGGATGTGATAGTTTGAGTAGTATAGAAATTCCGAATAGTGTTACAAGTATAGGAAGTTCTGCGTTTAGCGGATGTGATAGCTTAAGCAGTATAAATATTCCGGATAGTGTTACAAATATAGGAGATGCTGCGTTTAGAGGATGTAGCAGCTTAAGCAGTATAAATATTCCGAATAGTGTTGCAAGTATAGGAAGTTCTGTGTTTGATGGATGTAGTAGCTTAAGCGGTATAGAAATTCCGAATAGTGTTACAAATATAGGAAGTTATGCATTTGAATATTGTAGTAGTTTAAGTAATATAGAAATTCCGGATAGTGTTACAAGTATAGGAGGGCATGCGTTTGAAGGATGTAGCAACTTAACCAGTATAGAAATCCCGAATACTGTAACATATATAGGTGATGGTGCATTTAGTGAAACTCCATGGCTAGCTCAGCAGACGAAAGGTGTTAAATGTCTTGTGCTTGGTGCGGGTGTTTTGTATTGGGTATCAGAAAATGTAACAGGAACATTTGTTGTGCCGAACGGAGTGGTGCATATAAATGATTCTGTGTTTAGTTTTCATGAAAAATTAACCGCTATAGAGCTGCCGGAAGGAGTGAACTGTATAGATATCAATGCATTTTATGGATGCAGTAATTTGGTGAGTATAGAGCTTCCGGAGGGTGTGACAAGCATAGGAGTCCAAGCATTTTGTAAATGTAGTAATCTAACTAGTATAAAGATTCCAAGTAGCGTAAAGCTCATTGATGATGATGCGTTTTATGGTTGTGATAAATTAACAGGTATCATCGCACCAAAAGGCTCTTATGCTGAGGGCTGGGCAATAGTTAATGATTATGCTGTAACTAACCCGGCACAGTAGGGGTCATGAGCAAAAACAGATAGATTCTTGATTTATAGTAAATAAGCCTTTGGGGTGTCACAGTGATGTTCCAAAGGCTTTTGTTTTGATTGCCAATCATCATATAAAAAATGTTGAAAGGATAACTGGAAAATGGTATAATATTTTCGATGATAAACACAAGGTTCTTTTGGCGAGCTGTGCAAGGGAAGAAAGAATATAAGAACAAAGGAGACTAGAGGAAAATGAAAAAGAAGTGGTTAATTGCATTGATAGCTGCAATAATAGCAGTTGCCGCGTTTGGATTAGCGGGCTGTCGGAGTGATGAGCAGTCGGAAGAAGCAGATAGAACAACAACGGAATATGAAAGTACATCAGTGGATGAAAAAGAAACTACTTCGCAAAAAGAAAGTCCTGCATCGAAGGATGAGTCAGGACAGGGTAATATAGGTAGTGATGAAGAAAAAGAAGGTTTGGCAACGGATGTAAGTGCGTTTGAGTATTCCATAACCGGCAATGAAGTGTGTATAACCAAATTGAAAGATACATCTTTGACGGAGATAGTCATTCCGAGTGAGATAGAAGGATATCTTGTAACGAGCATAGGAGCTTATGCATTTTATGAATGTAGCAGTTTGAGTAGTATAGAGCTACCGGAAAGTGTAACGAGCATAGGAGCTTATGCATTTTATGAATGTAGCAGTTTGAGTAGTATAGAGCTACCGGAAGGTATAACGAGCATAGGAGAAAGTTTATTTACTTATTGTAGTAGTTTAAGTAGTATAGAGCTACCAGAAAGTGTAACGAGCATAGGAGATTATGCATTTTATAAATGTAGCAGTTTGAGTAGTATAGAGCTACCGGAAAGTGTAACGAGCATAGGAAACCGTGTATTTTATGGATGTAGTAGTTTGACTACCATTATCGCACCAAGTGGCTCTTATGCCGAAGGGTGGGCGACAAGTAATGATTATACTGTAACTAATTCGGCACAGTAGGTTGGTGAGCAAAAACAGATAGATTCAAGTATATTGAGCTTCCTAGATGAAAACATAGATTTTGCCAAGAAAATCCGACAGATAGATTTGCGGATTTGTAGATGGCTGGATGATGAATGACAAAATTTACATAAAAACTATATGAAAAAAGCCCGGTGCGTTACTGCACCGGACTTTTTTATATTCATAAGAAAATAATCTAATCATTTTATGTAATACTTATCTTATAAAATTCGTTCTAACCTTCGGCTCTGCCTCGGGAAGATTAATTCCTGCTGCTTTGCCTGCTTCGATTGACTTAAGAAGCCATGCCATGTTGCGTGCGAGAGTACGCATGGTACACATGCCCTCAAGGTCTTGCTTAACATCCTCCGGACGACTGCCATGAACCATGTTCCAGTACTGTGCGGAAACGACAGGCATATTGCTTATCGTAAAATACTTGTTGAGCTGGTCGAGTGCGGCAGAGGTACCTGCGCGGCGGGCACTTACGATAGCTGCACCAGGCTTGTATGCAAATGCAGGCTTGCCTGCGTAGAATACTCTGTCGAGTAATGCAGTTACAAGACCTGAAGCAGATGCAAAGTGTACCGGTGAGCCGATGATGAAGCCGTCTGCTTCCCAAGCCTTCTCGATAATCTCATTGACAGGACCATTGTTAAGAGCACATTTGCCGCTCTTGGTCTTAGCACATACGCCGCAACCGATACATCCGCTTACCGGTTCTGTACCTACGTGTATAATCTCTGTCTCAATCTGTTCGTTCTCTAATGTGTCCGCAATCTCGCGGAGTGCAGTATAAGTGCAGCCCTCCTTATGAGGGCTGCCGTTTATAAGTAATACTTTCATGTATAAATCCTCGCTGTCTTAATCTGAATAATATTAAAGTCATGTACAGCATCTTAGCTGTCATAATTTGCGAAACTATGCTTCTGCTTTCATGCAGTTACAATTTCTAAAACTATGCTTCTGCTTTCATGCAGTTACAATTTCTAAAACTATGCTACGACTTTCGTGCTGTCACAATTCTTAGAGTTATGCCTCAACCTCCGGGTTGGCATAATCTTCAAATTTCTTCATAACTGCGTCGTATGTTCTTGATGAAATGTCAGGAAGCTCTTTGCCCCAAGCCTTGGTAGCCTGGTCAAAGCCTTTCTTAAATGCCTCAAGCATATCGTCCATCTTCTCAGGATCTCCGCCTGTAAGAGCTTTAGCGAAATCAAAGATACGCTGTGAAGTCTGCTCTACTCCCCAGTATCCGTCCTCAGATACGTCTTCCTGTGCCTGCTTGATGGTAGCGGCATCTGCTGTGAAGTTGCCGTCTGCAATCTGTTTCCAGAAGTCATCAGCAAGAGTAGAAGCACCTGCCTGCTTCGTGATAAGCTGCTCAACCAACTTGCGGAACTGAGCTGTTTTCTCTTCAGCCTCAGCCTTCATTCTGGCGATAGTGTCTGTGTCTTTAACATACTTCTTGTCTGTCTTGGCAGACTGCTCGAATACTGCTGCAATATCAGCTGATGTAGCTTTGGGACCATTGCCCTTGTTCTTTGCACCTGCAACTAAAGGTGTGTCTGTAGTAGCTGTTGCGATATTGTTCATAATTCCGTTTATGCTCATAGTTTATCCTCCTTGATAAGTATTCTACCTTTTATGTCGGCATAAATGTGGAAAAAATTAATAGCATGGGCAAAATTTGTTGATAAGTGCGCCGAATTTCGATATACTGTAAGGAGAGAAAACTGATAATGCAAAGGAGCATTTATGAGAACAATTCGTTTAAAGGCATATGCAAAAGTCAATCTCGGATTGGATGTTCTTAGGAAACGTGAAGACGGTTATCATGAAGTCAGGATGATAATGCAGTCGGTGGATATCTATGACAGGATAGAGATGAAGAAAATTAATGATGCCAAGATAATAGTCGAAACTAATCTTAAGTTTTTACCGACGAATCAGGATAATCTTGTGTATAAGGCGGCGAAGCTTTTATTTGATACCTATAATCTTCCGGGAGGCTTGGAGATAAATCTTAGAAAATATATTCCCGTAGCAGCAGGAATGGCTGGCGGCAGTACAGATGCGGCGGCGGTTCTTTATGGGATTAATAGAATGTATGAGCTTAATTTGTCCTTGGAAGAACTCATGGAACATGGTGTCAAAATCGGAGCTGATGTTCCTTTTTGCCTCATGAGAGGTACGGTGCTTGCAGAGGGAATCGGAGAAAAGCTTACCAAGCTTAAGGCGGCACCGGATTGTCATGTAGTTATAGCGAAGCCGCCGTACGGAGTATCGACCAAATGGGTATATACAACGCTTAAGGCAGATGAGATAGAGGAGCATCCGGATATAGACGCACTTCTTCGGGCGATAGAAGAGGGTGATCTACACAAGCTTGCAGCATCCATGGGTAATGTGCTCGAACCTGTTACCAAGACGGAACACAGGAGCATAGGTGAGATTGAGGATATTATGAAAGAAGAGGGTGCACTTAATGCACTTATGAGTGGAAGCGGACCGACTGTGTTTGGACTCTTCGAGGATAAAGAGGATGCAATGAGGGCACTTGACCGTATACAGCAGGCGCAGCTTGCGAAGCAGGTTTATCTTACGAGACTTAGAGGTGACCTGGCTTAGGAGCTGGTATGTACGGTAATGCAGAACAGAAAATATTAGATTTTGGGTATATATACCGAGATTGAGAGAGTAGAGGATAGATATGGTAAAGAAAATATTATGCTTCGGGGATTCCAATACGTGGGGACATGACCCGGAGAACGGAGCGAAGAGAGTGCCGGATGAGTATCGTTGGCCGAGAGTGTTAGAGAAAATGCTTCCGGAAGAGTACATAGTTATCGAGGAAGGACTTTGCGGACGTTGGAGCGGAAGCCCGGAATTTAAGGCAAATGATATAGATGTGCCGTGGAACGGATATCAGTATTTTCTCGGTTGTTTCAGGTCGCATAAGCCGGTGTCACTTGTTGTAATAATGCTTGGAACTAACGATTTACAGAAGGCAAAGGAGCTTGAACCTGAATATACAGGCAAGATGCTTGTTGAATATGTCAAGGCTATAGAGGATATATCTGCACTTAGCGGTGATGCGGTTCCTGAGATTTTACTTGTTTCACCGATTGCGATAGATGAGTCAATAGTTGATAATCCGACATTTAATGAGATATTCGGAGCGCAGTCACTTCCAAAGTCAGCTAAGCTTGCAGGCGTTGTAGAGGAAGCGGCGAAGCAGTGTGGTGTGCACTATTTTAAGGCAGAGGATTATGCGGTAGCTTCTAAGCTTGACGGCTTACATATGAATTCAGAGAACCACAAGCTTTTGGCTAAGGCATTAAGCGATAAGGTTCTTGAAATACTTAAATAGTATACATAATAAAATGTATAAACAATGGAGGTATAAATATAGGGGTAACTAAAATGTGAAAACGGTTTCTGTGTGGGGATGCAGAGGCTATGGAGGAGGATACGAGTATGAAGATGAAGGCGAAGAATGTAGAAGGGCATATTGAGCCGAATTACAAGAAAAATGTTAAGTATTACAACACTTCCAAGCTTCCGATGAAGCAAAGATTTATATTTACTTGGTTGATATGGTTACTTTCCAAGGTTTCCATGGGAGGCGTGAAATATAAGGTTGAGAAGATAAATATGGAAGGTGTCAAGCCACCGTATATCCTGTTATCCAATCACATGTATTTCGTGGATTTTAAATTGAATGCATTTGCTACATATCCTTATCCGGTTAATAATGTAGCAACGGTAGACGGATATTACAGAAGACCTTGGCTTATGGAACTCATCGGCTGTATATGTAAGAGAAAATTTACCAATGATCTTATGCTTATAAAGTCGATACAACACTCTCTTAAGAAGCATAAGAGTATACTTTGTATGTATCCTGAGGCGAGATACAGCCCGGCAGGAACTACAGCTATTTTGCCGGAGGCTCTTGGCAAGCTCATTAAGCTTAGTAAGATGCCGGTGGTTGTTACGCTTCATCATGGTAATTATCTTAGAACGCCATTCTGGGATAAGGATTCACCGCGTAAGGTTCCGCTTTATACAACCATGACGCATATACTTAGCGCTGAGGACGTACAAACTAAGAGTGTGGATGAGATAAATGAGATAGTTAAGAATGCACTTACATATGATGAGTATGCATGGCAGGAAGAGCAGGAAATACGAATTACTGAGGATTTTCGCGCAAGAGGTTTGCATAAAATTCTATACAAGTGCCCTGCATGTAAAGCAGAAAGTAACATGGCCTCAGAGGGTATAAAGCTTTGGTGCAAGTCCTGTGGAAGAACATGGGAGATGACAGAGCTTGGACGACTTGAGGTTGTTGAGGAAGGAACGGCTACTAAGTCTGCCGAGGTTGAAGCAGAAGTTTTGGCACAGGATGGCGAGGCATCACAGAGATATGATTTCTCCAGGGTTCCGGAATGGTTTGAATGGGAGAGAAGTGAGGTTCGCAAGGAGATTCTTGCGGGAACCTACCACTTTGAAGATGAGGTTGATGTATTTTCGCTCCCACATCCTGCAAAATTTATCGATATGGGCAAAGCGAAGCTTGTGCATGACTATGACGGCTTCAAGCTTGAAGGAATATATAACGGTGAGAGGTATTGCATTAAGCGTTCTGCCATAGGTATGAACGGACTTCATGTTGAGTACGACTATGTTTATGTAAGGCCTGAGGATTGCATAGATATTTCTACGGATAAGGATTCGTTCTATTGCTATCCGAAGAAAAATGATGTAATAACGAAGCTTTCATTTGCAACGGAAGAGCTTTACAGATATGAGAAGGAGAAGCTTAGGGAGAGTTAAGGAATTTATAGAATATAAAAAGGAAACAATACATAATTAGAGAGGACGACGAAAATGAGTACAGTAAAAGAAATGACAACGTATCTTTTGAACAAAATTGACATCACGGCATCAGGACGCGGCTGCAGAATGTGGCTTGGCGATATCGATGGCGATGGAAGAATGGAGATAGTTATGGTTCAGCCTGACACAGGCTTTGACGACAGATATTTTCCGCATTCCGTGCAGTGTGCAACTGCTTTTAATCTTGAAGGCAAGATGTTGTGGCAGATAGGTAAGCCCGATCCGGAAGTAAAGGGTAGCGGTTCTGATATTCCGGCACAGATATATGATATTGACAATGACGGTAATAATGAATTTATTTGTGTTATGAAGGATGAGCTTTGCATTTTCGATGGAAAGACAGGACAGTTAAAAGAGAAACATGATATCCCTGACGAGCATGCACATGATTGTATCATAATCGCAGACCTTGAAGGAAAAGGATATCCGCAGAACGTGATTCTTAAGAACCGTTACAACAAAATATGGGCACTTGATACTAATTATAAAGTGATGTGGACATTTGAAGGTAATGTAGGACATTATCCATGGCCATACGATTTAAATGGTGACGGAGCAGACGAGCTTGTAGCAGGTTATACGGTACTTAATGGTAAGGGCGAAACCTTATGGACAATAGATATGATTGACCATGCGGATTGTATCTGGGTGGGTGACCTTGACCAGAATCCGGATACCGGTGTTGCCGTACTTGTAGGTGGTCAGGATACCACAGCTTATAGTGCAGACGGTAAGCTGATATGGAGATATACTGATACAGTAGAATCACAGAATATTGCACTCGGTAACTTCCGTCCGGAGAATCCGGGTACAGAGATGGGCGGTCTTGACCGTATAGACAGAAGCGGCCCTAACGGACTTGATGGAATGTTCCTTGTAGATTCAAAGGGACAGACACTTTATAAGGAAAACAGAACGGTTCCGGGTTGGAGCTCTATCGTTACAACTATACATAATTTTGACGGAAAAGGTTCTGATCATCTTCTTGCATACAGAAGAGGAGGACTTCAGGCAGCTATCTATGATGGCTATATGAATCCTATTTTCAAATTCCCGTTTGACGGACACATTATGTGGACAGACCTTATAGGAGACGGACAGACGCAGGCGCTTATTTATTCGGATTCAGAGGTGCATATCTACTCAGCTACTGAGACTGACCTTTCTAAGGCAGCGGTTCCTTACACTCGTCCACAGCCGAAGCGTTTATATAACTGGACCAGATACTGGGGAAGTGAAATGGACCCTAAGCAGTATGCCGTAAATTATATAACAGGCGATTTTACAAACACAGATGTATTTGCATGGGCAAATGGCGAGCTAAAGAACGGAGCAGAACCGATTAAGCGTGCAGACTTCGTAGTACTTCTTGTAAATGCTCTCGGACTTCGCGCATACGAAAGAAAAAACTTCGCAGACGTTAGCAGAACCGATTACTATTATGATGCGGTAGGCATCGCCAAGAAGCTTGGAATAGTTGATGCTTCTGATAATAATTTCAGACCGAAGGATGTAATAACTTTTGCTGAGGCGGCAAGCATGGTCAAAAAAGTAAATGCGGCAGTTGAGGTTGCGGACGGTGATGCGCCTATGACTAAGAAAGATGCAGCAGCGCTTCTTCTTGGGCTTAAGTAATCAAATCATTATATTATGCAAACAGCTCATTAAGGAAGCTTAGGAACTTAAACTTGAACTTAACATTCTTGCCAAAGATGGCATTATATTCAGTTTCGTCAAGAAGTGCTTTGAAATCTTCTTTGGATTCTTCGGGAACAACGCCGTATGCGGCATCAACGAAACACAGACGTGGATACAGAACGCACCACCAGTTGGTGCCCTCGCCTTCGCCAAGAACGATTCGATATGCGGTATATTCGCCGGCGGGAAGAGTTAAGTCACCATAAGTCTTTATGGGAAAAAAGCAATTGTCACATACAGCGGCAGAGACCGAAAGGTCACTGCCGTTTTCTTTTAAAGTAGCCTTGGCAAGGGCTATAATTTCAGGAGTAAGCATCGAGAGTTTTTCAAGAGTCTCCTCCTTCGAAGAGGCATCCGAGAGTTCCTCTTCAAGCATATCAATTACAGCATTCTTTACCATAAGCTTAAGAGACTGTTCCTCGTCACTATCTCCTGCACTTATTACATGAAATCTCACGATACTGTCAGCCAAACTTTCTTGCAAATCCCTAAGAGACTCTTCGCTTTTATCATTATATAACCACAATCCCAACAAAAACATAGCACACCCTAATACACCCACAAATCCTCTACATCTAATTAACTTTTTCATACAAAACTCCTTTTCTATGTAATTTCTTGCACCAGGTATTCCTAACCCCTGCGCTCCTATCCCTACATATCCGCACGGGGTTAGGAATATCGGGTGCGAGAATTAGGATATATTGGGAGTATTGCCATGAAAAAGAGGTTTATACAGGAGTTTGAAAATTAGGAAATATGTGTCGAAATAAAGATAAGTTAAAAGATAAAAAGGTATTGAATTATAAGTGAAATGACTGTAAAATAAAGTAAGCATTTTAGAAAAGGCAAGGGTGACAGAAATGAGAAAGACAGTAGCAGTTTTATTCGGAGGACAATCGTCGGAGCATGATGTTTCATGCGTATCTGTGCAGACGGTGGTTGCCAATATAGATAAGAGCAAATACGAGGTAATTCTCGTTGGAATAACCAAAGATGGTAAGTGGCTTCTCGCGGATTCACTGGATGCAATTGCAAGCGGACAGTGGGTAGATGGTAAGACTAAGGTGGTATTTTCACCGGATGCGACAGACCAGAGCATCTGGCTTATTCGTGGAGAGAATGCACAGAATATACATATCGATGTAGTATTTCCGGTGCTTCACGGACTTTACGGTGAGGACGGAACAGTACAGGGTATAATGGAGCTTGCAAGAATTCCATATGTAGGCTGCGGAGTGTTATCTTCAGCTGTAACCATGGATAAGTTATATACTAAGATGTTGGTTGACGCGATAGGTATCCGTCAGGCAGCTTATGTACCTGTAAGAAAATCAGAATTAAGCGATATGTCCGCAACCATAGCACGTATTGAAGAGAAGCTTGCATATCCTGTATTTGTTAAGCCGTGTAACGCAGGTTCTTCACAGGGTGTATCTAAGGCGGATAACAGAGAGGCTCTTGTGACTGCACTTAATTTGGCAGCAGAGCATGACAGAAAGATACTTGTTGAAGAAACTATAGTTGGACGTGAGCTTGAATGTGCTGTGCTTGGCGGAGAAGACTGCAAGGCATCAGGCATAGGAGAAGTAGTAGCGGCAGCAGAGTTTTATGATTATGAGGCAAAGTATCATAATGCAGAGTCCAAGACAGTTATTTCTCCTGAGCTTCCTGAGGGCAAAGAAGAAGAGATAAGAACAGCTGCGCTTAAGATATTTAAGCAGTTAGATTGTTACGGGCTTTCAAGAGTAGATTTCTTCCTTACAAATGATACCAATGAGGTTGTATTTAACGAGATTAATACTATTCCGGGATTTACTGCGATAAGTATGTATCCGATGCTTTGGGAAGCCAAAGGCATATCAAAAGAACAGCTTGTAGAGAAGCTTCTACAGAGTGCGATGGCGAGATATAACGATTAGTTAATAGAGGTAAAAGCTTATGCAGAACAGACAGGATGCACCTATAGGAATCTTCGATTCGGGCGTAGGTGGTCTTACAGTGGCAGAAGAGGTTATGAGACAGCTGCCTAATGAGAAAATTGTATATTTTGGCGACACAGCACGAGTTCCTTATGGAAGTAAGTCTAAGGATACCATTATAAAGTTTTCCAAACAGATTATCAGATATCTTAGAACCTGGGATGTAAAAGCGATTGTTGTTGCATGTAATACAGCCAGTGCGCTTGCTCTTTCGGAGATAAAAGAGGAACTTGACATCCCTATTGTAGGCGTTATTGAGCCCGGAGCAAAGGTTGCTTCCGAGATGACTAAGAATGGAAAGATAGGTATCATCGGAACAGAAGGAACGATTAACAGTCATATACACACGAAGCTTATTAAGGAACATAAACCTACATATCAGGTTACGGAGAGGGCGTGTCCTTTATTCGTACCTTTGGTTGAGGAAGGTTTTTTCCTTGATACCAATGTTACCTATGAGATTGCCGGCAAATACCTTGAGGTTATGAAGGAGAATGAAGTAGATACACTTATTCTTGGGTGTACACACTATCCGTTTCTTAGAGATACTATCAGAAAGATAATGGGACCTGAAGTTAATCTGGTTAATCCTGCATATGAGACGGCGAGAGAACTTAAGAAGATGTTGTCAGAGTTAGGGCTTGCTGCTTCTGCAGAAGCTACGGCCGGTAACGGAGCAGGTGTTACAGCAGACTTGAAGGCTGCAGAAGCATCCTCAAGAATGCTTTCAACACAGACATCTGTCGGTACAGGCATGCATAGGTTCTGTGTGAGTGATGGCGCTGACAAGGTTGCGCATTTTGCCAAGGAGCGTTTTCCGTTCCCTGTTGAGAATGTTATGCAGGTAAATATTGAGGAATACTAGAAGGATACTAGGATATGACAAAAGAAGTACTTATTTCAGTGAAGGGTATGCAAATGGCGGGGGAAGATTCCGATTCGCTTGAAGTTATCTGTAGCGGTAACTACTATTTCAAGAACGGAAAGCATTACCTCATATACGAAGAGGTTGTGGATGAAACCACCCAGGCAGTTAAGAATACGGTTATCATAAGTGACGGCAAGTTTGAACTCAAGAAGAATGGCGTGGTTAGTACGAACATGACCTTTGAGGAAAAAAAGAAGAACATCACGTATTATGAGACTCCGGTTGGCAACCTTATGATGGGCATAGATACCAGAAAGATAGTTCTTGAGGAAAGTGAAAATGAGATAGTGGTAACTATCAAATATGCACTTGATATAAATTATGAATTTGTATCTGACTGCGAAATCAGATTTAAGATAACCGCACTTAATAACTAACATATACCATAAGCGAGCAGATTCTGCTCGCTTTTTTATGTTATAGGAAAATGCGTCCTATAACATAAAAAACGCTCCGCGTGGATGCGCACTCGCGCGAAGAGGAAGTTTGTCGCAGCGACCGCGCTCGGCGCGAGAGTTCCGCAAGCGGAACTCTTTGTTCTCGTTGCAACCACTTTGTCGCAATAAAAAACGGAGCTGTAATCAGCTCCGTTCGGTTTATTTGTTAGCTTTCTTTTCGGCACGCTTTTCTTTGCCGGATTTCTTCTTAGCCTTTGGCTCAGGGATAGGTCCGCGGATTCTCTTTGCACTTGTGATGTAAAGACCACTTACTGTAGCTTTAACTTCCTGCTTAGGAAGAAGCTGGTTGTAAACCTTAGGGTCTGCGATAAGTGACATTACTCTTGAACCAACCTTTACCTTGACGATAGGCATCTTGTAAAGTCTCGCGTACTTAGGAGTAGATTCAAGTACAGCTTTTGGGAGACCGGCATCCTTTAGACGCATCTTCTTTAAATCAATGATGAAAAGTGTCATGGTCTGCTGTGCCGCATCCATTGCTGCCTTGCTCTCGGACTGCTTCTTCTGAGCTTTTCTGCCCACGAAGTAGAGGAGAGCAACGATTGCTACTAAAACTGCTAATACTATTAATATTACTTTTAAAACAACATCCATAAATAATGGGGTTCCTTTCTAAATATATTATTCTCCGAAAACAGCCTTATAATCAGCCTGGAACTTAGCGATACCCTGATCTGTTAAAGGATGCTTTGTCATCTGCTCGATAACGCTGTATGGTACAGTTGCGATGTCAGCACCTGCAGCAGCACAGTCTGTTACGTGGATTGGATTACGTACACTTGCTGCGATAATCTCTGTATCGATATCATGAATTGCAAAAATATCTGCGATTGTACGGATTAAGTCAATACCCGGCATGCTGATGTCATCAAGACGTCCGAGGAATGGTGATACATATGTAGCGCCTGCTCTTGCAGCAAGTAAAGCCTGGTTAGCACTAAAGATAAGTGTAACATTAGTTTTGATACCTTCTGCTGAAAGAACCTTAACAGCCTTAAGACCTTCAACTGTCATAGGAATCTTAACAACCATGTTCTTGTGAATCTTAGCGATTTCTCTTGCTTCTGCAATCATTGTCTCAGCATCAACTGTTGTAGCCTTAACCTCGCCACTGATAGGACCATCTACGATAGAAGTAATCTCTGTAATTACCTCTGTGAAATCGCGGCCTTCTTTGGCTATAAGTGAAGGGTTAGTGGTAACACCACAGATAACACCCATATCGTTAGCTTTTCTGATATCTTCTACTTTGGCTGTGTCGATAAAGAACTTCATAATAATCAATCTCCTTATAAAAAATTCGGTCAGAGCCGTGCGTCCTAAAGTACGCCCGGCACGCTTCGCTCGTCAAATATTCGCATAAGCATTTAAGTAAGCAAGCTTCCTTACCTGCTTATGCGAACATTTTACTCTGCCCTATACGATTATATCACCTTTTATAATATTTGCAAATAAATTTTATAAAAAATGGCAATGCTACCTAACAGCAGTATTTTGAGGTGCGTGTATGTTAGAAGTAATATGGAAAGTGATAATGATTACGAATTTCTTTATTGCAGGCTTGCTGGTATTTTTGCAAAGGCGTGAACCAAGGACAGTGTGGGCGTGGCTTTTGGTTCTCTTTTTTATGCCGTGGGTAGGATTTGTGCTGTATTTTCTGGTAGGACGAGACTACTTTTGGGATAAAAAATTCCGTACCAAGGAGCTGCGAAAGGAAATGCAGACACGAGCATATAAGCAGGAAAGGGATATACTTGATAAAGGGACTCTTGCAAGTGAGGCTTATGAATATCGGGACTTAATATTATATAATTTGCGCTCAGGATATGCGGCATATACAGGGAATAATGATATTGAGGTGTATACGGATGGAAATGTTAAATTCGAAGAGTTGATAAAGGCTATAGATAAAGCAGAAATATATATTTTTATCCAATATTATGTTATAAGAAATGACGATCTGTTTGCGAGAATATGTAAACATTTGGTTAGAAAAGTGGAGGAAGGCGTAGAGGTAAGGATTCTGTATGACAGTCTGGGCGGCGGAATTGTGCCGGGGCGAGTTTGGAAAGAGATAGAGAAAAAGGGTATTATTACAAATGAATTTTATGCACCGATTCTTAAGAAGGTTTATCTCAGGGTCAATTATCGTAATCACAGAAAGATAGTTGTGATTGACGGAAAGTTTGGTTTTGTCGGCGGTTTTAATATTGGTGAGGAATATCTTGGTAAAAATAAGAAGTTTGGTTATTGGAGAGACACACATCTGAAAATAACGGGAGGAGCGGTTGAAGGACTGCTTCTTAGATTTATTTTGGATTGGAATTATACCGCTAAGGAGAAAATGAGAGCAGAGAATTATAAGCCGGATGACGCTGTGAAAGAGGATTATAGCGGTGCGGGAATGCAGATAGTTACAAGCGGTCCTGATGCCGGCTATGAGCAGATTCGGGATAATTATCTTAGACTTATAAACAAGGCGAAAAAGAATATCTATATTCAGACACCATATTTTGTGCCGGACGAGGCGGTGTTTAATGCGTTGAAAATAGCGGCATGCAGTGGCATAGATGTGCGTCTTATGATACCCTGTAAGCCGGATCATCCGTTTGTGTATTGGGCGTCATATTCCTATGTGGGCGAGCTTTTGAGAGCGGGGATGAGATGCTATCTGTATGGTAACGGTTTTTTACATGCCAAAACGGTTATGGTTGATGGGGAGGTTGCATCGGTTGGGACTGCTAATATGGATATCAGAAGCTTTAGGCTTAATTTTGAAATAAATGCAATGATATATGACGGAAGAACCGTAAGGAAGCTTGAGGAAATTTTTCTGGCAGACATGAAGAAGTCGGTTGAACTTACTAGCCATGATTATATAACAAGAAGGCTGAATATACGGATAAAAGAACAGGTTTCAAGACTGTTGGCACCACTATTGTAGGAGCTTGGCGGAAAAGAGTCAGAAAAAGTAGCTAAAAAGCCGTAAAAAAAGCGAAAAATATAGACTTTCAATATCTAAAATGATAAAATTAATTAAAGGTACAGAAGATGACGGGGGTGACTGGTATGAGGATATTCGTGAATGTACTTTCAATAGCAGTTCTTATAATAATTGGGTACTGTATTTTTATGTCTTACAGAAAGAAACACAGATTATCCAAAGTGGTTGGCAGAATTCTCATTGTAGGTTGGGCGATAGTGGGTTTTGACATGCTGACACATGTCGTAACTTCCGAGAATCTGTGGATGTTTTTACGAACCGGCAGACTCATTCTGTCTTCGTGGATGATGTTTTTCCTGTTTCGGTTTTCAATTGAGTATGTGGAAATGCGTATTAAGAGGCCTGTTATTAAATGGATAATGGCAGGAGTTATGATTGCGGATTCGGTATCCGCTGTTGCTAACTTTTTTACGAAGCATCTCTTTTGGGTACAGAAAACTGTCCTTTTTGATGGCGAAGCCTATTTTGAGATGGAGATGGGCGAATTTTTGTATACTCATCACATGATTTTGCTTGTCATGGCGGCAATATGTATCTTAAGTCTGCTATATAAGGGATTTACGGCTCCTAAGTTTTATCGTCAGAAATATATGCTTATAGCAGCTATGACACTTGCTATAGTGGTTGCAGGATTCCTGTCTATTCCGGTACCTATAGATATATCTTTGTTCGGATATGCATTTGATGCTATCTGTATATACTATTGCGCACTTGTGTATACGCCGCAGAAGCTTTTGCCGCAGACATTGATGTCAGTAGCGGATGGTATGTCAGTGGGACTTCTTATGTATGATGCGGATGGCAATAAGCTGTATGTTAATAGATATGCAAAGGACCTTTTGCAGGAAGATAGAAAGATAATAAGCGGGCTTGGACATACATTTGAAGAATGGTGTCACAAAAGATATATGAATCCGGAGATTGAATGGTCGAATGAACAGGTATTTTATTCCGGAGATGAAGAGATACATTTCGAGATATCACTTCATAGGTTAGAGGACTCCAGAAAGCATCTTCAGGGAGGCTACTATCTGATACAGAATAGAACGGAAGAAGTTAAGAAGCTTAGACTTGAGAGATATTTTGCTACGCATGACAGTCTCACCGGTCTATACAATAAAGAATATTTCTGTGAAATATGTGATAAATATATAAAGAATCATCTTGATGAAGACCTCTATATGGTTTGTACGGACATTAAAGATTTCAAGATGATAAACGACTTCCTTGGAACCAAGACAGGAGATATGGTTCTTGCCAACTTTGCCAAGAAGTTAAAAGAGAGTCTTCCGAAGGCAGTTGCCGTGGGAAGGTGGTCCAATGACGTTTTTTCGGTGCTTATACCTAAGGCGGAATATCAGGAAGTGCTTTTTGGAGAGGAAACAAGAGCGTTCTTCTTTGAAGACACAGATAATAATGTACTGTTTCCGATAGTTAATTATGTAGGTATATTTGAGGTTACAGGTGGAGCAGTTCCGGCTTCGGTTATGTGTGACCGTGCACGAATGGCAATAACTACCGTAAAGGGTGACTATAATAAGAGGGTTGCATATTATGATGATAAGCTCCGTGAAAATATAAGACGCGAGCAGGAGCTTGTTGGATACCTTCATGATGCGCTTCGCGACGGACAGATTACGGTTCATCTGCAACCGCAGACTACTGCTGACGGCAAGGTTATCGGTGCCGAGGCACTTGTAAGATGGTTTCATCCTGAAAAAGGAACGATTTCCCCGAGCGAATTTGTGCCATTATTTGAGAAGAACGGCTTGATAACAGATGTTGATAGATACATATGGGAGCTCGCATGTAAGCTGCTTCGTAAGTGGAAGGATGAGGGTCATGATGATATGTATATTTCCGTAAATGTATCACCGAGAGACCTTTACTTTATCAACATATATAAGGTTCTTACTGACCTTGTAGAGAAATACGAGATAGATCCGAAGAACCTTAAGCTTGAGATTACAGAGACAGCCATTGTGCTTGATTTCAAGAGGCAGATGGAGCTTATTAAGAGACTTAGAAGAGATGGTTTCATCGTTGAGATGGACGATTTCGGAAGCGGATATTCATCGCTTAATCTTCTCAAGGATTTGCATGTTGATATCCTTAAGATTGATATGGTATTTCTTAAGAAGGCGGAGGACGAAGAGAGAAGTAAGAAGATACTTCAGATGATAATAAGTCTCTCCAAGAATCTTGGAATGCCGGTTATAACCGAAGGTGTTGAAAACGAAGAGCAGCTTAAGTACCTTTCTGAGATGGGCTGTGATATGTTCCAAGGATACTATTTTGCCAAACCTATGGACATCGAAACCTTCGAAAAGACTTACTTAAACTAATAGACACTTAGCGAAACCCTCGCACAATATGAAAATTGTGCGAGGGTTTCGCTAAGTGTGCTTGACAAGGCAGAAGCCATAGGATAAAATTACAAGTTGGAAAATATTTAGGAGGGCAAGTCGTGTCAAATATAAGAGAAGAGATTAATAGAAGAAGAACCTTCGCGATTATTTCACATCCTGATGCAGGTAAGACAACACTTACAGAGAAGTTTCTTTTGTATGGTGGTGCAATCAATCTTGCAGGTTCTGTAAAAGGAAAGGCAACAGCCAGACATGCAGTTTCAGACTGGATGGAGATAGAGAAAGAGAGAGGTATCTCAGTAACTTCATCAGTATTGCAGTTTGAATATGACGGGTATTGTATTAATATCCTTGATACACCTGGACACCAGGATTTCTCGGAGGATACCTATCGTACACTTATGGCTGCGGATTCGGCGGTAATGGTTATTGATGCGTCAAAGGGTGTTGAGGCACAGACAAGAAAGCTTTTTAAAGTATGTGTAATGAGACATATTCCTATTTTTACTTTTATAAATAAGTTAGATAGAGATGCAAATGATACATTTGATTTATTAGATGATATAGAGAAAGAGCTTGGTATCGCAACATGCCCTGTTAACTGGCCGATTGGCTCAGGTAAGAATTTCAAGGGTGTGTATGATCGTAATGGCAGCAAGGTAGTTATGTACTCTGATACAGAGAAGGGTACTAAGGAGGGCGAGGTTACAGAGATCAGTATTGATGATCCGACTCTTGTGAATTATATAGGTGAAGCAGCATATGAGAAGCTTATGGAAGAGATAGAGCTTCTTGATGGTGCAGGCGTGGAATTTGATATGGATGCAGTAAGTAAAGGAGAGTTGTCACCGGTATTTTTCGGCTCTGCTCTTACTAACTTCGGCGTAGAGATATTCCTACAGCATTTCTTACAGATGACTTCAGCACCACTTTCAAGACGTGCGAATATCGGAGATGTTAGTCCGTTCGAGGAGAGCTTTTCGGCATTTGTATTTAAAATTCAGGCTAATATGAACAAGGCACATAGAGACAGAATTGCATTTATGCGTATCTGCTCAGGCCAGTTCGATGCTGATAAGGAAGTCTACCATGTTCAGGGTAATAAGAAGATGAGACTTTCCCAGCCGCAGCAGCTTATGGCACAGGAAAGAAAGGTTATAGATGAGGCTTATGCCGGCGATATTATCGGTGTATTCGATCCGGGTATTTTCTCCATCGGTGATACAATCTGTATGCCCGGTAAAAAGTTTGAGTATGAGGGGATTCCTACCTTCGCACCGGAGCATTTTGCAAGAGTACGTCAGCTTGATACCATGAAGAGAAAGCAGTTTATTAAGGGTATCAATCAGATTGCACAGGAAGGTGCGATTCAGATATTCCAGGAGTACAATACCGGTATGGAAGAAATCATTGTAGGTGTAGTTGGTGTGCTCCAGTTCGAGGTTCTGAAATACAGACTTGAGAACGAATACAATGTAGATATTCGTCTTGAGCCGCTTCCATATGAGCATATCAGATGGATAGTGAGCGAAGGAACAGATCTTGACAGAATCATGGGAACTTCTGATATGAAGAAAATTAAGGATTTGAAGGACAATCCATTATTATTGTTCATCAATCCTTGGAGTGTCGGAATGGTTCTTGACCGTAATCCGGGATTGGAACTTAGCGAGTTTGGTAGAAACAGTTCAGCAGTACAAGACTAAACAACACAAAATATGCTTGCATATTTTTGTGTTTTGTCTTGTACTGGCTGAGCGCCGGAACATGAGCAAAGCAGGCGCGAAAGCGCTGGTAAGTGCGAAGTACGGCTTTGCGAATGACAGGGCGGCGCGACTGAACTATTAAATAGAAAGCGGGTGCTATGCATTTTAAAGCGAAGCATCCGCTTTTGTGATAAGCATTTGTGAAAATATATTGCAAATTTCATCTTGTTTATTGCATGCCGAAAACATATTAAAGCAAAGCGATTAGGAATATATGTTTCTGCTCGCAACTTTACGCTCCCAAGTAGAACTACACCCTTTGCCGCTTCGATGTTTGATTGGCACGCCTCCTCCGCAAACTCACCAAACATTCGGACTTATCATATGATGTGCGAAGACAACACAGACCATTAGGGAATTTACTTTGCCATGCTTCATTGAACACGCCTACCACGCACTCTTATCAACCGTCGATGCTTATTACATGATGTGCGAAGACAAAACAGACCGTCAGTGAATTTACTGTGCCATGCTTCATTGAAAACGTCTGC
>JAFTJD010000077.1 GCA_017456585.1 Lachnospiraceae bacterium
CGTGCTTTATCGAAGCGTAGCAAAGTCAAGTTCCACTAATGGTCTGTGTTGCCTTCGCACATCATGTAATAAGCATCGACGGTTGATAAGAGTGCGTGGTAGACGTGTTCAATGAAGCATGGCAAAGTAAATTCCCTAATGGTCTGTGTTGCCTTCGCCAATCATATGATAAGTCCGAATGTTTGGTGAGTTTACGGAGGAGGCGTGTAATCAAACATCGAAGCGGCAAAGGGTGTAGTTCTACTTGGGAGCGTAGCGTTGCGAGCAAAAACATATATTCCTAATCGCTTTGCTTTAATACGTTTTCGGCATGCAATAAACAAGATGAAATTTGTAATATAGTTTCGAAAGTGCCCAGAAAATATTAATATGAGAAATAATATGATACATCTGCCTTGTCGGGCGTATATGTGTTAAGTTCAAATAAGGAATTAAGACTAAAGCTTGCCTTTGCCTTGATTGCATAAATGCAGTTTTCAAAATAGAATTCGGAATAGTAAGTGTTTTGGATATTTTCCTCTATAAGGTCCATGACGCGATATGCCTGTTTACCCTTTCTCTGTCTGATAAGGATGATGTTTAAGTAATCTTTATAATAAAGATCATTAATATCCGCGTTCTGTTCATCGCCTTCATATGAGGTGGCCGCCGAAAGTATGTCATCCATACTTAATGTCTCCAGCTTCCAGTCTTTCGCCTCTTTTAAAAAAGCTACACTACCACCATCCATAAGAATCCTGGCATCTATGACTGCCTCACCAAGCGCCCACAAAAGGAGAATAAAGTACTGGACGACCTTAATCATTACATACATACCCGTTGCCCCCACAAGCTTCACAGCCATATCATGTGCCTTAGCCTTCTTTTCTCCGTCTCCCATAAGGTACAAAAGATTAAGCATGGTTCTTACAGAAATTAATTCGTTAATAACCGCTTGTATATTAAGTCTCTCGTTCTCTTTTCCGCCAATGACATATTCCGTTTCGCAAACTATTTCATGCTCCTCACAGGGATTACAATAATCTCCAAACATACTCGTGACATACATCGCAAAATACAAGTTGTCCAATGCCTCCTCTTTCATGTATAGCCCGGAAAGCTTTAGTTCATCCGAATCCTGCTCTGCCCTATATCTGTTATGAAACTGCTCTATCGGTGTCGTTGAAATCGACATATATTCCGGACATATTATGTAATACAGTCCCCCATTAACCAATTCTTCAAACAACATCATAATATCCGTATCTGCGCTGTCCCACACCTCTTCCGGAAACGTCATATCGGGCATTTCATAAGAAGCAAGCTGTTGTTCATCAAAGTCTTCATCTTCAACACTCTTATAAAGCAACTCAGCAAAATCCGAAGTTGCTTCATCTACTTGCTCTATTCCGAATATATCCCCCTCGCTACCACAACTAAGCAAAATGTCACCCACTTCATCCGTAATTATTTGCTTAATCTCCGCAGATATTTCATCATTACCTATCCAGCCTGCTTCTACCTCCTTAAGATATTCCTCAATCCCTGATGTCACTTCATAGTAACCGTTTATATTATTTTTGAGATTGCTGACTGAAGCATAAAGTGACAGTTTGTCTTCCTCAAGAATCTTTTCGGCTTTGGTTTGCTCCTTTTCCTCCTTACCATATGAGTCTTTCACTTTGGTAAGACTTTCAGAAAGCTTAATCTGGCATGCCTCTATTTCATCCATACAATTTGAAATATCCTTTATCGCGGAATCTACCTCTGCAAGACTTCCCGATATAGCCTGTATTTCATCAAAAAAATCTTTTACCGCCTCAGCCTCATCCATAAATCCACTTTGTTCAATCAATCCATGAATCACATCTGCCGGCAATCTATATTTCATATACTCGCATGCCTGCCTTCTTAACGGTTCGCCATCTGCATAAGCAGCATATACTATCTCCTCAAACCCCTTATCACTTAGATAGGCATCATAAAAATAAGTATCTGCCACAAGCCTTCCCCTGTTCGGATTAATATTATAGGTTAGGTATTCCTTAAACTTTTCCTCCGCAATACCCCTTTCTCCTCCGTATGTTTCATCCAAAAACATAACCCCGTATTCCTCATACAATGGTACATAATAGTCGGCAAGGACAGATTTAACACTGTACTCCGTAGCCCATTCAAAAAATGTCCGTGCGCATGCCCACCTCGAGCTCTCTACCGCAAGCAAAAGAACAGCAATAATAATTGTTAGCGTCATACTAAACCACGCTGTAATCGAACCCTTTTGCAGCATAATCTCACGCCTTAGTACAATTGTGCCGTTTTATCCTCTACGGCCTCAAATATGTCAGTTATTATCTTCGTTATCTCATCATTAAAAATAACTACCAAACCGACAATTACAATCAGAATAAGAACAACCTCAACAACTCCCATCCCCGATTCATCCTTCCAAAATTTCTTAATAGCGTTAATCATATTTGTCCTCCTAATATTTCACATAATCAAAAATGCCGGAATAATACTTATAGCAATTACTATTCCGAGTAACAATATCATTGGTAACAGCAATTTGGTTCCTGCCTCTTCCCCCAGCTTTACAATCAGAGCCTTACGTTCTTCAAAAGCCTCCCAAACCTCGTGCTCCAACCCTTCAACAAGTCCTTTGGTTCCTCTTCTTAAATTCTGTTCAAGAAGATTTCCGAAACGTATATATGGTGATAGGCCGCATCTCTTTCCAAATTGAACATAAGCTTCTTTTTCCGCCAAACCGTTCTGCATTTCATTGTAGGCCCTTGCCATTTCCTCGTAGGGTACCTTCTTTTTTCCGCTACTTCTGTAATCTCTTACAATCTTCTCCCACGCAAACCGAGTTGTTGCCCCGGCACCTACCAACAATGTAAATTCTGTAATTATAGTAGAAAAAGACAATTCCAATTCCCTTTTTCTTTTCTTATCTTCCCTTTCCGCCTTATATTTAGGCAAAAGCACGGTAACCATCGCCGCCAAAACTCCAAGAAAAAGTGCTTCCCACCATTTCTTCTCTTTCTTTTCATAATAAGAAACTTGTATGGAATTAACTTCTGAAGGAAGCTCAATATGATCATTCTTATCATTCTCTTCAGCAAGTAAGAGCTTATCCTCTATCAGCTTCTCCATGTCTGCCTTTTTCGTAATATTTTCTTCTGCCAGATACACAGGAATGTGATACCATACTGCATAATCCTGTACTGACAACCTCACCTCCATATCAACAACAAGCCCTTCATCCGGAAGCTCCCCATATACCCTCTGAGTAAGTTCTCCGTTATCTTCTATGTACTCAACATTATCGCTATACCATTCAAGCTTAGGTATTCCTTCACAAACTGTAGTCGGCAGATACAAATCTCCGGATACCTTATTAAGATCTCCGTTCTTTTCCTTCATTAATCTCATTATTTCTTCATAACTTTTTTCAAAAATTTCCATCGCTTCTTCAAAAGAAATATCTCTTTCATTAACTTTAACGGTTACGTCGTTTACTATCTCACCATAAACAGCTTCTAACTCATATTCCCTGCTTCTTTCGCCTATCTTAGGTCTCTCAAGCGTAGTCACCCGTGTCCTGTCTTTACTTTCACTGATAAAACTAAACAGGGATAATATGCCTCCCAACAATACACACAAGACAGGAATCAATATTTTCTTCTTAATACATTCTCCTCCTCTCGTCATTGCATCTTAAGCTCCACAATTTTCTCCCCTACAACAAAGGCACCCGCATACACAATAAGACACGCAATCATTATCAGTCTTCCTTGTATAGTTTCATACATAACATCTAAGAAGCCGGGATTCGAAATATTCAGGTACAAAACAATTGCTGCCGGCATTATAAGCATAAGACGTTCTTCAAACCTTTTAGCTGCAATTACCGTTGAAACCTCCCTCTCTATATCGCACTTATCAACTATCATTCTTGCAGTTTTGGTTATTATCTTTAGCATATCTCCGCCACTTCTCTTGGCAGTTTTGAAAACAGATGCAAAATTCTTGATATCGTCAATGCCGCTTCTTTTGCCGAAATCCTCCAGAAGTTCTTCTACCATGACGTTGAGTTTAAGCTTCCTGATAATCCGCTTTAACTCAACTACTATCATGCTTTTTTCCCCGTGGAGTTCTATCATTTCCCTACGCATTTCCTCAAAGCTGTTCTCCACGGAATAGCCTGCCCTCAACAAGGCTGCGAGTGAAAGAATCGCATCCTTAAACTGCTCATTCAGCTTCTGTTTCTGCTTCCTTTTATGTTCTTTAACCTGAATTAAAAATAAAAATGGAGTTCCTATTACGACTAGTAGAACTGACATTAGGATACTTCTGAAAAAGAGATATCCTAGTAATGAAAAAATAAAGAAATCAATCAGAATAAATTGTAAAATATATCTTTTGTTACATTTCAAGCCGTATCCCCCTTTAGGATTCCGGCATTTATAAGCTTGGTACGATTTAAAAGGCTGCCACTATCTCCCTCAAAACATCCTATAATTCTTCCGAATGCATCCTCCCCCTCTTCCTTAAATCTGAATATCTCATGGTATTTCACTTCACCATTCCCATATCCGTCTACCTCTGTTACCGAGACAACCCTTCTTGTTCTGTCCCTAAGCCTTCCGAGATGCACGATTATATCAATGGCAGCTCCTATCTGACTTCTTATCGCAGCAACCGGCATGTCTACTCCCATAAGCACCATGGTTTCAAGGCGGCTTATCATGTCCTTCGGACTGTTAGCATGTCCCGTCGAAAGTGAACCATCATGCCCCGTGTTAAAAGCCTGCAATAAATCAAAAGCTTCTTCGCCTCTTACCTCACCTACTATAATTCTATCCGGTCTTGCCCTTAGTGCAGTCTTTATGAGGTCTCTTATGGTTATACCATTCTCTCCCTCAGCATTGTTGTTTCTGGCCTCAAGAGAAACGATATTATCAATATGTGTAAGCTGAAGCTCTGCACTGTCCTCAATGGTAATAACTCTCTCCTCAGGCGGTATAAACTCAGATAGTATATTCAGAAAAGTCGTTTTACCGGAGCCGGTTCCTCCACTCACAAAGATATTGTAACCTGCCACTACCAAATCTCTTAAAAATTCTGCAACCTCGCGTGAAACACTTCCCCATTCTATAAGCTTATCCATTGTAATCGGTTTCTTAGCAAATTTACGAATAGTTACTATCGGTCCGTTAATGGCTATAGGCGCAAGTACAACATTGACTCTTGAACCATCCGGAAGCCTCGAATCTACAATAGGTGAAGCTTCGTTAACTCTTCTGTTCGCAAGTGAAACCATCTGCTGAATGACATCTTCGAAGCGTTCCTTAGATGTAAACATTTTGTCCGTCTTGATAATTCTTCCATCTCTTTCGATATAAATCTTCCGGTATCCATTTACCATAATCTCCGTAATGGATGAATCCTCAAGAAGCTCCTGAAGCACATCAAATCCCCTTACCGAAGCAAACATATTGCGCCTTAGCGCTTCCATTTTGGCCAACGGCATAGGTGTATTAAGCGCCTCCCCCAGTATAATCCTGTCTATCTGGTCATAAATCTCTTCATCACTTAGCTCCTCTCTGTCGCCGAGATTTTCAACCAATCTGTCTATTAATTCTTTAATCTATTACCCCTCCTTCGATTAATCTCTTCCTTACTTCTCTGCACCAGCTTCCATCCTTTTGGCTTATGACATCACTGATTTCCGTCATATTCGAAATATTAGGAATCTCTATCTCTTCTATCTTCTTTATGATATCCTGTTCACCAAGAAGCTCACATTCCTTAAGAAACAACTCATTTGGTAAAACTGCCGGCTCTCCCTCTCTCTTTAACAGATATATTCTGTCGCAAAGTTTAAGTATATTAAGAAAACCTTCCGTTTCTCCGTTTAGCTCAATCAAAAGCCTATTAAACTTAACTTCACCCTGCATCGCAAGCCGCTTAAGATTCCCGATGCATTTCGAAAGCATGTCTTTTCCCAGTCCTTCAAAATCCGTCGCCGTTTTTATCGAAGGCAAATACTTAAATCCCTCTGCCTCTTTTATAAGGTCCGGCAGATGTTCCTTTAGCATTTTCCCATCTCTAAGCAGACAAAACATCGCCTCTGAAAGATTCTCACAGCTATCGATTCCAAGCAATTTCTCAAAGCCCGAATATTTACCAAGATTAATATACAGCGTGTCTGTTTCCGCTGATCCCGGCGTTGATGCCATCATTGTTTCAATCTCTGACACTTCCGTTCCTGACATTAGCAATCCGGTTGTTACCGTAAACAAGGTCTGCTCATAACTATGCACCGGTGAAAAAAATGCAATAGTACGCATTGAATCTTCTTTGTCCTTCACCTTTCGCCATACTGTTTTCTCTTCTTTAATATACAGGAAAAGCTTTCTAATAAGTTCTGAAGCCGCCTGATATTTATAAAGTGCATAATATCCGTTTTGCTCCGTTATGTTCTTATCTGAAAGTACGCAGATGGTCCCCGTCAGGCTTTCTTTAATCTCCTTCGCATCAGCATCCTTTTCCATAAGCTCCTCCAAAAGATTTTCACCAAGAACAACATATGCTATTGGCTGCTCATTATTATATTCCAAAAGTGCTCTGACCCCCGTAAAGACCCGGACGGCATACCTCTCTCCCTCTTCCTCACGGATACGCTCCGCAAGACGCATGGCATAATCCTTCTCTGTGTCACATATCGCTATAATCTGCTCCTTCATAGCCCCTCCTTACTCCAAAAAGGTATAGAAACAAGACATAGTTAAATATATTAACCACCCCTTCTCACAAAATATTCAATTAATAAAAATGGGAAATGTGTTCGAAACGAACTAATAAGAAATGTATTTACTGTGTCACAAATTATACTCTATTCATCCAAAATTGTAAAGATACTTTTTTCAAAATTTTCGCCATGACTTTTCCTTGTTATGTTATATTTTGCAAACATTGGCAATACTTTACTATATAAAGCAGAAGGAGGCCCTATGAAAAACAGAACTCTAACCAATCCATCTTATGAACATATGCACCTTGCAACAGAATTAAAGGCAACACTCAACGCCTTGGAAAGTGCCTATTCCGTGTTCGAGAATGTAACCGAACCCGAGCTTATAGACTGCTCCATATATCAGATTAATGCCATCCAGAGAAGATACGCCTTTCTCTTAGACAAGGCAAGACAATACCCCTCCGACATATCCACCAAGGACCTGGAATCCTTTGTTGCCATGAACTTCAAATTCCATGAATTCGCACAGTAACCCCTTTAGCTCTCAAGCCAAATTATACCGCACACAACCTTATCAAAATATATTCAAAGCTTCCCACGCGTAAGAATTTTGATAAACTACGTCGTATAAATGCACATATTAGGGATGATGTTTCCTCTAAGCTCTTGAAAATATCGGAATTAATATCCTTTAGTTACGCATAATATTATACTCCCACACATTAAATGATAGATTCCTGTTAAGACTGTTGAAAAACGTCAGCACTTAACGAAGAAAAATGAGGAGTAATGCATATCAGATAAATCAATTTTTGAGATTATCTGCATTGCATTACTCCTCATTTGGTTTTCTGAGTTTAGTACTGCTACGTTTTTCACCAAGCGAGAGCGTGTCTTAGAAGGAACTATCATTTAATGTGTGTATGGCATAAGGTTTCTCGTAACTAAAGGATATTCATTCCGTATATGGCAAGCGTGTCTTTGTTGGAAACATCATCCCTAATATGTGCATTACATCTTTATAATTCTTGCTTGGTCTCCGTTATATCGCTTTGCATATCCTTATTGTAGGTGAGGCCTACATAGAGCTTGGATGTGTTCTGCATAACAGGGCCTGTCGTGTCTTCCTCTGCCACTTTTTCGAAAGCCACTTTAAGCTTGTTTATGATGTTTTCTACCGAAGCAAGATTCACATCTTCCTTCTTAAAAATACTGGAGTTAAGCTGCTTCTGTATGAATAAATACAAGCTCATTAATTCGTTGGCTATCTCTGCATAATCGAAATCCAATGCATTCATAAGCTCTTCCAATACACTCTTAGCCTGCTTAAGATTCCATACGAACACTTCCGGTGCCTCTGCTAATTCCTCTTTTGCGTGTCGTATATATGTAAGCATCATTTCATAGCTGATAACAACAAGTCCCGAACGATTAGTCTGCGATATTCTCGCGGTAAAGTCTTTAATCTCTTCTCTTGTCATGTCTTATCGCAATGCCACAAGCACTACCGGCACCGCTCCCTCCTTTACTGTAATAATTGGAGTACCATCTGAGGCATTTCATTAGCCTGTGCAACCATTGATACACCTGCCTGTGAAAGTACGTTAAGCTGTGTATATGTCGACATCTCTTCTGCCATGTTAACATCTTCAATTCTTGAAATAGCAGAATCCATATTTTCTTTAGTTACCGAAAGACTCGCTGTTGCTGAATCAAGTCTGTTCTGACATGCACCGATCTCTGAACGGATGCTTGATACTTTAGTAATAGCTTTATCAAGAAGGGAAATACCCTTAGATGCGCCTGTACCTGTCAGGAAATTAAGATTACTAAGGCCGAGGCTTTCTATACTAACCTCCTGTAATCTGATATCTATTACCTGACCTTCGTTTGCACCGATATGTACTGTCATAGTTCCGATATCTGTTACATCAGTCATAACAGTTTCGTCGATTGCCTGATATTCCTCAGACACTTCGTATTTTAACTCGAATCCGCCTATATCTGTAACTGTAATTATGTTACCATAAGCAGAAATAGTTGCTGTTTCGCTGAAACCAACCTTCTGTGTTCCCGCCTGTGTAGTATCTCCGTCAGCGAATTCAGCTGTCGCATCACTTCCGGTAGCTTTGTTGCTTCTGGTAAGTCCAAGTGCTGTTGCAAGCTCATCATTTGTAAACTCGATAGTTAATGTCTCGCTTGAACCATATTCATAAGTCGAAAATGAAAGTCTGTCGGTATCAAAGCCTTCCACTTTGACGTTATTTCTATCACATGCATTTATAATTTTCGCATATACATCCTCTGCAGAATCTCCTGCGGAAATGTCTACTGAATAATCATTAATAATAATTGAGCCTTCCATATCTGCTGTTACAGATGTGCCTGCTACCAATGCCATCTGATTCGCATTAATCTCCGCACGGCTTGCCATTCCTGTAACTGTTATCGCATATTTATTAGCCGGAACCTGATTGCTCGCAAAGTCTACCTTGATGCCATCTTTATCTGTATAGCTTCTTCTGTCTAAAGAACCATTTAACAATGTCTTCTTGTTAAATTCTGTATCTCTGGAAATACGGTCAACCTCTTCGCTTAATGCTTCTATCTCGCTCTGGATAGAGTCACGATCCTCATCAACAAGACTTCCGTTCGCTCCCTGTACAGCAAGCTCTCTCATTCTTTGAAGAATAGCTTCAATCTCACTAAGTGCACCTTCAGCTGTCTGCACAACCGAAATACCATCTGATGCATTTCTTGAAGACTGCTCCAAGCCTTTAATCTGTGTACGAAGCTTAGAAGCAATCGCCATACCGGCTGAATCATCTGCTGCCCTGTTAATTCTGTAACCACTTGAAAGCTTCTCCATTGACGCAGATAACTTGTCATTTGAAGCTGCTAAGTTTTTATTAGCTATCAAAGCTGTAATATTTGTACCTATTCTCATCTGTCATTCCTCCGTATATTTATGTAAGTTGTGCAAGAAATTCTTTTGCCACTCCGTAAAGAACTTTCGTTGAAACTGCTGCTGCCTCTTCTGTCTCGCCGGTCATAGTGGTTCCGGCTACTGTATTTGCCGTATCATCAGCAAAGAATGATACCGCATAGGTCGTATTTCCTTTAAGTATACCATACTTTTCAACAGAAGTTGCAAAAACTTTTTCATTCGCTTTTAATCTGTCAATTCCTGCTCTTAAGTCGCTGACTATAAATGCTTCCATCGACTCACCTTTTATCTTAAACTGTGCTCTTACATCACCATATTCTTCATGGGTAAAGTGTACGTTTACAACTCCGGTTATGTCTTCCTGTCTGACAATCTTAAGGTGTACATTCGTCATTCTTCCCGACACCTCAAGCGGAATATAGTAAGACTCATTATTCTTTGCTGTAGCAGACAAAAATCTAAAACCTGCATAGAGCGCTTTCATATCTGTCAGTGTCTCATAATCCGCAGCCGCTTCATCCACATAATCTGATACCGCTTTAGCAACATCTGCTTCCATATCCTCATAAGCATCTGCCAGAAGCTCTTTGTCTCCGACCAGTCCTGCAAGTCTGTTAAGTTCTCCTCTTCTTCGCCTTACAGTCTCCTTATCATCCTTTGAACCATCCGGCAAATTAAGATATTTATCAAAAAGACCTGCATTCTGTGAAAGCAACATTGCCGCCGCTTTAATTGTATTAGGTGTAGCAGCCTGACCTTCTCTTGCGATAAGGTTTAGAGCCTCTTCTTCCTTTGAAAGCTTAATATATTCTTCCTTCTTATAGTTCTCATATTCCTCTTTCCATGACTCCTCATAGAAGAACTTAAGCTGCTCTGTTATGGATGTGTCTGCGAATGATTTAGACGAAAGTGCTGCTTGATCATCCAGCTTAATATCCATATTCTTATGCTTACTTGTACGTACCGCCATAAGAAGATTATTAAGAGTTACCTCTAAGCCCTGATTAACAAGCGAACCAATGGCTGCACCGTTCGTTCTGTCTACTGCATGAAGAAGCCTGAATAAACCTATATATGCTTCTCTTTCCTCCGGTTTAATCTGACCTGCATTGTCAAGTCTCCATAAGAATTCGCTAAAACGCTCTTCCTTGTCATTGGCCACCTCAGGTTTAACCTCTTCAAGGAAATCATTAAGCTCATGTATATTCATATCAAGCGGATTAATTCCCTCTTTTATGCAATGGAGTACCATTCTTGGTGTAAGATTCTTAAGAAGATACTGATATTCACTATCCTCGTATGCAACTGCCGCAACATTATCAGGGGTAATCGCCATACTGTTATATGCAAGAATTCTAACCGCTCTGTTGTTCTCAGGTGTATTCTCCAAGCCTATATCAGCCAGAAGCGTGTCTATATTCCTGAATGCCTTGGTAATGCTGTCTCCGTATTCTCTCTCAGGTCTGGTCATAAGGGTTTCATAGCCTTGTACCGCAGCCTCTCCCGCCATGGAATTAAGAAGCTTAGCACCTTCCCTTACAGTGGCTTCGATTGTCATCTCGAAATCGTTTCGGACAACTCCGCCAATTACATATGCAGGTGTCATTCGAAGAGCTTCCATAGCTCTTGTTGTCTCTTTAAACAGGCCTATTCCTTCATCTGTTATCTCCATGCCCTCAAGCTTAGCGAGATTATCAAAATATATTCTTTCCTGATTCTTAAGCTCTTCAACTAATTCCTCAAGCTCAGTCGTATCAATGTCTATGCCGTTCTTCATAAGCATAAGTCCGGCCTCTTTTGTCATTAGAAGTCTTATCTCTTCTAACTGTCTTCTGGCTGTCAAACCTGTAATATCATCTGCATTGGTTACAGTCTCCGTTAATCTTCCGGTAAGGTTGGCAACCATTTCTTCTATGTATCTTCCGCTATATTCATAGCCTATAAGAAGTGCATCCTGCGGCTTACGTCCCATCGCAATGGCCTGTACCATTCTGTCTGCTACGGCATCTGTCGCAAGCACCTCTTCCATATTCATATCTTCATACGCTACAACTTTTGCAAGATTAGCCTTATTAAGCTCTATATCATGCTCTACCATCCATCTGCAGGTCTGCATTATGTCTTCTACATTCTGCGGGTCCTCAAATGTCTGATATATTATCTGTTCAACCTGCGGCTTAAGCTGCTCCCAATCTGCATCCTCAAGCTTAATTCCGTTATAAACCGTTCCTGCACTGCTTTGTGCCTTGTAAAGGTTCGCTATAGTAGGCGCCAAATCATTCTTTACAAGATATCCGGAATGTTCTCTTTTCATAGCATTCAATTTATCAACTGCATCAAAAGCCTTCTGAATAAGCTCAACATTCTCTTCCGTAGCCGGAATTCCATACTTATCAAGACTATTGGCAACCGACTGTGCTATCGCTGATGTTCCCATAACCGCTTCTACATCGCTAATGTCTATATTAACGGCACCCTTATAGTCTTCACCAAGTGCTGCCGCGAGCTTAATCTGAATCTGCTCAACCACCGTTACTATACCGTTGGTATCAGTATCATCGGATATACCAAAAAGCTCTCTTGCTTCTCTGTAGCCGATTCCGTTAACCTGATTAGCCATAGCCTCAAGCTGTTCTGTCATGGTTCTGATGCTCTCTAATACGCTGTCAGCTTCCTCCGTGTTCTGAAGTGTGGCATTTGACTTATTCTTATCTTCTTTACCATATGTAATATCTTCAATTCCGCATAAAGCAAAACCACGATGCACATACTTGTCCCTCGTGGTTTCAAATTGCGCACCAAAAACATCCTGTAAGCCATTATGTCCCACAAGATTTCCATTCGCATCCGTTGCGCCTATATTATTATTTAAAATATTCCCATTCTTAAGGTCTGTGGTGTTAATAATCATTACAGGCACCTTTCCTTAAGCTTCCTTGCTATCTTAATCGCAGTCCTTTGCGTTCATCTAGTATAACTATCGGATAATTTGCCATATTTCTTAACACTATAACCATAAATTAATTTAAAAGTATCCTAAAATGTTCTAAATGTATAGAGCTGCCGCAACATTTGCGACAGCTCCAAAAATTTTAAAGTGTGCTATTGTAATAGTTAATGAGACAACCCTTAAGAATGATATCTCTTTCATCATCTGTCATCTCGCCAAGGCGAAGCTCAAACTCCTTCATGCCCTTGTTAACCACATATGCCTTAAGGCTTGTTGCCTTTGTCTTAAGAGCGTCAACAACTCCCGGAACAAAAATGCAGTCACCATTATCGAATACAAGCTCTCCTTCCGGCAAAATGAAAGGAAGCATACCCCAGTTAATAAGGTTAGAACGATATCTCTTGGTTGCATATTCTCTTGCAATGTTAGCAAGACCGCCAAGTACTCTCTGACAAGAAGCTGCCTGCTCTCTTGCTGAACCATCACCCGGCTTAACTGCGTAGATAACGCTACCAATCTCTGTCTCTGTAGCCTTAAGCTCAGGGAATTTCTCTTTTACAATCTTAAATGCATCTGCGATATCTCCGCCTTCGCACATCGGGCACTCGCCTGCAACTCTCTTAACCTCTACAGCCTTAACAGCCTTAGCCTTACCTACATAAGCAGGGTCTTTTCTTGAGAGTGTGAACTCAGCAAGTCCAAGAGGATTAGAACGATATGATGAAGTCTCTCCTGAAGGAATAAGCTCATCTGTTGTTGTAACAGGATCATGGATAACTGATACAACCTGTAACATAATGTTATCTGTAAGTGCTGACATCTTAGGCCAGTCAACGATACCCGGACCAAACTTAACTTCAACGCTTGGATCTGCTTTACCAACACCATTGTATACTCTGTTCTCATAGATTGACTTATCAAAGAAATACTTAGGCTTGGTGAAGTTAACATCTATATCTGTAGCTGCTGTAAGGTAACCCTTGTTAGCTGCTGTAGCTGCAATTGAACGTGCATCCATAAGTGCAACTGATGCAATCTGTCCGTTAGTAACCTTAGAACCTTCACGGTTCGGGAAGTTACGTGTTGAATGACGGATACTAAGACCTCTGTTAGCAGGAACATCTCCTGCACCGAAGCATGGTCCACAGAATGCTGTTCTTATAGTAGCACCTGTTGCCATAAGGTCTGCAACTGCACCATTCTTAACAAGTTCCATAAATACCGGCTGGCTGGCAGGATAAACACTGAGTGAGAACTCATCTGCACCGATGTTCTTGCCCCTTAAGATATCTGCTGCATCACAGATATTCTCAAAACCACCGCCTGCACATCCTGCGATAACACCCTGCTCTACATAGAGTCTGCCGTTTCTTATCTTATCACGAAGTGTGAAATTAACTTTGTTGTTATCAAGGCTTACAAGTGCCTTCTTCTCAACATCTGCAAGGATATCCTCAAGGTTAGCATTAAGCTCCTCGATAGTATATGTATTGCTTGGATGGAAAGGCATTGCAATCATAGGCTTAACCTTATCAAGATCAACGTAAATCATTCCATCATAATATGCAACATCGCCAGGATTAATCTCCTCGAATTCATCCACACGGCCATGAATTGCATAGAAATCCTTAACCTTTGTATCTGTTTTCCAGATAGATGAAAGACATGTTGTCTCTGTTGTCATAACGTCAACGCCGATACGGAAATCAACACTTAAGTTATCAACGCCATCACCGATGAACTCCATAACCTTGTTATTAACGTATCCGTTAGCAAATACCTCGCCGATAATTGCAAGTGCGATATCCTGAGGACCTACACCCTTCTGTGGCTTTCCTGTAAGATATACACCAATTACGCCCGGCATGTTGATATCATATGTTCTGTTAAGAAGCTGCTTAACAAGCTCAGGACCACCCTCACCGATTGCCATAGTACCAAGTGCACCATAACGTGTATGGCTGTCTGAACCAAGAATCATCTTACCACAGCCTGCAAGCATTTCTCTTGCGTACTGATGGATAACTGCCTGATGAGGTGGAACATATACGCCACCGTACTTCTTAGCACATGAAAGACCAAACATGTGGTCATCCTCATTAATTGTACCGCCTACAGCACATAGACTGTTATGGCAGTTAGTAAGCACGTATGGAACAGGGAATTTCTCAAGTCCGCTCGCACGTGCTGTCTGTATAATTCCAACGAATGTTATATCGTGAGATGTAAGTCTGTCAAATTTAATCTGAAGCTTCTGCATATTGCCTGAAGTATTATGTGCTTCAAGAATTCTATATGCCATAGTATTCTTAGCAGCCTCTTCCTTAGCAATCGCCTTGCTTCCAAGTTTGCTCTGTAAAAGTGCTTCTGCTTCGCCGTTAGCTTCAATCACTTCTTTACCATTGATGAGCCAAGCTCCGCCTTTTGATAATGATATCATTATGCTCCTCCTTATTGACATCAGTCAAAATTTTAATCATTGTTACATTATAGATTATTTTATTTGATTTTTCAACAGTGTCTTTAAATAAGGCTAAGATTCCTTGTAACAATATGGAATATCTTTGATTTTTCTTGCTTTACAGGCAACTTTCGGCTATACTGAACATACTGTTTATATAAAAATAAGTATATTTTGTGGAGATTATTATATGAAATCAGCAACCATTAAACGTTCCAAATATCCTTTAGACAGTTCTGCAAGCATCCACCTTGCATCACTTCGCAAGGAATATTCCAACACCTTCAGATTCACGGCAACACTGAACGAGCCGGTTAATCCTGACAACCTTCAAGTTGCGCTTGATAATATCACTCCCCGTTTTCCAACCATGGTCGCGGGAATAAGGTCAGGTTTCTTTAATTACTATATTACACCGGCCAAAACAGCGCCCAGAATTCTTGAAGATGTGTCCTGTCTTTCGACAATGTCGAGACGAGCTATCCGCGAGTGTGGCTTACAGGTATACTACAAGGACAACGAGATATCTATCGAAACTTTCCATGCTCTTACAGACGGCGATGGTGCCATCATATTCATGGGCTCACTGCTCGCAGAATATCTGTCACTTAACAACTCCGTGGAAATAGAATATAACCATCGTATTCTTAATCCAAACGACGACATTCAGGATTATGAATTCGAAGATGCTTACAAAAAACATTCCGGCAAAACCAAAAGTGAAACTAATAAGCAGACAGCTTATCAGCTTCCTTGTGACGAATCCGAAGATTCTTCCTGTCACATAATAACCAAAACATACAAAACAGAGGAGTTACTTGCAGCCGCCAGACGCTATGGTGTCAGCCTTACAACTTTTCTTACCACGATTATGGCAGAATCTATCATGCAGGTACAGAACAAGTACTCTGTCAAGAAAAAGCCTATAAGGATTCTGGTACCGGTTAATCTTCGTAAAAAGTTCGAAAGCCGTACTCTTTCTAACTTCTCTTTGTTTGCCCTTCCTTTCGTTAAGGCAGACGATAAAATTTGGGATTTCAAAGAACTGCTTCATCATTTTGCCGACCAGATTAAGAACCAGCTTTCAGCTGAACATCTGCAGAATACTTTTACCATGAACACGAAGTCCATGAACTTATGGGCTTTCAGAATACAGCCGCTTAAATTCAAGCAGGCGATTCTTAGCTTCGTGTATCATCGCTATGGTGAGCGTAATTCCTGCCTTAGCATATCCAATCTTGGCGAGATAACCTTTCCGGAATCCATGGCACCTTATGTCAAAAGCCTTGGATGCGCACTTACCCCAAGACGTAATGCGCCTTACAACTGCGGCATAATATCTTACGCAGGATATCTTCGTATCAACATCTCAAGACGAGGCAAAGGATGCGGACTTGAAGAAATCTTCTACAAAACACTTGAGCGTTTCCTTAATCCTTCGTACGCATAAAACAACCAAGTGGTATTGCATTAAACTTAAATATATATGAGGCACACATTCGGGATGCGGTTTTCCCTTAAACCCCACTTTCATTTCGCAACTAATTAATATCCTTTAGTTACGCTGGATTTTATATACACATTGCGAATGATAGTTCCTTTTAAGACACGCTCTCGCTTGGTGAAAAACGTAACAGTACTAAACTCAGAAAACCAAATGAGGAGTAATGCAATACAGATAATCTCAATAATTGATTTATCTGATATGCATTACTCCTCATTTTTCTTCGTTAAGTGCTGACGTTTTTCAACAGTCTTGTCAGGAATCTATCATTCGAAATGTGTGTAGATTAAATGTTATCCGTAACTAAAGGACATTAATTCTGACGCTTTGCAAAGGCTTAAGGGAAAACAGCATCCCAAATGCGTGCCTCATATATTTAGTTTAACAAAATGCCGCTGACCTGATTTATCCCCTATATTAGCTTATGATTTCGGATAAGTTACTCTGGATTTTCGCTGCAACGTCCGGTTTATTCATGGAATATACGTGAATATGGTTAACACCGTTGGCAAGCAAATCAATAATCTGGTCGGTAGCATATGCGATACCTGCCTGCTTCATAGCCGCAGGAGAATCGCCGAATTTATCTACAAGGCTCTTAAATCTCTGTGGCATAAATGAACCGGAAAGCTTGATGGCACGATCTACCTGATTGGCATTAGTTATAGGCATAATACCTGCCACGATAGGTACCTCGATACCTGCCTCACGAATTTTGTACAAGAAATTATAAAGAAGATTGTTATCAAAAAACATCTGCGTTGTGAGGAAGGAACATCCTGCCTCCACCTTTTCTTTAAGATAGCGGATATCTTCTGCCTGATTGGCGCTTTCCGGATGAATCTCAGGATAGCATGCGCCACCGATACAAATATTCTCGTCTACCTCTTTGATATCTCTAATCAAGTCTACGGCATGGCGATAATCCCATGTTGCTCTGTCGCTTTTCTCAAGCTCAGGTGTAAGGTCACCTCTGAGTGCCATTATATTCTCAAGGCCTGCCTCGCGAATCTCTTTAATTCTGGTTCTTACCGTCTCCTTAGTTGAAGAAACGCAGGTAAGATGTGCAAGCGTCGGAACCTGATATTTCTCTTCGATATCCTTTGCAATCTCCAGAGTATAGCGGCTGGTTCCACCGCCGGCTCCGTATGTAACACTCATAAATGCCGGCTTAAGCTTCGCTATTTCCTCAGTAGCAACCTTTACCGTTTCAAATACGCTGTCTGTCTTCGGCGGAAACACCTCAAAGGAAAGCGTTGGCTTTTTATTGTTAATTATCTCAGTAAGCTTCATAATATTCTCCAATCATTTTTTTGCTAATAGGTATATTCACTAATACACAGCTGTAGTTTATCACTTTGCAAAGCATTGTTAAAATATAAAAAAACAGCGTTTGTCATAGTTTCATCCTATGTCAAACGCATGCTTATCAATATTTTTTATATCATTTATTCATTTTAAAACGCTCGATGATTCATACACTTACGAAATATTTTATACACTTATCGAATTCTTACTTCGTAATATATTTCTTAAGATACTCCATATAAGCCGTAGCATATCTGCTAAGGGGCATATTTTTCTGCGTAATGGTTCCTATTCGCATGCTTTCATCCACCGCAAGCGGCCTTGCTATGATATGCTCGCCGTTAAGCTCTCTGCTGATAACACCCGAACTTACTGTATATCCGTTAAGTCCGACAACGAGATTGAAAAGTGTGGCTCTGTCTCTTACTTTTATATTTTTATCACGATCCAATGTGCTAAGAATCTCTTCCGAAAAATAGAAAGAGTTATATGCACCCTGTTCAAACGAAAGATATGGGTAAGGCTCAAGCTCTTCAAGCGTTATGATATCTTTATGTGCAAGCGGATGACCCGAATATATAAAAACATGAGGTTTCGCCACGAAAAGTTCTTCAAACTTAAGACCATTCTGCTTAATAATCTTCATTATAACTTCTTCATTCTTGGAAGAGGTATAGAGAATTCCTATCTCACTCTTTAGCTTGCTTACATCCTCTATAATCTCGTAGGTCTGGGTTTCTCTTAAGGTAAAATCATATTTGTCCCCACCGAATTCACGGATGACATCCACGAATGCATTAACCGCAAAGGCATAATGCTGACAGGATACCGAAAATCTTGGGCTATGTTCTTTCCTCTTAAGATACTTCTCCTCAAGGAGGCTTGTCTGCTCAAGCACTTGTCTGGCGTATGACAAAAACAGGTTGCCTTCATTCGATACAACCACACCTTTATTGGTACGATTAAAAATCGTAATCTGCATCTCTTTTTCAAGCTCATGAATAGCTGCCGTGAGACTTGGCTGCGTAATAAAAAGAAGCTTCGCCGCCTCTGTTATATTTCCCGTCTCCGCAACGGTAACTACATATCTTAATTGCTGCAGTGTCAACGCGTGTACCTCCTTACGATTGTTGATTTGATTATATGCCTTATTAACTAAAAAGACAAGAATTAACGATAAAAAGCGAAGAATTAACGATATCGTTCATTCTAAATTCATTCTCGATACTATTTTATAAATTACTTAAAACTAATTTGTACATTTAAGTGTTAGGCGTTCAAAGAAAGTTCCCCTCATTCAACAAAACTTTAATTTATGTTACATTTAAAATGTTCTGATTCTACATTATATAGGAGTCAGAACATTTTATTTCATCCAGACAGACACAAAAGAAGAAATCTATCCGTTAAAATTCTTCAAAAAAAATCTTTGATTTCATCCAGGAATTTTAATATGCAAGAATATATCTGTAAAAAAAAGCAAGAATACACATTATATTTAATTTTATCTTAGAAAAATCCGGGATTTTTTCGTCTATAATGAGATGTATCAACAAATCTATCCGAAATAGCCTAATTTTTAACTCAAATTTTTACGACTATATTTGGCGAAAATCGAGAATCTATCGGATATTGTGCAAAAACAGAGTATATTGAAGATATGAGATGATGCCATGCACCTCGCATGCATGGCATGTGCTTTGCAATGAGCCATGCACCTCGCATGCTAACGCACTCTCGGTCACGAGCATTCGCCCTATAAAGCTAAATACGAATATGTCTGATTGTGAGCAAGCTCCCATCAGCCAATTCGATTTATCTTTGCATGGCTCAAAACTTTCGTGCATTTAACAAATCTTTAACATAAATATTATATACTGATTATATCCTCGTTTTCCTACACATGATATAATACCACTATACAAAAGCTATTATATATGTCTGCGAAGCCCTAAATGATATTTTTGAAAGGAGTACCTATGAAGAAGAAAATCATTATCTACGACCAACACGGCGCCAAAGAAAAAGAAATCAACTACATACCTGTGCGATTTATAATTGCAATGCTTCTTATTGTTTTGGAAACGCTGGGTGTTATCGCCATCACAATATTATGTGCGATACATATCCCATATTTCTATCTGGCACTCTATGCGACGCAGATATTTTGTGTTCTTAAGATAATTAACTCTGAAGAAAATCCGGATTATAAGATTCCGTGGTTGTTATTCGTTCTCATCGTTCCTGTCGCAGGATTTATGATTTACTTCATGTTTTATAACCGAAAGCTTTCGAGAAAGTATATTAAGCGAATCGTAGATACATATAATAATCAGATTCATACCGATGATAAACAAGCTTTCTCTGAGCTTGAACACGACAACAAAGCTGCTTATCTTAACGCGAACCAGCTATGCAAGATGTCTTCAACGCATCTTTATAGAAATACTTCAGCCAAATATTTTGACATGGGTGAAAAGCTTTTTGCCTGTATGTTAGAAGAGATAAAAAAGGCTGAGAAGTTCATTTTTCTGGAATATTTCACCATTGAAGAAGGACTTTTCTGGAACAGCATTCTTGATATTCTTAAGGAAAAGGCTGCGAACGGTGTAGATGTCCGTGTTATCTATGATGACATCGGATGTATGGGCACGCTTCCCGGCAACTACTATAAGGTTCTTCAAAAAAGCGGCATCAAAGCCGTATGTTTCTCGCGTTTGAGAGGTCAGGCAAATAATGAATTCAACAACCGAAGCCACCGTAAAATTATGGTTATTGACGGCAAGGTTGGTTTTACCGGCGGTGTAAACATAGCCGACGAATATATTAATGAAAAAACTTTATTTGGTCTTTGGAAGGACGTAGGTGTGCGTCTCCAAGGAGAAGCTGTAGCCGAGCTTACATCTATCTTCCTTGCAGATTATGAGCTCAATGTAAAGACTCCTGTAGAAGACCACACCGCATACTACAACAGCAATTCATCCGTACCTAACGATGGATATATGATTCCTTTTGGTGATGGTCCGGGACCTATCTTTAAGCACAGGGTTGCGAAGACCATGATTATGAATATGCTTAACCAGTCTGAGAATTATGTGTACATGATGACTCCGTACCTCATTATTGATAACGAACTCTGCCAGGCTATTGAAAACACTGCTCTCAGAGGTGTAGATGTTCGCCTTATAACTCCGCACATTCCGGACAAAAAATTAATCTTCGTAATGACACGAAGCCACTATAAACGCTTAATGGATGCGGGCGTTAAAATATATGAATTTGAGCCCGGTTTTGTACATGCCAAGGTATATCTCTCAGATGATAAATACGGAATTGTCGGAACCATCAATCTTGACTACAGAAGCCTCGTACATCATTTTGAAAATGGTGTTTGGTTCTACAATCATGAGGTTCTCAAGGAAGTAAAAGCAGATTTGGAGAATACCATGGGCATATCTATAAGCATAGAAGAGAATTCCATAAAGAACACTTTATTACAAAGATTCATAAGAGCCGTAGTAAGAATTTTCTCACCTATGCTCTAAAAACACTATATAACCTCCGGCAAATATTGTATAATACTTATATCTTAATAAAACATTAGACATCTGCGAAACCATATTACAAATTCCCGCTTGTTTATTGCGTGACGAAAACGTATTAAGGCAAAGCAATTAGGAATATATGTTTTCGCTCGCAACTTCTACGCTCCCAAGTAGAACTACACCCTTTGCCGCTTCGATGTTTGATTGGCACGCCTCCTCCGCAAACTCGCCAAACATTCGGACTTATCATATGATTGGCGAAGACAACACAGACCATTAGGGAATTTACTTTGCCATGCTTCATTGAACACGTCTGCTACGCACTTTTATCAACCGTCGATGCTTATTTCATGATGTGCGAAGGCAACACAGACCGTCAGGGAATTTACTTTGCCATGCTTTATTGAACACGTCTGCTACGCACTCTTATCAACCGTCGATGCTTATTACATGATGTGCGAAGGCAACACAGACCATTAGTGGAACTTGACTTTGCTACGCTTCGATAAAGCACGCCCCGGAGATACTGTTTGAGAACAAGGTGCTATAAGATTATTCGCGGGAACCTACTATACAGATGTGCACCTTGTTCGAGTTTAGCGAGAGGGGCGTGTAATCAAAAATCGAAGCGGCAAAGTCTATAGTTCCACTTATGGTCGTAGAAGTTGCGAGACACATCATGCAATAAGCATCGACGGTTGTTTAAGGTAACCACATAGGCGTGTTCAATGAAGCATGGCAAAGTAAATTCCCCTAAGGTCGTAGAAGTTGCGAGCACAATCATATGATAAGCTCCGAAGTTTGGTTCAGACAACCTGCGGAGGCGTGCTTCATCGAAGCGTTGCAAAGTGAAGTTCTACTAAGGGAGCTATGTTGTCTTCGCAAAACATATAATTCCTAAGTGCTTTGCTATCAAGACATGGTGCATGCAATAAACAAGATGAAATTTGTAAGATAGTTTCGCAAATGCCTAATTAATATTTCTTAAAGGAGGTAAAAAAGGGTGTTCGCTGAGGGATTTAAAGGTGAAATAAAAAATAATAAAACTCTCCAAGTACATTCACGTTTAAAAGCAAATAATAAAATGAAGCACTCATCATGCAGAACGCCCTTTTTTAGCTCCTTTGGGAAGATGGAAAGGGGTTCGTTGACGATTGAGGCGGCGTTTGTTTTGCCGATTTTTATATGCATGGTATGCGCGTTGTGCTGGCTGATTATGATTTTTCGTTTGCAAGTGAAAATACAGAGCATTGCATGGGATGTGGCGGAACAAATATCAGGGTACCTGTATGTATGCGAGAAGCTTGATAATATGACAAAAGAGGAAGAAGAATATGTGAAGCTTAAGGATACAGGCATCGTGCGACTCGGAACATCAGCAATATCAGCTTTGTATGCTCAGGAGGAAATACAAACTGCTTTGAGGACAGAGGAGAAATATTTGTGTTCGCTTATTAAAGGCGGCGCAGAGGGGATAAGTATTGACAGTATTCTTAAGATTCCGGATTCCGATGGAGTTGTTGATATTGTAATTACATATGAGGCTGATAATCCCTTTTTGCCGGGTGATATTGGTGATTTTGATATGATACAAAGATGTTATGTTAAGGCATGGCTAGGGTTTGACTATAAGGATGAGGCTGAACCGGACACTACGGTATATGTTACGGAAACGGGAGAGGTATACCATCTTTCAAGAGAATGTACATATTTGAAAGCTAAAGTTTTGCTGGCGGCATACAATATGGGATTGGTTAAGATGGGCAACAAAGAGTATTCACCTTGCCAGATATGTATGTCAGATAAATGGGCAGAAAATATGAGTGTATTTGTCTATATAACTGAGCATGGGACCAAATATCACAAAGATGATTCATGCAGTACACTTAAGCGTACGGTGTATGAAATTAGCCTTGAAGAGGCGGTAGAAAAATATGACTTATGTCAAAGATGCGAAAAGGAGGGGAAACGGTGATACATGCCATAATGATAACTTTTTTGGGAATGCTTTCCTTTTATGACTTTAGGGAAAGAAGACTTCCGATATGCGTTGTTGTAGGTTTTTTTGTATGCGGTGGAGTGACCGCATTGTTAGGGACAAAGCTTTTATATGTTGATATGTTGGTGGGGTTGGCAATAGGGCTTCTTATAATTTTAATAAGCTGTTTTACCCGAGGACAGATAGGAATGGGAGACGGATTAATGTTTATGGCTATAGGAGTAAGCGTGGGAGGTAAAGTAGGAATGACAATTCTAATGTTATCGCTGCTTCTTGTCTGTGTAGTTGCCATTGCATTACTTGTCACAAGACAGATAAAGAAAGGAGACAGGCTGCCTTTTGCGCCGTTTGTTCTATGCGCATATATCGGACAGCTTTTGCTTGGATAGTTTGAATAATATGGTTAAAAATTGCATGGAAAATGGGAGCTTTAGTATTGAAGCAGCTGTAATTATTCCTCTGGTTGTCTGGGCCACCTTGTCCTTTATGTTCTTTAGCTTTGTGCTTAGGGATGTTGCATTGGTAGAAAGCGTTGCATTTGTTTTGTTTGAAGAAACCAAACAGAATAAGGAGTGTGCGCTATTAGAAGAAACAGCGGAATTTGAAGAAGCCGTTCTCTCCAAAAAACAGTTGCTTTCTGAGGCTTTATGGTGGGGGAAACTCGTACGTTTTGAGGAAATAAATGATGGTGATATCTTATATGAAATTAGTGCGGATTTGTTTTTGGCAAATATTAGTATCAGTGATGTAATTCCGGCAAAAGAAGAGTTTAATATAAGTGAAAAGATACGATTTTGGAAAGTTGTAACAGATGAAGCGAAGGCACTTTTTGGAGGAGGAAATAGTAGTGATAGTTGAGTATGAGCGCAATTTAAGGCACAATTATATGGTTATCAGAGAGCCTGATAATTTCAGGGAAAGCTACCAGACGCGTATAATAGAGAAGCAGAAGATAAAAGGAATCCTTCCATTGGAAGTACATATGATAGACGGAAAAGCGGAGCTCTATTATGATATATCAGCTAAACAGAAGCTTTCTGAGTGGTTAAAGATTAAAAAGATTAATTATGAAATTCTGAAAGGTATTGTAAACAGTCTCAGGGAAGCACTGGAGGTTAGCGAAGATTATCTTCTTGATGCCAATTGTTTTTTGATTGAACCGGAATATATGTATATTGACATTGCGTCCTATCAGATATATCTGTGCTTCTGCCCGGAATATGCCGGGGATATTGCTGGTATGGGACAGGCATTTTTGCAATATATATTGGACAGGCTTGATTATAACGATAAACGTGCGGTAGAGGCGGCATATGAATTGTTCAGATTGAGTATGCTTGACACATTTAGCATAGAATTACTAAAGAAAGGGCCTATATATGAAGAAAGTGTAAGTGGCAGAGCGGTTTTCGTTGAAAATAATATGTGCCTTACGGACATTCGGGAAAATAGGGAAGTAATAGATGAACAAGGGATTGGCTGTGAAACCGGAACACATGTAGGAGATAAAGAGATTAAAAAGGAATGGAAGAGTATAGTGCCGGTTACGGTTATGCCGGAAGAGGCAGAGGATGAAGAGGAACAGTTCTATTTTGTGCCGCTTAACATGGGGATAAGAGTCAGCATAGCGGCCGGACTGATTTGCCTTGAAGTCCTGGTGCTTGTTCTTGTGATATTTCTTTTCCCATACAGCTTGTCTGCCTGGATTATATTAGGGGTTATTACTATTTTGGCAGTGGGTGTCATGCTTTGCATTACCGTGTTTTACAACAGACTTATGCAGATGTCAAGGATAGTCAGTATTAAAAGAAATATAGAATATAATGATGCCTGTGACGACGTTAGAGAAGCCGACAAAAGAGAGGATAATATCATAAGCACGGATTCAGCCAAAGATATTTGTAATGAAACGATTTTGTTTGGATATATGGCAGAGGAGTGTGATAAAAGCAGACGTTTGCAATATATTGGTGCGGGTACGCAGGAAGATATAGTCATTACAAAAACGCCGTTTATAGTCGGCAAATCAAGAGAAAATGTGGATTATTTCCTGGATTACCCGTTCGTCAGCAGATTACATTTTAAGCTTGAAGAGGTTATGGGAGAATACTTCATTACGGACACCAATTCTAAGAATGGACTTTCTTTAAACGGGACACCGGTTAAGGCGAATGAAACTGTGAAAATATCAGAAGGAGATACGATTGAATTAGGAAATTTGCTATTTATATTTTGCTGAAAATAATGTATACTATATGTCAAAGCATGGACGGAAGAGGTGAATGCATTGACAACAGAGAAAGTACGATTTTTTTCACCTGTTAATACAGCGTTGATTATAATAAATGTGTTAGCTTTCATTGTTCTTGAGATACTCGGAGATACGACAGATGCTTATTTTATGCTTGAGCATGGAGCGATATATTCACCTTTGGTTGTTGAAGATGGTGAGTATTACAGACTGTTCACAGCAATGTTTATGCATTTTGGAATGGACCATCTTTCGAGTAATGTTATGGCACTTATTTTTCTCGGCGATAACTTAGAAAGAGCTTTAGGAAAAGTTAAATATGTGATACTATACATAGTGAGCGGTTTGTGTGCCGGAGCTTGTTCGGTAGCCTTCAATATGATTGTAGAGGATAATGTGGTGTCGGCGGGAGCGTCGGGTGCCATCTTCGGAGTAATAGGTGCTCTTCTTTACGCAGTATGGCGTAACAAAGGAAGGATGGAGGACCTTACCGGAGTTAGATTTACACTCATGGTAATATATATGCTGTTTAGCGGTTTTACAAGTTCGGGCGTAGACAATGTGGCACATGTTGGAGGTTTTGTTTCGGGATTTTTATTAAGTGTTATCTTATATAGAAAAAAACGTCGGATAAAGGAGAGCTTTTCATGAATGTAAATATTTATTATGGTGGACGAGGTCTTATTGATGATCCTGTATTGCATGTTATTAACAAGATGCAGGAGGTTATGGAAGAGCTTAGGGTAAATGTAACCCGATATAATCTTCATGAAATGAAGAACAGCATAGCTACACTTCCGCAGACACTTAAGGAAGCAGATGGAGTTATTCTAGCGACAACGGTTGAGTGGATAGGTATCGGCGGATATATGCAGCTTTTCCTTGATGCGTGTTGGTTCTATGGGGATAAAACGAAGATTAGTAACATATACATGTTACCGGTTGTTATGTCCACAACCTATGGAGAGAGAGAAGCGAATCTTACCCTTTTAAATGCATGGGAGATGCTCGGTGGCAAATCCTGCAGAGGCGTATATGCTTATGTAGAAGATGTTGCGGCATTTGAGATGAATAAGGATTATAATCTTATTATTGAAAAGAATGCAGAAGACCTTTACAGAAGTATATCACAGAATGCCAAGATGCTTCCGACCAGTAACATGGCGATTAAGCAGAACATTCTTAAGAATAAGGTTAATTATACTCCACAGGAGAGTGAACAGCTTTCAAAGTATGCAAGTGACGACATATATGTTAAGAAACAGAAGGAAGATATAGAGGAGCTTGCAGATATCTATAAGAGCCTTCTTGGTAATAAGAAGGAAAATGAACTCGAGGAATATGTAGAACAGCTTAAATCAGCCTTCGTTCCTCAGAAGGATTTGAAAGCAATTTATTTGCTCGACATAACGGATAAGAGCGAGAGTATCGTCATCGAAGTAGATAATGCTAAGCTTAATTGCTATGCAACAATCAACGGCGATGCTGTATCAGCTGATATAACAGCCAAATTATCATACGCTACACTCGAATCAATCCTAAGAGGAAGTGTAAGCTTCCAACGTACCTTTATGACAGGCGAAATGACAGCTAAGGGTGATTTCGGAACCTTAAGAATGCTTGATACTATGTTCAAATTCAAAGTAAGATAAACATTTGCGTAACCCTTGTGCGTGTTGCCACAGCTTCGTCTGGCGGCTTGTATATTTGACCTTGCAACTTTACGCTACCAAGTAGAACCAAAGACTTTGCCGCTTCGATGTATGATTACACGCCTCCTCCGTGAACTCATCAAACTTTCGGACTTATCATATGATGTGCGAAGGCAACACAGACCATTAGGGAATTTACTTTGCCATGCTTCATTGAACACGTCTACCACGCACTCTTATCAACCGTCGATGCTTATTGCATGATGTGCGAAGGCAACACAGACCATTAGTGGAACTTGACTTTGCTACGCTTCGATAAAGCACGCCCCGGAGATACTGTTTGAGAACAAGGTGCGATAAGATTATTCGTGGGAACCAACTGTACAGATATGCACCTTGTTCGAGTTTAGCGAGA
>JAFTJD010000078.1 GCA_017456585.1 Lachnospiraceae bacterium
TAAAATATGAGTTGCTTTTGGGGTGTTATGAGTTATAATTTTTATATCAGCGAAATGGTAATATTACCACTTTTGAAAAGGCGGAGCGAATATTACCAAAAATATTACCACAGAAAAAATAAAGTAGTTTAGAAAAAGTGTAAAAAACAAATTTCTGTATAGCCAAAAACTTGTAAAAAGCCATAAAACACCCCGAAAACAAGTAAAAAAGGCTATACAGAGAGAAAAATAGCGGTGGGGTGTGCTATATCGGTTTAAGGTGTAGAAGAAATTCTTTTATTTTCGAAAGGAAAGTGATATACTTAGATTGTCTGAAAGGAGGAGTTGTATGGCGGATTCATTAAAGGATTTGTTAAATGGATATATTGTTGAATTACAGAATATATATGGTAGGCATTTGCAGTCTGTTATTTTATACGGCTCCTATGCCAGAGGTGATTTTACGAAGGATTCTGATGTGGATATTATGATTCTTTTAGATATTACAGATGAGGAAATAAAGGAATATAGGCATCAACTATCAGAGCATACTTATGAATTTTATATGACTTATGATTTGGATATTAAACCAATTGCGAAAAGTAAGGAACATTTTATGAAGTGGGTAGATAACTATCCGTTTTATGCTAATGTTAAACGAGAAGGAGTGAAATTATTTGAAGCAGCCTAATGATAATGTGGGTACTGTGAAAGACTTGGTATTACACCGTATTGAAACTGCGAAAAGCGATATTAAGTCTGCTGAAATTTTATTAAATGCAGGAGAATATCGCAGTTCAAATAATAGAGCATATTATGGTATATATCATGCAATATCAGCTATTCATGCTCTAGATAGCAAAGCGTATAAGAAGCATAAAGATGCATTGGCTAATTTTAATAAAGAATATGTCAAAACGGAGATTTTTCCACGAAGTATTGGGAGAAGGATATCTGAAGCGGCAGAGATTCGCCATGCAAGTGACTATGATGATTTTTATTTTGCAACGAAGGCAGAAGCAGAGGAGCAGATAGCTACGGCGAAGGAATTGTTAGAATTGGTACAGCATTATTGCAAGGAAAGATGCGAAAATAAGGATATGTTGGTGGGCAAAGGGGTTGAACTTAGAGAAATAACAACGGATAATCTTGAAGAATGTATTGCTCTTGTGGTTGCAGATGAGCAGTCTCAGTATATTGCATCAAATGAAGGCTCATTAAAAGCGGCAGAAAATAATACGAATGTTGCAAGACCTTTTGCTATTTATATCGATGATAAAATGGTAGGTTTTACGATGTTTGCATTTGATGAAGAATATGAAGACCCCAACGATAGATATTGGCTGTGGAGATTTATGATAGATAAGAATTTGCAGGGAAGAGGATATGGACGCCTTGCATTAGAAGAAATCATAAAGTATTTTAAAGATAACGGAGCCAATAATATTAAGTTATCTACAAAGGAAAGTAATGTTAAGGCACTTTCTTTATATCACAAATTTGGTTTTAAAGAGAACGGAGAAATGAATGACGAAGAGATGGTATTAGTGCTGGATTTATAAATTTTTGTTATTCGGATTAAAATGATACCGCTTTAAGGTTTAGGAATTGGTTATGAATGAATATGTTAAGAATTTGAATCGAATTGAATTTGTTGTAACTATGGCTTGTACAGGAAAATGTAAGCATTGCTCGGAAGGGGAGCATGCAGGTTGTGCGGGGCATATAGATGTGGACGTTGCGGTGAAAGCAGTCCGTGATGTATGCGAGAATTATAAAATTGAGTCGCTAATGACGTTTGGAGGGGAGCCGCTTCTTTATCCCGAAGTGGTATGCGCTATTCATAGTGCTGCGACTGAGAGGGGAATTCCTAAGAGGGATTTGATTACGAATGGCTTTTTTTCTAAAGATAGAAATAGAATAGAGGAAGTTGTTAGTAAGCTTGAAGATAGCGGTGTTAGTCAAATTCTGTTATCCGTTGACGCCTTTCATCAAGAAACAATTCCGCTTGAACCGGTGAAATTCTTTGCTGAATGTGTGACCAAATCAAAGATAAGTATTAAATTAAGCCCGGCATGGCTTGTTAGTGAAGATGATAATAACCTATACAATGTAAGGACGAGAGAGATAATAAAGGAGTTTGATTATCTGAATATTCCGGTTGGGTCAGGAAATATTATCTTCCCGAGAGGAAACGCATTGAAATACCTCGGAGAATATTTTGATGAGAATACGGAGTATTCGAGTCCGTATGATGAAGATTCAAATGATATCAGAACTATAAGCTTTTCGCCAAATGGGGATGTTTTGAATGGCAATGTTTATCAAAAAGATATTCTTGATATTCTAAATGAATATCAGCCGTAAAATTATGGTTGAGGCTAGAATAAGTCAAACGGCGCATAGTCGGGTGTATACTCGAAATTCATTCGTTCTTGGGTTATCGGGTGAGCAAATTCCAAACTGCATGAGAACAGACCAAGGGTAGAGATACCTTTGGTTGTTTTTGTATATTCGGAATATTTCTGGTCGCCAAGTAAAGGATGTCCGGCATGTGCGAACTGCACGCGAATCTGGTGATGGCGTCCGGTATGAAGTGTCACTTTTATAAGGGATAAAGTGTCATTATCAACAACCTTGCTGTTGATTAATGAGTATTCTAAAGAAGCTTCTTTGGCACCGGCTGTTGTTTTGGACACAACACCGGAAGTGTTGGTTTTGCCGTCCTTAAGAAGATAGTCAACAAGCGTTCCGTTTGACGCAGGTTCTCCATGAACTACCGCAAAGTAGCTCTTGGACATAGTATGTTCGGCGGTCTGCTTGCTAAGAGCGGCAGCGGCCTTTTGCGTTTTGGCATAGACCATAATGCCGCCTACCGGCTGGTCAAGACGGTGAACAACATATATTTCGGGTATTTTTCTTGTGTCATTGGAAGACTTAGGGTTTCTGACAGCAGCTATGGCGGAAGTCATAAGGTGCTTTTTCAAAATATCAGTCATATCCGGTTGAAACGATTTAGCACTTTGTGATGCGATGCCCGCAGGTTTTATGCATACAATTATGTGGTCGTCTTCAAAAAGTATGATTGGCTTTGTTGTACGATTAATATTTACCATAGTCTCTCCTTACTGCTGCGTATCAGCCGGAATTTATTTGTTTCACTTACATTATACTATAAAAAATTGTTTTCGGATAGTATATACGATTAAAGTGTGTTATTCTTATTATATATTAATTTGTATTACAAACTATATAAATGTGCGGAGGTATCATATGAATAAGAGAGTTGAAGCGCTTAAACAGAAAATGGATTCGGGTAAAATGGTAAAGGGTGTATTTATTACAATGCCTGATTGTATTTCCTCGGAGATGGCAGGATATGCGGGATATGATTATGTGTGGATTGATGCGGAGCATGGTCCACTCGGTAGAAATGAAATCCGTCATCACATTATGGCGGCGCAGGGTAGTGGTTGTGCTGCTATCGTAAGAGTACCGGGCGTTGACAGACATATGATAAAAGCGATTCTTGATATGGGTCCTGACGGAATTATTTTCCCGTTTACTAATAATAAAGAGATAGCCGAAGAGGCGATAAAATCAGCTACATATCCCGATATAGGCGGTGTTCGCGGACAAGGTCCGGTAAGGGCTATCCGCTATGGCTTTGATGCAGAGGGTGCTTATATTAAGGATGCTAAGAATGAGGTTTTCCTGGTGGCACAGATTGAGACTTTGGAGGGATATCAGAACCTTGACGAGATACTTTCGGTTGAAGGCTTTGATTCTTTGTTCATCGGTTGTGCGGATCTTGGACGTTCCATTAAGGGCAGCGGAGAGAATTACGATATAGATGAGATTTTTAAGGAGGTCTGTTCGAAGGTAAGAGGGGCAGGGCTTTACATGGGCGCGGCTATAGGACCGACAGTCGAGGATGCAAAGCGTGTTACCGAAGCGGGCGTACAATGGACGGTGTTTGGTCAGGATTCGAGAATACTTGCAGCAGGACTTAAGGCAAACCTTGATGCACTTAAAGATTTCTAAACCTGTCTAAAAGGTATATAATTCCATATTTTTGGCAAAACTAAGGATATATTATTGCTTAGGAGGCCGGAATATGGACGAAATCAAGAAAAAGAAGCTTAGAGTATGTATATTTGCAATAGGGATGTCACTGCTTTTGTATCTTTTGTTTCGATATATATTTCCGGTAGTTTTGCCGTTTGCACTGGCATTCCTCTATGCGCTTCTTATATCGCCGATTGTGAGGCTGCTGAGTGATAAACTTGGAATGCGGAGAGGCGTTGCAACAGGTTTGGCTATGATAATCTCAGTGCTTCTTCTGATTTTATTCGGAAACTGGGTGCTTAGTAACCTGTTGGTGCAACTTAGGAATTTTATAGAAAATTACAGCTATTATGAAGAACTTCTATTGGGGCAGATAGATGCCATATGCGAAAATGTCGGTAAAATCCTGCATCTTAAAGAAAATCTTATGGGAGATATCGTGAAAGATAACCTAAGGGTCATAGGCGCAGAGATAGAGGGCAGACTGGTCTCACTGTTTATGGATAATTCGGTTTCGTTTCTAAAGGGACTTGTTTCTCTTGTGGCAGGAGCGATAGTGCTATTCATTGCAACCTTTCTTATAAGTAAGGATTGGAAAAAGATACACGCAAGTGCAAGACAGAGCCTGTTTGCTAACGAAATAGAATTGATAACCAATAAGCTTTCTAGTGTAGGAAGTGCATATGTGAAAACACAGCTTCTTCTTATGATAATCACGGTTACCATTTGCGTTGCAGGTTTTACTGTTCAGAAGAATCCCTATTCGTTGCTACTCGGAGTAATTATAGGACTTTTTGATGCACTGCCGCTTGTTGGTTCGGGTCTTTTTTTCATACCATGGATAATAAGTGTGCTTCTGATGGGCAATTATCTGTATGCCTTGGGGCTTGCTATTATATATCTGCTTTGCTATTTCGTGAGAGAATTTCTTGAGCCTAAGCTTATGGGGCATAATGTGGGAGCCAGTTCACTTGAGATGCTTATGTCGATGTTTATAGGTCTTAAACTGTTTGGATTTATGGGCTTGTTCTTTGGCCCGGTAGGCTATATTTTGCTCAAAGAGCTTATAAAACAAACTTGACAATGACAAGCTTTCGGCATACAATAAAACGCATGAACAGATAATCACTAATAATGATATTAAGGAGACAATAGATATGGCACAGGATAAGAAACTTGTGGAAGCGATAACTTCTATGGAAGTTGATTTTGCACAGTGGTATACAGATGTAGTTAAGAAAGCAGAATTGATTGATTATTCAAGCGTTAAAGGCTGTATGATTATTAAGCCTGCAGGATATGCAATCTGGGAGAATATTCAAAAAGAACTTGATGCACGTTTCAAAGAGACAGGCGTTGAGAATGTATATATGCCGATGTTCATTCCGGAGAGTCTTCTTCAGAAGGAGAAGGACCATGTAGAAGGCTTCGCACCGGAGGTTGCATGGGTAACACATGGCGGTCTTGAACCACTTCAGGAGAGAATGTGTGTAAGACCTACATCAGAGACTTTATTCTGTGATTTCTATGCTAATGAGATAGAGTCACACAGAGATTTACCTAAGTTATATAATCAGTGGTGTTCAGTAGTTCGTTGGGAGAAGACAACCAGACCTTTCCTCCGTTCAAGAGAGTTCTTATGGCAGGAAGGACATACTGCACATGCAACAGCAGAGGAAGCGGAGGAGAGAACAGTTCAGATGCTCAACCTTTATGCAGATTTCTGTGAAAATGTGCTTGCTATGCCGGTTGTTAAAGGACGTAAGACAGATAAAGAGAAATTCGCAGGTGCAGAAGCTACTTATACTATCGAGGCACTTATGCATGATGGTAAGGCACTTCAGTCAGGTACAAGCCATAACTTCGGTGACGGTTTTGCAAAGGCATTCGGAATTCAGTATACAGATAAAGAGAACAAGTTACAGTATGTACATCAGACCTCATGGGGTATGACAACACGTCTTATCGGTGCCATTATCATGGTACATGGTGACGACAGTGGTCTTGTACTTCCGCCGAGAATTGCACCTACACAGGTTGTAATCGTTCCTATTCAGCAGAAGAAGGAAGGTGTACTTGATAAGGCTTATGAGCTTGCAGGTATTCTTAAGACAGGTTGCCGCGTAAAGGTTGACGATTCTGATAAGAGTCCGGGCTGGAAGTTCAGCGAGCATGAGATGAGAGGTATTCCGGTACGTGTTGAAATAGGACCTAAGGATATCGAGGCAGGTCAGTGCGTTCTTGTAAGAAGAGATACAAGAGAGAAGATGGTTGTAGCACTCTCTGAGATTAATGAGAAGGTTACAGAGCTTCTTAACACTATGCAGGTTGAGATGCTTGAGAGAGCAAGAGCTCATAGAGAAGAGCATACTTATGATGCCGTAAGCTATGATGAGTTTAAGGATATCGTAGCTAACAAGCCCGGTTTCGTAAGAGCTATGTGGTGTGAGGATGAAGCTTGTGAGCTTAAGATTAAAGAAGATACACAGGCAACTTCACGTTGTATGCCATTCGAGCAGAAGAAGCTTGCAGACACATGCGTATGCTGTGGCAAGCCTGCTACTAAGATGGTATACTGGGGTAAGGCGTACTAAATAGTACTTAAGCAAAATGGTGTAAATAATAAAGCGCTCGGTTGATATGACGTCGACCGGGCGTTTGTTATATGCATTATTAAGTTTGATTGAGTGATTTTTCAAGATTAAATAGACAAATATGTCTTTTTAAGACATAATAAGTGCATAAATAGACAGAAATGGCGTGATAATGTGAAGAAACAAAATGATTATCAGAATTATATAAAAAATAGGGATGCGGAATAAGCCTAAGAGCGTAAGAAAGAAAATAGAAAATAAAGAAGAATTCAAGTGGGATGACGAAGAGTGAATAAGACAAAAACAGAGATAAATAGGATGATGTTGTCTTTTGTATGATTAAGTGATACAATGATGGATATAATAAGCTGAAAGAGTTGACAAAAATGAATAAAAAGATAAAATCCTTACAGACAGACAGACAGACA
>JAFTJD010000079.1 GCA_017456585.1 Lachnospiraceae bacterium
AGCTGCGCAATGCAGCTGCCACTATATATATGTCAAGCAAGATACATTGATACCAGAAGCACAAAATAATTAAGAATCTTTTCGTCTTTTTCAGTAGACATATAATTAACACTATGTTTTTGCTTCATACACTCATAATCAACTTCATATACAGCATTTTCATCTTCATGCCATAATGGGGATTCCATTTTTCCCAACACCTCTATCACCGCCATATAAATTTTATATTTCAATATATGTAATACATAATATATTGCGAACATATATTAAAGAAAAAGGCCAAGCAGGGAGGTAGCATGACTATGGATGACGAAGTAAGAGAACTAACCGAATTTGATTCTTTAATCTGTGATTCACGCACTCAGATTCTAAAAGCATTAATTCCTTTTATGTCTACACGTGAACAGCAGTTTCTTTCCATATATGTTAAATTTATTGAATTTTCAAGAACAATTGAATTAGTCAAAAAATCAGGTTCAAGTTCCATGAGTATATGTAGCATCGGCAAGTCTATGTGTGAACGTAACACACCATACAATTCAAATGATATTTTGCAGGCAATCAAAAAGCAATGTAGTCAAAAGGAACGCAACACTATAGATTCAATCATGAATGTGTTAAATATATATAATACATTTAAAATGTATTCTGAAACAATGAAGGATCAAACAAGTAACGAGGATTATGTAAATGAGCTTTTCAAAACAATGCTTTCACCCGAACAACAGGAAATGTTCGAAGCATATTCTTCTATATTATCATCATAGGGAGGCTATATGGATTTAAATATTTTAAAAAATGACCCACGATTCGCAAATATCGATACTGACAAATTCGAAATTCTCAAAGAAATACTTGCACACACAGAAGGAAAAAGTGCCAAAGAGGTAATGCCTTACTTTCTTGCCGCTTCAAAAAAGGCGGAAGAAAAAGGTGTTACATTTTCCAATCAAGAGACGGACCTGATTTTAGAAATATTAACCAAGGACATGACTCCTGCAGAAAAATCACGAATTGATTATATGCGAAAGCTTGCTGCAATGGTTCTCAAAAAACACTAATAATTATAAAAAGCGTAGCAGCTAACCATAACTGCTACGCTTATTCTAATTCGTATAACCTTTCTGTTTAAGTTCCTGGCACATCTTCTTATCTTCCATAAGAATATGTGCAAAAACCCAATCCTGGATAGTCTCTTTTATCTCGCATAATACCTTATACGGAGACTGCCCTAATCTCTTACAGTCAATGCCTATTATCTTCTTGCAAAACTCATCATGCTGTCGGATATGCTCTTCCTTGCCTGAATAATTCCATTCAGTCATAAATGTAGCCTCTACATAATTATTATATGAAACATACTCTCTCAAGTCACAAACTATATCTAATAACAACTTAGACTGAACGCCTATACATTTCGTTATAACAAGCTGTTCTATATTTCTTGCAATGCGAAATAACTCTTTATGTTGTTCATCAATTATACTAACACCGACTTCCATTTCGGGCTTCCAGTTAAAATTAAAATCAAACATAATGTGTTTCCTCACACTTCTTCATGTATAAAATCCTCACAACAATATTGTACCACATTTAATCAAAATATGATATCCCTTTTTTAGCAAAATTTTAACGCCAACATACAAATTAAACATTAAAATAACTGCCGCCGATAAATTCCTTAAGTATAGAATTATTAGGAATATTCTCAGTACTAATACCAACAAAATAGTCAAGGAATTTAAGAAGTCTCTTCGCTTCCTCATACTCCGGTTCACTGCGGTCTATTCCAAATAAAGCAGGCTCTGCGAACTGCTTAAGGACTGCAAGCTCATATATAAGCGCAGAATTAAACATTACGTCAGCTTCTTCCTGATATGGGAAGATATTATTCTCTTCGCCTCTTCTTACAGAATTCCACATATCAATCGTATTCTTTGCAGAAATGCCCCTTGTTCTGGCATCTCTAACCATACGTCTTATAAGTCTTCCATCCGTTGACGGAATTCGATTATGTTCATCAATATTAAGCTGTGTAAGTGCACTTATATATATCTTAAACTTATTAGCTTTAGGTAATGAGTGTGACAATGCATCATTAAGGCAATGAATTCCCTCTATAACAAGAATATCATCTTTGCCAAGTGCCAATTTATTACCTCTGTACTCACTCTTACCTGTTTTAAAATTATATGTAGGAAGCTCTACTGTTTCTCCTGCCAGAAGTGCTGTCATATCCTTATTAAAAAGTTCTACATTAACAGCAGCAAGACATTCAAAATCATACTTACCATTAGCATCCTTAGGACATTTCTCCCTATCGATAAAATAGTCATCTACCGCAATCGGATGTGGATTAAGACCGCATGCTCTAAGCTGAATTGATAATCTGTGTGAAAACGTTGTCTTTCCGGAAGAAGACGGACCGGCAATCATAACAAGCTTTTTCTCCGGCTGTTCTGCAATCATCTGAGCTATCTCTCCGATTCTCTTTTCCTGAATAGCCTCTTGAACAAGAATCAAATCACTGATTTTGCCGGCTACAATTGCATCATTCAGATCAGCTACTGTCTCAAGACCAAGCTTCTCGCCCCAGTTCTTTGAGTCTTCAAGAACCTCAAAAAGCTTATTCTGAGGCACAAAAGACGGCAACTTTTTAGGGTTGGCTGCTGTCGGAAGCTGTATTACGAATCCATCAGCATATGGTATAAGTTCAAAATATTTCAAATATCCCGTAGACGGCACCATATATCCGTAATAATAATCTTCATATTTATCAAGACTGTAGATATTCACCTTTGAAACACGTCTGTACTTAAAAAGGTGTTCTTTATCATACATCTTTCTCGCATTAAACAACGCTATAGCTTCATCAGTATTAACTGATTTCTTCACAAACGGCAAATCCTGTGCAACAAGCTCTTTCATTCTGTTTTCTATGTTCTTAATAAATTCCTTATCCGGATTAGGCATTCCCTTTATCTTACAAAAATATCCCTTACTAAGAGAGAAAAGCACCGATACTCCTTCTATGTTGCTATCAATATCATGTGCCGCTTTAAGCATAAGATGAGTTGCACTTCTTCTATATGCAAGACTTCCGGGAGCATCGCCTGTGGTAATAAAACTAATCTCACGCGCCTTAGTACTAATATCATCCGACTTAAGTGTCTTATGTAATTCCTGCAGTCTTCCATCTATCTTAACCAGCACTATGTCATTTTCATAATTCTTCTGATAATCTTTGGCGATATCATAATATGTAGTTCCGTATTCATACTGCTTTTGTTCATTATCGATTATTACATCACATAATATATTCTCCATATAACACCTCCTAAATCATTATGCAAAATATTGCAATGCCTTATGCACCACCGCAATATCATCTTCAATCTCCTTCACACGTCTAAAGGCAGCTTCATTATTGGCATCCTTAACAAGACTTGCTATATTTTCCTTCTTCGAAAGCTCTTTCTTAAGGAAATCGTACAGCACAGGATTCTTCTCTTCAAGCAACAGCTTGCCATATCTGTACTCTTCCACGGTGTCATAACAACTTTCACCATAAACCGCCTTCATTACTGTGTAATATTTGCCTTCATCTATGAGCATTGTCTCCTTAACGATGGTCATATGATTGTCACACAAAAACCTTCTGACCAATTCCGTATCCGAATGCGGCGACAAAATAAGTTCTGCTTTATTCTGCCACTTTTCAATGCTTTCGGTAAGAATATCAACAATAAGTCCACCGCCCATACCTGCTATAACTATAGCCTCGGCTTCACCTATATTATATTCACGAAGTCCGTTAGAAAGTCGTGTTGTTATTACATTACTTAATCCATATTTCTCTATATTATCATTAGCATGCAAAATGGGACCTTTATTGACATCCATGGCAAGAACCCTTGGTGCGATTCCATTTTGTACAAGATAAATAGGAACATATCCGTGATCTGTCCCTATATCTGCCACGCATTTTCCGACAGTAACAAAAGAAGCCACTGTCTTTAGGCGTTTTGAAAGCTGTATCATGTTATCTCCTATACTAAAAAGTCCTTTAATTTACGGCTTCTGCTCGGGTGTCTAAGCTTACGCAAAGCCTTCGCTTCGATTTGGCGGATTCGCTCTCTTGTAACGTTGAATTCTTTACCTACCTCTTCCAAGGTACGAGCTCGCCCATCATCAAGTCCAAATCTTAATATAAGTACCTTCTGTTCTCTCTCAGTAAGAGTCCCAAGCACCTTCGAAAGCTCTTCTCTAAGAACGGCAAAAGCTGCTGCATCTGCCGGTACCGGTACATTATCATCCTGAATAAAATCTCCAAGATGGCTGTCCTCTTCCTCACCTATAGGTGTCTCCAAAGATACCGGTTCCTGTGAAATCTTCATTATCTCCCTAACTCGGTCAAGAGGCAGCTCCATAACCTGTGCAATCTCTTCAGCACTAGGTTCACGTCCTAATTCCTGAAGCAATTGTCTGGATACTCTGATTAACTTATTAATAGTTTCTACCATATGAACCGGGATTCTTATAGTTCTCGCCTGATCTGCTATAGCTCTCGTTATAGCCTGTCTTATCCACCAGGTTGCATAGGTACTGAACTTATAGCCTTTACGGTAATCAAACTTCTCAACTGCTTTGATAAGGCCAAGATTACCTTCTTGTATAAGATCAAGAAGCTGCATGCCTCGGCCAACATATCTCTTAGCAATACTTACTACAAGTCTAAGATTAGCCTCTGCAAGACGTTGCTTAGCTGTCTCATCTCCCATTTCCATACGCTTGGCAAGTTCAATCTCTTCCTCGCTTGTAAGAAGTGTAACCTTACCAATTTCCTTAAGATACATCTTAACCGGATCTTCAAGGCTTACACCTTCCGGGAGTGATAAATCGATTTTCTCCAAATCGATATTTTCTTCCATATCAAGAAGTTCATCATCATCAGGAATCAAAAGTGTATCGTCATCATCTTCACTTTCCGATATTCTAAGAATATCAACCTGATTCTTCTCAAGGAATTCAACAAGCTTTTCAAATTGTTCCGGCGACAAAGATAAATCTGCAACAAAATCTGCGACCTCTTTGTATTCAAGTACATTTTTCTTACTCTTGGCAAGTTCTAAAAGTTCCTTTAATTTCTCATTAAATCTAACTACACTATCATCCATACTACCCCATCCCTTCACAACTAGTTTTTATTTTAACCCTTATTTATTGAAATATGCAAATTCTGTAAGCTTTGCTTAACTTTACTGATTTCCATAAGTTCATTAAAATCTGTAGCCCTTCCTCCTGCCACTTCACACCAATTAAGCTTTAACTTCTTAACTGTTTCATTAATAGCATGCTCCTTCTCCATCCCCGACAGTTCTTCTCGAAGGCTTGTACTAAATAAAAGTGCCGCCTGACGATGCTCCTCCTCTGTCGTAAAGCTATTAATTATCTGTGCAGGATTAACCGCTTTCTTCAACTCGTACTGTTCGTACAAAAGATTAGCTACCTTTCCATAGAACTCCTCTGTGAATTCCTTTGGTCCGATAATTCCTTTGAGTGTATCAAACAACTCCGGTTCTTCTACCAACCAAGTTAACATTAATCGCTGAGAATATTTTATGGTAGAATCCTTCTCCTTCTTTCTATCCTTATTCTCAGTTCGATTATAAGCCTGTCCCTCTGTCGCCACTTGTCGATATCCGTATGAATTAACCAAAGCTGTTAAATTATTTACACTTATATCATAACGCTTAGCCACAGCCTCAATGTAATTCTGCCTCTCTATCGGTTCAGAAAATGTAAGAAGCTTTCTTGCCAGCTCATTATGAAACTTTGTCTTTTGTTCCGGATCAGACATATCATAATCACGTTGTAAAACTTCTATTTCGAAGAAAAAGCTGTTCGTTGCCTCATCTATTCTCTTCTGAAATTCTTCAGCCCCCAAATTCTTAATAAATTCATCCGGGTCTTTATATGGCTTCATATTAATTATCTTAGCTGTAAGCCCTGCATCCTTAAGTATAGGAATAGCTCTAAGTGCCGCCTTTGTTCCTGCATTATCGCTATCATAAGTCAAGAGTACCTCTTTGGTATAACGCTTAATCAGCAATGCATGTTGTGAAGTAAATGCTGTTCCCAATGATGCCACAGCATTAGAAAAACCTGCCTGATGAAGTGCTATAACGTCAAGGTATCCTTCACACACGATAATATTAGGTCTCTTCGATGTTCTTGCTATGTTCATTCCATAGAGATTACGGCTTTTATCAAAGACCTTTGTCTCCGGTGAGTTAAGATACTTAGGTTCGCCCTCACCCATTACACGACCGCCAAAACCAATCACCTTATTATGAACATCCATAATTGGGAACATAACTCTGTTCCAGAACTTGTCGTAATTCCCCTTCTCGCTTATCGTAACAAGTCCCGAATCCTTAAGAACTTCATCCTTGTAACCTTTTGCTTTCAAATATTGATATAAGTCATTACTTGTCTTATTAGAATATCCCAAGCCGAATTTCTTAATGGTATCCTCACTAAGACCTCTCTTCTTATTAAGATATTCGTAACCTTGTGCCCCGCTTTCGCATCTGAGCTGATAATAAAAATACTTAGCTGCTTCCTTATTAATCTCAAGTAAAAGTGCATTAAAATCAGCTGCTCTCCTTGCTTCAAGAGACTGTTCCTCTTCTTTCGGAAGTTCTACGCCGCCTCGCTCAGCAAGCATCTTAATAGCTTCCTGAAATGTATAGTTCTCGTATTCCATTATAAAAGTATATACATTACCGCCTGCACCACATCCAAAGCAATTATATAACTGCTTATCCGGAGAAACCGAAAACGATGCTGACTTCTCGTTATGAAAGGGGCATAATCCAAAATACCTGCTTCCTTTTCTTTTTAAATTAACATAAGAAGATATCACATCCACAATATCATTCCTTGAACGGACCTCTTCTACCAACTCTTCAGAATAAAACATCTGTTGTTACACCTCATCTATATTTTCCACGCCTTTGGCACAAATAATTCTTCAAAGCATTTGACTGAATATCCGTCGCTCATTCCTGCGATATAATCGCAAACAACCTTCTCAGGTGGTTCGCCGGTCTTTATAAGCCTTGAATATTCTTCCGGAAGATAATCTATCTTCTCTAAATAGAACTTGTATAACTCCTGCAACATAATTCGTGCTTTAGCTTCTTCCTGCTTAGCAATATTATCCTTATATACATGCCCAAACATAAATCTTCTGATTCCGGTCATGGCATTCTGTACCTGTTCAGACATAAGGATATCCGGCTTATCAAAACTGGATTCAACGATATCCCTTATCATTGTATCGAGTCTTTGCTTTACACTTGTGCCAAGTACATCCGTAAACTCCTTCGGAATATCATTCTCATCTAATATTCTGCCACGGATAGCATCATCAATATCATGATTAATATACGCAATCTTATCAGAAATTCTAACAACCTTGCCCTCAAGTGTTGACGGCATATAATTGGTGCCATGATTAAGAATTCCATCTATTACTTCCCATGTAAGATTAAGTCCTTTTCCATCCTTCTCAAGAAGTTCAACAACCCTGACACTTTGTTCATTGTGCTTAAATCCATATTGGCACACATCATTAAGTGCTCTTTCTCCTGCATGCCCAAACGGAGTATGTCCAAGGTCATGTCCAAGTGCAATCGCTTCTGTCAAATCTTCATTGAGTCTTAAAGATCTCGCAATACTTCTGGCTATCTGTGAAACCTCGAGCGTATGCGTAAGTCTTGTTCTGTAATGATCACCCTCCGGTGCCAAAAAGACCTGTGTCTTATGCTTTAATCTTCTAAACGATTTACTATGTAGAATTCTGTCTCGGTCTCTTTGATATGCCGTTCGCATACTGCAAGGTTCTTCTTCCTTCTTACGTCCTTTCGACATAGAACTAAGCGATGCATATTCGCTAAGTCTTCCCTGTTCCCATATTTCTAACTGTTTTCTGATATTTATCTCTTCCATACAAGCGACACCTCTCAAGAAAAGTTATTTGAAATAATCCCCTATATTCTATAATTCTACACAAAATCAAAAAAACCTTTTTTATATTCAAAAAAACCCTTCAAAAGAAGGGCAATTTGTCAAAAGTGCAGTTGACGGGACTTGAACCCGAACCCACGTACGTGGACATGAACCTGAATCATGCGCGTATGCCAATTCCGCCACAACTGCGTAAATATCTTATAATTCAAATATAATAGGGAATCATTACAATTCCCTATTATACAAAGTGCAGTCGGCGGGACTTGAACCCGCACCCAAGCAATATGGACTAGATCCTTAGTCTAGCGCGTATGCCAATTCCGCCACGACTGCGTATTAAGTTGATGTCGGCACTCACATAAAAAATATGGAGTGCAGTCGGCGGGACTTGAACCCGCACCCAAGCAATATGGACTAGATCCTTAGTCTAGCGCGTATGCCAATTCCGCCACGACTGCGTTACCAACGAGAGCCATTATAGCATAATAAATTTCAAAATGCAAGTGTTTTTTATAATTTTCTAAAAATAACATATTTTATATTATAATCTGACTTTTAAGTAAATATTACTTCTCTTCTGCCTCTGCAGCAATCTCACCGGATTTTGCAACATTTTCATTACCTGTAAGCACCTTAGGCTTACGAATTCTAATATTAGTTATATAGAAAATACCTACTAAAGGATAAACACATGTCATAATGAGTTCATAAGCTTCGCCAAGTATATCCTTAAGAATAAATAAAACAAAAAGCAAAAAGACGATAGTTTTAATAGGAAGTCCCTGGCAATATTTATCACCTTCGGCAATATCCGTCTTAGAGCTGGCTGCAAGATAAGCAAGTCTTACTACAACCGAACCTATATAAAATACATAGAACAGAATATGTACAACACTGTCCAATCCCATTGCCCAACCAATTAAACAAGGTAAGATACCAAATCCAACTAAATCACTAAGGGAATCAACATGTGTTCCATATCTCTTCTCGTCAGATGACCAATTCTTACTACTATTAACTTTTCTGTCAAGGAGCTCAACAAAGAAAGCAAGAATAAGGCACATCATTGCACTAATAACTTGAAGCTTAAGAGCCATAAATGAACCAAAAACTCCAAATACTAATGCCAAATATGATAAAAGTACTGTCCAACTATAAACTCCGAGGAAACTATGCTTCGTAAGAGGTGCTTCTGCTGCCGACAGAACGCCTTCCACCTCTTTAGAATCTGTCTTCTTAGCTTCTCTAGCATTAACCTTAGCCACTTTAGCCTCTGCTCTGGCTATAATCTTAGCATCAGTAGCTTTTTCTTCTTCCGTTCTCATATCAAGACATTCTTGAATCTTGGTTCTGATACGCTCTTTTACAAGTGTACTAATCTGCTGAGTATTCATATCCTTATATTCTTCATAAGGAATAGGCTCAAGAAAATGAAGCTGTGTCTTAACCTTCTTAAGTGAATTAATTCCAAACGGTTTAAATGAATCAACAAGTGCAACCGGAATGATAGGACAGCCTGCCTTAAGCGCCATCTTAAATGAACCGGCATGAAATTCTATAAGTTCATTACGGTTATCTACATATCCTGCTTCAGGGAAAATAAGATATTTCCTACCTGCTTTAACTTCCTTAATAATTCTGATAATCTCAGTCCCCTGCTGTCTTAAATCGTTCTTCACGAATCTTGCGCCTCTAACCAAATCAATAATCTGCTTAGCTATAGGTTTAGACGCTGTAACACTATCAATAACAACACTACAAGGCTTGTCATGTGCAGATATTATTCCGAGAGCATCATACTTACCCTGATGGTTAGCATACATGATGTAACCACCCTCTTTAGGAAGATTCTCTTTACCGGTAACATGCGTATGGATTCTTCCCTTACGCTTTACTATATTAACTATCTTCTGTGCCAAACGATAACATTTATATTCATCATACTTCTCCGGATGTTTTATATAATGATTCATCAACGGCACAAAATAAAAAATCAAAAATATGCTTGCCAATATTATATAATAAAATCTAATCAAATATATCCCTTCTATCTCTTTGTATTTTAATAATTTTTATCTTATCACGTAATAAAATATACCATATAAAACGACTTTTTTCAAGTCTCACGACTCAAATAGTCACGCATTGATTTGAGTGCACTTTTTTCCAATCTTGATACCTGCGCCTGAGAAATATGGATTTCATCTGCGACTTCCATCTGTGTTTTACCATCGTAAAAACGCATATTGATTATCTGTTTTTCTCTGTCGCTTAGTCTTTTTATTGCTTCAGAAAGAGCAATTTCTTCAACCCATTTCTCTTCTTTATTATTTTTATCACTTATCTGATCCATAACATAAAGTGTATCTCCACCTTCTGTATAGACAGGCTCATATAACGATACCGGACTTTGAATCGCATCAAGTGCCATAACTATCTCTTCTTTCCCGACACCAATCTCTTCTGCTATTTCAGTTATAGTCGGCTCTTTAAGATTCTTCTTAATGAGCATCTCCTTTGTATAAATAGCTTTATATGCGATATCCCTTAGTGAACGACTTACTCTTATAGAATTGTTATCTCTTAGGTAACGTCTGACCTCTCCGATAATCATCGGAACCGCATAAGTCGAAAACTTTACATTCTGTGTAATATCAAAATTATCAATAGCTTTTATCAACCCTATACAACCTATCTGAAACAAATCATCTATATTCTCGTTACTATTTGAAAATCTTTGAATCACACTCAACACAAGCCTTAGATTACCACGTATATATTCCTCTCGTGCCTCCTTATCTCCTTGTAAAATTCTTGCAAACAACTCCTCTTTTTGCTTTTCATTAAGCAGCGGAAGTTTCGCTGTATTAACACCACATATCTCAACCTTATAAGAAGCCATAACGAAAATCCTCCCAGAAATTAATCTAGTTAAATGATTCTCATTATGGCTTCTTAATATACTCTGTATTACTAAAATAAAAAAATTATTAGTCCTTGACAAATCAAGTTATTAGTTATCTGACTCCGCATCATTATTGTTATAAACCTGACGTTTTCTTGCCATTTCATCGCTTTCAAGATATTCATCATAGGTAGTCTGCTTATCAATAAGTCCACCCGGAAGAATCTCCATGATACGGTTAGCTGTTGTCTGAACAAACTGATGATCTCTACATGAGAACAAAATTACGCCCGGATATTTGATAACACCATTGTTAAGGGCTGTGATAGATTCCATATCAAGATGGTTGGTAGGCTCATCAAAAAGGAGGACATTAGCACCTGAAATCATCATCTTAGAAAGTAAACATCTTACCTTCTCACCACCTGATAATACCTTAACCTTCTTAACACCGTCATCTCCGGCAAAAAGCATTCTTCCAAGGAAACCTCTTACGTAAGTAGCATCCTTAATGGCTGAATACTGTGTAAGCCAATCTACAATAGTAAGTTCATTATCGAACTCCGCATTGCTGTCCTTAGGGAAATATGCCTGTGATGTTGTTATTCCCCACTTATATGAACCACTGTCCGGCTCAAGCTCTCCTGCAAGAATACGGAACAACGTAGTCTTTGCAAGCTCATTACTGCCAACAAATGCAATCTTATCATTCTTATTAACTATGAATGAAATGTTATCAAGAACCTTCTCTCCATCAATTGTTTTAGAAAGATTCTCAACTGTAAGAACCTCGTTACCGATTTCTCTTTCAGGTCTGAAATCAATGTATGGATACTTTCTGCTTGAAGGCTTAATCTCATCAAGTTCGATTTTCTCAAGAGCCTTCTTTCTTGAAGTAGCCTGCTTTGACTTAGAAGCATTAGCACTGAATCGCTGAATAAATTCCTGTAACTCTTTAATCTTCTCTTCTTTCTTCTTATTAGCCTCTTTCATCTGCTTAATAAGAAGCTGGCTTGACTCATACCAGAAGTCATAGTTACCTGCATATAACTGTATCTTATTGTAATCAATATCTGCAATATGAGTACATACTTTATTAAGGAAGTAACGGTCATGTGATACAACGATTACAGTATTCTCGAAGTTAATAAGGAATTCCTCAAGCCATGCAATAGCATCAAGGTCCAAGTGGTTAGTAGGCTCATCGAGTAAAAGAATATCAGGATTACCGAATAAAGCCTGAGCAAGAAGAACCTTAACCTTCTCAGGGCCTGCAAGTTCACTCATCTGCTTATAATGAAGTTCTGTAGGAATACCAAGTCCGTTGAGAAGTGTTGCTGCATCTGATTCAGCTTCCCATCCGTTCATCTCTGCGAACTCGCCCTCAAGCTCACTCGCACGAATACCATCTTCATCAGTAAAATCCTCTTTTGCATAGATAGCATCCTTTTCCTTCATTATCTCATAAAGTCTTTTATTACCGAGTATAACCGTATCAAGTACAGGATACTGATCATATTTGAAATGATCCTGCTGTAAGAATGAAAGACGCTGTCCCGGAGTTATAACGATTGAACCGTTAGTTGAATCAAGCTGTCCTGAAAGAATCTTAAGAAATGTTGATTTGCCGGCACCGTTTGCTCCGATAAGTCCGTAACAATTACCCTCCGTAAACTTAATATTTACATCTTCGAATAATGCTTTCTTACCAATTCTCAATGTAATACCATTTGCACTAATCATATACTGACCTCTTTCTATAAATGTTATATAGCAAGCTCGAAGCAGAGCTTCTCGCTGTTCTTGCGCCCATCAAATGAAAGCATAAATGCTTTCGTTTGCCCTCCAAGTTACACCGCATCTTGCAAGCGAGCTTGCATCTGTCGCTGTATAACTTGGATGACAGACGAAATCGCTTCGCGATTTCGCTTGATGAGCTTTTGCTACAAAAAAATGCTGAAACGATAAGTTTCAACATTCTAGGGTTGGACTATTCTAAACGAATAACAGCTCGTAGGGGAATCGAACCCCTGTTTTCGCCGTGAGAGGGCGACGTCTTAACCCCTTGACCAACGAGCCTTACGAAGATAGATAATATCATACTTCCAAATAAAATGCAAGCACTTTTTTCAAAAAAAGTAAAATATTATTTCACCACGATATCAGAACACCATTTGTACCATAATCATATAGCATACTGTTCCTGTTACAATGCTTATAAGTGTATTTCTTTTCCACACATATAACACGCCTACCACCATACATGCAATGAGCTGCGGCAGAAAACCCGAAACACTCTCAAAGCTTGTATCCTTAAGGCAATATACAACAAGCATTCCCATAACTGCATATGGCAGAACCTTGCTAAGCTTCTCTATTATAGCCGGTGTCTTCTTATTTCCGTTAAATACAACAAAAGGCAGAAAACGAAGCATTGCCGTTATAAGAGCGATGACCGCAACTGCTATCCAAACATAGTAATTATTCATGTCGCACACCCTCCTTATATAAGCAAAGTGAAACCGCTATCACCAACATCGTAGGTATCAGGAAATTATCCCTTCCGAATATAAGGAGGCATAACAGTGATGCGCCTGTTCCGATAATAGCCGGAATATGCTTCTTGGTACTTAACCATTGTTCAAGAAATACTGTAAGGAAAAGTGCAGTCAGAGCAAAATCAATTCCTTCGCTGTTAAATTTCACAACAGAGCCTATCACTGCCCCAAGAAGTGAACCTGTAATCCAGTACATATGGTTAAAAAGCGATACCCAAAGATAATAACCTTTTCTATCCTTCTTCTGAATCGTAGCATCATCGTTACACACCAGTGAATAGGTTTCATCCGTCAGCGCAAATATAAGATACGGTTTACATTTACCCATATTCTTATATTTATCAATCATTGATATTCCGTAGAAAAGATGTCTTGCATTCATTACAAGTGTTGTAATTCCAACAACAAGCAAAGGTGCTCCGCCCGCCAGCATACCTACTGCCACATACTGAACTGAGCCTGCATATATAAACAAGCTCATTGCCAATGTTAACAGTACACCAAACCCATCAGTTTTCATAATAATGCCAAATCCAAATCCCAACACCAGATATCCGGTCATTACCGGCAGTGTATCTGTTAATGCTTTTTTAAGCATTGCTTTACCACCCATTATGTTATTTACCCCTCGTCCATATTTCTAAGCATAAAATATAAGCCCCAGTCCTGGTCATTGGCGTAGGCGTCATAATAACCTGCTTCTATGCCATTGACAGATGCGGGATACACATATGCACAAGATGCACTACCATCTGCGAAAATCAAACTAAGAACGGCTCTGTACGCCGCCTGTGCCTTACGCATATATTCATCATCCTTCATTATAATCGCATATTCCTTATATGCATGTGCTGTAAGCGCACTCCAATAATGAGGATAAGTATCTCCGTATAATTTTTTCTTTCCGAACCAGTATCCATCCCAATGTCTTATTGCGACCTCATACATATGATAATCCGGCTGAAGTCCGTTAAACATTTCAAGAACATTAAGCTGAAGCTTTGCGGCATCAAGATATCTGACATCCTTCGTAATCTTATACATCTGCAAAAGTATATTTACCGCCGGAGCAACAATACTCTGCTCAAAATTCACCTCATGTCTCGGATAATTAGTTCCTGTACTTATTATATAATCACAATGCTCCCTGAAGTATCTCATAAGCATATCTCTGTATTCTGACATGCCCCCGGCCGCATCTAATCCCTTAATAATTCTTTCAATCGGCACTTCTATGGCATAGAAATGTGCTCCTCCCTGCTCATAGAAAGCCTTTATTACCTTATAAGCTGTTACAAGGTATTTTTTATCCCCGTATAAGCTATAAAGTTCCAGATAGAACACGCTTATCCATGGGTAATTATATAATCGCTTATAAGAGTCATCACGCTGATAATCATTAAATACTAATCCTGTTTCTACGTCAACAATCTCTCTTTCGATATATTCTATATACATTTTAAGGCTCTTCTCAAGTGCTTCATCGCTATTCTCCCTTAGATATCCGGCTATAAGATTACCCATGCATACACGTTCACGCGCTCCATTATAATCATTTTTCGGATTATAAAACATATGCTTCTCTTCATTGTCATATATGAGGTACGCTCCATCAAGCTTGCTCCCCGCCTTATGAAATTGCTGTTTATCCGCGATAAAATGACATCTTGCCTTAGCAAGCTCCATAAGCTTTGGCTGAACGAGAATATTACAATGCGTTCTTATCCCTTTAACAGCTATTTTAAACGAATACTCTCCTGTCACGCTCGGTTTACCTTGTATTATGATAGTTCCATTTTCTATTATATAGCCGATAGAATTATCTGCACTCTCATATTTACCAAGCTTCATATCTCCAAGAATAAGCTCTATCTCTTCCTCTTCAAACTCAAATACAGGCTTTACTTCAACACGAATGTCCTCACCGTCAAAAAGCACATAATTATCTGCTTTTACCTCAATGTATCGTGGGCAATATACCTTAAGCTTCTCATAGAAGTCCATCTTACCCTCATGTTCAAACAAACACCATGCTATCTCAAAGCTTTCTCCCGGAACAAGTGAAACCGGCAATGGATGTAGCATGAAATCACCTCTATCGTTACTCATCCTGTCAAAATCGCGTTCCACACTATAGCCACCTATACTGCCCTCTGTAACTACCATTCCGAGATGCCCCGGTTCTCCGCCCATTCTAAGTGCCATAACATATGTTATATCCTCACCGCACCATATATGTGTATGGCATCGGTTCGTGATACAGGTTGCTGAATCCGTGTAATCATCATTAAAGGTTGTATATATAGCAATATCCTTAAGTGATGTGAATACATCCTTATCGCTTATATTGGTAAAAACATATTTCTCATGAATCAGACCATTACTATCCTTATCCACTATCCTCTTACATTCTAATTCCTTAGGTGCTCTTACAGTTCCCCATGCATTCGCACCTTCCGTCCAATTCATCATATATTTATCGTTATTAAGTACCATGAGCATAACCTTCCTCTCTATAATTTATGCTCATTATATTAACTTTCTCTCCGAAATACAATGCAAAAATAAACCTATATTGAACAAAACATTCTAATCTTCTGTTATATATGTCCAGTTTTCTCTGGCTTTTCGCCTTGCCTCCCCGGGTGTTGCTCCCATAACCTTTTTAAATATGCGGTTAAAATATATAACCGTCTCAAACCCTACCGCATGACTAATCTCATTTATCGCCATATCAGTCTCCTGCAACAGCTTATATGCATACTGAACCTTAAGCCTGTTAATATATTCTATTATAGTTATTCCGGTCTGTTTCTTAAAAAGGCGGCACAGATAGCTTTTGCTAATCTCAAAATGCGCACTAATCTCATCAAGACTATTAATAACCATATAATTATCCTGAATGTAGGTTCCGATCGGAGAAGCATCCGATTCAACCTGATTTCCATTCAATGTACTCATACTTGTGCAATATTGCAACTCTTGTCGGCACTTCTGTTCTATACGTTGTTTATCTAATACATATATTAATTCTTCAAAGTATAACTTTTTATCTAACTCCTTCTTAACCACGAGCTCGGCTTTTTGCCACATATCCTTAAGTTGCTCTGCATCAAGCATAATTACATTATCATTAAAACAGTTTTTTATCCTATCCTGCCACAGCTTATCCCATTTAGAAGCAATATACCTTTCAGTAAACTCTATACATATCCCTTTATAAGCAATCTTCCCAAAGCTTCTATGCGGTATCTGCGGCTTAATCATAGCCGCATCACCTACAGAAATATCATATAGCTTATTACCTATAAACATACTTCGTTTACCTTCCGCAAGAATATATATTTCATATACATTATGCGAATGATATACCGGAAAGCTTCCGGCTTCCACAGTTTCCTCAAGTGATATATATATGTCATCCGATAATACCGAATTCATTACCTTCATACAAGACTACTTCCTTTTGATAAAAATAAAGAAGCATTGAAAATGTTCTCTTCAATGCTTCTCTCTTCGTAATTATCAGCAGCTCGTAGGGGAATCGAACCCCTGTTTTCGCCGTGAGAGGGCGACGTCTTAACCCCTTGACCAACGAGCCTTACAAGACGATATAATACTATATCTTTTTACAAAAATCAAGCATTTTTTTATTTTTTTGCAAAATTGTATAATACGAAGGTCAAAAGGCTATGTGTTTCATGCTTGCATGAAAAAACATAACCTTTAGACCTGCAAACCTACTCCACAACCACTTCAGCAAATTCAGCCCTTACAACCTTAGCCAATGCATTAGGCTCTATAAATATCTGTGCGCCTATACATCCGCCGCTTATTATAATCTCGTCATATTCCATAGCAGTAGTGTGAATTATCGTCTTAAACAACTTCTTCATTCCCACAGGCGTACATCCGCCTCTTATATAGCCTGTCAAGTCCTTGATATCCTTAACATGAATCATTTCTATAGATTTCTCTCCTACTGACTTAGCAGCCTTCTTTAAGTCCAACTCCATATCAATAGGTATAACGAACACATAATGGTTCTTACTCTTTCCTTCCGTAACAAGTGTTTTGAAGGTTCTATCATAAGGCTGATTAAGCATATCAGCAATCTTCATTGCATCTATAAATTCGTCACATTCATAGAAATTAGTCTTATATGACACCTTATTCTTATCAAGTATTCTCATCGCATTTGTTTTAATCTCTTTATCCTTAGCTGCCATTAGTCAAACCCACCATTCAAATATTATATAAACAATCCCGTAAGATAAGCTGCCAGACACGAACAAATGGCAACTATAATAAGCGACTTATCCATCAATGCAAGCACAGCTGCAACCACAAATCCCACAGCCGCCGTTATTCTGTCACCTGTAGAATAGAAAATCTCAGGTATGGTCATGGCTCCAAGCACGGCATATGGAATATAATACAAGAAATTCCTTATATATTGAGACTTAATTTTCTTTCTGATAAGCACAAAAGGAACCATTCTGATAAAATATGTAACCAGAGCCATTATAAGTATATATATTAGTATCCTTCCATTCATTACTGTTCTTCCTCCTTAACAGGAAATAACCATGCCGCAAGTGCTGCAGCTATTACCGCACTTATTATTATGGCAAAGCCCGGTGAAACTGTCTTAAGAACAGGTGCATATCGCATAATCAAACTAACCGCTACTGCAACTATCGCAGTAAAAAGGATTCCCTTGTGTCTCTTTGCAGCCGGAACAACTATAGCTATAAACATACCATATATCGCCATTCCAAGAGCCGCTTTTAATGCTTCCGGTAGGACATTACCGGCAAGTGCGCCGGTAATGGTTCCCAGATTCCAGCCAACTATCGGCAATACCATAAGTCCATACATATATTTAACATTAATTTCCTTAGGCTTTGCTGAAGCAACCGCAAATATTTCATCCGTAATACCGAATGCGGCTATGAATCTATGTCCTAAGGTAAAACTTTTATCAAGCTTCTGCGAAAGCGACAGACTCATAAGTGCATACCTTATATTAATAACAAATTCCGTAAAAGCTATTTCTGCATATGAACCCATTGCAGCTATAACCGCAAGTCCTGCCACCTGTCCCGCAGATGTAAGATTGGTCATAGATATTGCAATCGCAGTAAAAGCATCAAGATTATTACTAATTACCATAAGTCCGAATCCAAATGAAACAGGAAAATAACCAAGTCCTATCGGAAGTCCGTCCTTAAGTCCCCTTTTAAAATCCATTGTTAATCTCCTTTAGTATAGGTGCTATATTTCTATTCATATTGAGCCCTATACAACTTATAATAAAACTCCTCTTTTGCCATTAGTTCTTCATGTGTTCCCTGTTCAACCACTTCTCCGTTGTTAATAACCAGAATTCTATCTGCATTTCTAATGGTCGAGAGTCTGTGTGCTATGACAAAACAAGTCTTATTCTCCATAAGCTTACGCATAGCCTGCTGTATCTGAATCTCCGTACGCGTATCGACATTCGATGTTGCTTCATCCAGAATAAGCATGTTGGCGTCAAGAAGCATAGCTCTTGCGATAGTCATAAGCTGCTTCTGTCCTTTAGATATATTAGTTCCGTCATCACTTAATATCGTATCATATCCATCCGGCAATCTTCTGATAAATTGATCAATCTTCGCCGCCTTGGCTGCTGCAATTACTTCTTCCCTTGTGGCATCTTCTTTGCCATATGCTATATTATCATATATAGTTCCATGGAAAAGCCACGTATCCTGAAGCACCATTGCATACGAAAGTCTTAAAGATTCTCTTGTAACCTCATCAATTGCATGTCCGTCAACCAATATCTTGCCGCTGTCTACATCATAGAAGCGCATAAGCAGATTGATAAGTGTTGTCTTTCCGGCACCCGTAGGCCCTACTATAGCGATAAGCTTTCCTTTAGTTACATCGAGGTTAAGCTTGTTAATAATCCTCTTTTCCTTTGTGTAACCAAAATCCACATCTCTAAATTCTACGTTACCTTCTACATTCTCAAGTGAATATGCATCCTTTGCATCAACTGATTCCTCAAGTTCATCCATAAGATTAAATACTCTCTCTGCAGCAGCTATAGCTGACTGGAATTCACTCATAAGATTAGCAGTTTCATTAATCGGTCCCGAGAATTTTCTAGAATATAAAACAAATGAAGAAATATCCGCTATGAGCATAATCTCCTTAAGATAAAGTATTGCTCCGAATACTCCAACCAAAGTAAGCGAAAGATTATTAATAAAATTAACTGTCGGACCTACCATACTTCCATAATAATCAGCCTTGTAGTAAGCATTAACTGCTTCCTCATTCTTATCATCAAACTTACCTATAGTGTTCTTTTCCTGATTATAAGCCTTAAGCGTCTTCTGTCCTGATATCATTTCCTCAACAAAACCATTAAGCTCACCAAGCTTGGCAGAACGCTTACGAAACAGCGGTCTTGTCATTCCTGTCATCTTCTTGGTAAGAAGCGCGGAAAGCGGCACTGTAAATACAAATATAATTACAAGAGCCGGCGAAATAGATATCATCATTGCAAGCGAACCTATAACAGTTATAAGACTCGCCAGAACCTGAATTATATCATTAGATAAAGATGTATTAATTGTATCAATATCATAAGAAATCCTACTTATAATATCACCGGACTGGTGCGTATCAAAATATCCGACCGGAAGCTCCATAAGCTTGTCAAATACATCCTTTCTCATCCTATATACTACTTTACGGCTTATATGTATCATAAGCACGTTAAGGCAATAAGAAAGAATAGCTGAGGCAAGATAAAAAGCAAGCATAAGTCCCGCATAATACAAAACCTTTTCTATTATTACAAAGCCTATCCCTTTATCAACAAGTTCCTGCCCTTCTTCTATTACGCCGATTGCATAGCCTGAAAGCTTAGGTCCCACCAATGCAAGAAGATTACTTGCAACCGTAAGAAAAAGTGCAAGCAAAAGCAGATACTTGTACTGCCACAAATATTTACCAAGTCTTATAAGTGTACCTTTTTTATCAACGCTCCTGTTATCAGCATTCCTTGTACTCGCAGCGTAAGTATTGGCTCTCAAATTAGGTGTCTTCATTCTGCCACACCTCCCAACTGCGAGATACTTATCTCTCTGTATGCTTCACAGGAATTAATAAGTTCTTCATGTGTACCATATCCTATCGCGCATCCGTCTTCAAGTACAAGAATATGATCTGCATTCATTATGGAGCTGATACGCTGTGCTATTACAATTAGTGTCGTATCACTAAAATGTTCTTTAATCTCCTTACGAAGCATGGCATCCGTCTTATAATCAAGCGCACTCGATGAATCATCAAGCACCAATATATCCGGATGTGACGCTAATGCTCTCGCAATAAGAACCCTTTGTTTCTGTCCTCCGCTAAGATTAGCTCCTCTTATGTTAAGCTGTCCTTCTGTTTCCTCATTCTTCTGGTTAACAAATTCCTTAGCCTGGGCATAAAAAACCGCTTCTCTAATCTCTTCATCCGATATATCTCTTCCTAAACGGATATTTTCATAAATTGTATCTTCAAAAATAGTATCATTCTGAAAGGCCACTCCAAAAAGCTGTCTTAACTTCTGTGTCGGAATAGACTTAATATTTTCTCCGCCTATGTATATATTACCCTTATCAGCATCATAGAAACGCATAAGAAGCTGTATGAGTGTCGTCTTACCCGAACCTGTGGAACCGATAATTCCTAGTGTTTCACCCTTCTTTATCTTAAAAGAAATATCCGTGAGGTTATCCTCTACTTTATTATAAGAAAATGACACTTTATCAAATACGATGTAATCCTCCGCCTCATATCTGTCAAGTGTTTCTAACAACAAATCTTCCTCACAATCCACTATCTCCACTATACGTTTGGCAGAGGCATTAGCCTTAGATACAATGATAAACATTCTCGAAATAGCCATCATCGCCTGCGAAATAATAGTAAAATATGTAGTAAATGCAAGAATTTTACCCACTCTGGTTATTCCGTTATTAACTCTGAATGCACCTACAACAATAACGAGTACCAATCCTGCGTTTAATAAAAGACTAACGGCAGGATTCATTATTGCCATGGTTGTTCCTGCTTTTTTCTCTTTTGAAACAACCTCTTGATTTACTTTCGCAAATTTCTCTTTCTCATAGTTGCCTTTTGATAAAGCTTTAATAACTCTTATTCCGGTAGAATCCTCTCTTACCATTCGTACCATTCCGTCAACAGAGTCCTGAAGATCAAGATACATCGGAATTGATTTCATTGATACCGAAATCATAAGTATTCCGATAAAAGGAATAACAGCAATAAGTACACATGCAAGCATCCAGTCAAGGGACATGGTAATAATAATTCCGCCTATAAGCAAAATAGGCGCACGAATACCAAGCCTTTGCATCATTCCTATCATCTGATGAAGATTATATGTATCAGATGTAAGTCTTGAAATCAACGAAGGCTTCGTGTAAAAGTCCGTCTGCTTATTTGAAAGGTGCATTATCTTCGCAAACAATTCATGACGCACCTTTTCCGTTGTGTCTCTTGCAACCTTTGACGCCTTTTGGTTAGCTATAATATTAAAACTAACCGCAAAAAGGGCACAGACGAGCATTATCCCGCCCCAGAAAAATATTTTTCCTTCGTCCCTTGTCGGAATAACCTCGTCAATGATATGTGCCAATATGTACGGAATAAATAAATCCATTATTGTTCCGATAAATTTAATAACAAGTCCACCCAGCATTCTAAGATAATGCGGGCGAAGATAATACGTAAATACTTTTTTCATTATTATCCTCTTACTTTATTGTCTACTGATTCTCAACTGCCTCTGTATTCTCTGTCGCAGTAGTTGTTCCCAACGAATAATTAGGAAAATATTCTTCAAGTGCTACACCACTAGCTTTAATCACAGTTGCTGCCTCTACACCAACATATCTGTAATGCCATGGTTCATACGCAATCTTGGTTATATCAACCTTATCTGCTTCATATCTAAGAATAAAGCCATACTCATGCGCATGCTCATCAAGCCATTTAGCCTGTGCTGACGTTGCGAAAGTTTCATCCAAAGTATATCCTGCGATAAAATCTATAGCCAACCCAAGATTATGTTCACTCTTACCGGGTTCTGCATTATAGAGATTACGTTCTGCTAACGCATCCTCGTAAGACATACCCGCCGCAAGTCTCTTGCTAAGGCCGTTATCATAAAGTCTCTTCTGCGTAGCAAGTGTTCTGTAAGCAGATGTAATTCTTAAGGTAACTCCATCCTTCTTGGCCGCCTTAATCATATTCCTTAATGACTGCGCCATACGTGAATCAACCTTAAAACCATTTACACTTGATAATGGCACCTGATAACCTTCCGGCATAGTATTCTGATAATTAACAAGACGAAGTTCCCAAGGTATCATAGCTGTACCGGCAAATCTTCCGTCTGAAGTAAAATAATACTGAATACCATCTATCATAACTACGCCCTTTGCAGCAACACCTGTTGCAGGGTCAATAAAATATGTAGCATCTCCAAATGATTGCCATCCCGTAGCTGCATAACCATTTGCGTCAAAGCAATAAACTACGCCATCAATTATGTGTGTGCCTACAATCATATCGCCATTACCCGGACGATAATATCTCACTCCCGCTTCAGATGCGAGAAAACCTTCATACATTCTGCCATTTTTATCAAGCAGGAATTTCTGACCTGCCCACTCTATTTCGCCGGTCTGCATAACACCGTCATATCCGCAGAAATACCACTTATTAGTTTCATCCATAAGCCAGAATTTAGCCTTCTGTCCACTCTTATTAATATAACTCCATGTGTTATCTGCATTCTTCTTCCAACCATAACCTGCATCTTCATAATAAACAGGCTTAAGTTCTTCCTCAACCGGTGTAGTTACCTCAGGTGTCGTAGTAGTCGAACTCTCCGGAACGGTAGATGTTTCCGGTGTTGTAGTAGTTGACTCCCCGGGAATAACCGGTGTCTCAGTGGGTGTAGTAGTAGTTGTTGTCTCCTCCGGAACGGTAGGTGTCTCAGAAACAACCGGCACTTCCGGAGTAACAGGTGCTGTATTCACAGTAGTGTTCGGAACATCCGTAAGTCCAACCGCCTTACCATCTTTTCCGAAATCATACGCTACTCCATCTATAACCTGCTGTCCAACGAACATATCTCCGTTACCGGGTCTGAAATAATATACTCCGCCATCCTCAGCCTTACGCCAACCTTCGTACATGCTTCCGTCCGGGTTAAGATAATACTTCTGTCCCTTCCATTCGATATTTCCTTTTAACATCATTCCTTCATCATCAAAGAAATACCACTTACCGTCTACATCCTGATACCATTTTGTTGCAAATTCACCATTCTTTAATATGTATTGCCAGGTTCTTCTTTCCTTCTTCCAACCATAGCCTTTCTTGTCATAATATGCAACCTCCGGTGTGGTTTCATCTTCTGCAACGGTGTTTGCCGTTACTGATGTGGCAACAAGCAAGTTCTGTGCCTCATCAGCCAACACATATGTTTGAGTTGCGGTTGCTCCGATACCCAAAATTATTCCACCGACTATACCTACAACTTTTATCTGTTTGCCAATTCCTTTATTATATCTTCCCATGTTAATCCCCTTTCTACCATAAGAACCATCACATGATACAAAAAGTCTGCAATTTCGTATTTTATCTCTTCAGCTTCAGGATTCTTAGCTGCTATAACTATCTCTGTAGCCTCTTCTCCAACCTTCTTAAGTATCTTATCAATACCTTTATCAAACAAATAATTCGTATAAGAACCTTCCTTTGGATTAACCTTTCGGTCAGCTATAACCCCATATACATCTTCCAGAACCTTCAAAGGATTAAGCTCTTCATACTCCTTCTTTGCAATCTCTTCAAAGAAACAGCTTCTTTTACCTGTATGACATGCCGCACCAACCTGCGCAACCTTTGCAAGAATGGTATCCTTATCACAGTCAGCAGTAAGTGACTTAACATACTGATAATGTCCGGATGTCTCACCCTTCTTCCAAAGTTCATTACGGCTTCTGCTCCAGTATGTCATCTTACCGCTTGCGATTGTCTCCTTGAAAGCTTCCTCATTCATATATGCAAGCTGTAAAACATCATTTGTCTTATAATCCTGAACAATTACAGGCACCATTCCATCTGAATTGGTTTTAAAATCAGACCACTCCATCTTACTCTTAAGAAGCTCCATCTCAAGTCCGTTTATTTTACAAGCGTACTTAAATGCTGTAAGGTTAGTATCTACAGAGCTAAGATGCTCTCCTGATATTCCTGATGCGAAGTCTTCCTTAAGTAAAAGCATAAGCTTAGCAACAACCGTATATGCCACAACAGGAATAATCTTCATATCAAGTATATCTGACACTTCTTTATATTCTTCAACAGCTACCTCGTCATCCTCAAAAATAAGTAATTCAGATGCATTACCCTTAAAGAAATCTGCACTATTTCTGAACACCTCAAGTTTTCCGCAAAGTACAATCGAATCTTTGCCGAAACGCTTAACAGATTCTGTTATGGCATTTTCTCTGATTGCATAATCAGTATATATAACTGCTTTCTTTGCGCCTGTATAAAGGTATTTCTTGGTATCTTCAAATCTAAGTACCTTACCGCCTGCATATACAGGAATCTGTGAGTTATCACAAATATCTCTCATAAGTACAAGATTAACATCATGCTCCTCATCAGAGTTCCAATCCATATCAAGAAGAATGAGTACGTCTGCATCATTTACACTATAATATGTACCTGCATCAACTTTGTTCGCTTTAAATTCTTCTGTATAATTCTTATCCAAATATGCCTTTCCTGATTTAATATACAAAATAGGCATTACCTTCTTAGTCTGCATTTCTAAACTCCTTTTTCATACAACTCTACTGCTTTTGCAAGGTCAACGCGTTTCTCATACAATGCCTTACCAATGATTGCACCCTTAATCTCATTCTTGCAGAGATTATCAAGGTCTTCCATTGAAGAAACTCCACCGGATGCAATAACATTCATCCCTGTAGCCAAAGTAAGATCTCTTGTAGCCTCAACATTCGGTCCAATTAACATTCCATCCTTGGAAATATCCGTATAAACTACGTTCTGAACACCATAATCCTTCATCATAAGACAAAGATCTAATGCTTTAATATTGCTAAGCTTCTCCCAGCCTTCGATAGCAACAAAGCCATCCTTTGCATCTACGCCAAGAACAATCTTATCACTTCCGAATCTCTCTACAGCTTCCTTAATAAACTCAGGATTAGAAACTGCCTTAGTACCTATAATAACTCTTGTAACACCGTATCCGAGCGTTGTCTCAATATCCTCCATAGTACGGATACCGCCACCGAGCTGTACCGGGCATGAAACAGATTCAACTATTCTTCTGATAACAGGTGCATTAACTGCACGTCCTGCCAAAGCGCCATCGAGGTCTACAACATGAATAAACGTAGCGCCCATGCTCTCCCATTTCTTCGCAACCTCCCATGGTTCTGTTGAATATACTTCAATATCTTTAAATACACCCTGTCTGAGTCTTACACATTGTCCATTCTTTATATCTATAGCCGGATATAACTGCATTTCATTATTCCTCTCTTATCTGTCAATTAATTCTTGTCTTATTATAGTGTTCCTTTAGTAGACAACACATCCTGAATTCTTGCATCATACTGTGTTGCTTCATCAAGTGCCTTAGCAAATGCCTTAAACGCCGCTTCTATAACATGATGACTGTTCCCGCCTGACATCTGTCTGAAATGAAGGTTCATGCCTGCACTGTATGTAATTGCATAGAAAAATTCGTTCACAAGCTCGGTATCGAATTCACCTACGCGCTCTGTTTGAAAATTAAAATCACTTACATAATATGGTCTTCCCGAAAGATCCATTGCACACATAACAAGTGTTTCATCCATAGGGAGAAGGAAATTACCATAACGCTTAATGCCCTTCTTATCTCCAAGAGCATCTTTAATAGCTGTTCCAAGCACAATTCCGACATCCTCAACCGTGTGATGTCCGTCTACCTCCAAATCACCCTTTACATTAAGCTTAACATCAAATAAGCCATGTCTTGCAAAGCTGTTAATCATATGATCAAAAAAGCCTATACCAGTATTAACCTCGCACTTACCTGTTCCGTCAATAACAAGTTCGAGTTCTATATTGGTTTCCCCCGTTACTCTCTTTGTTAACGCTTTTCTTTCCATAAATATACCTCCGCTCATTTACGAATAATCTATCATTTTACAGAACTATACTATATTTATTACTCATATCTAACTTTAATTGAATTTGCATGAGCTGTCAAGCCTTCAGCCTCTGCGAAACGTATTACATCCTTGTGAATCTTCTCAAGGGCTTCTCTTGAATACGAGATAATACTTGATTTCTTAATAAAATCATCAACACTAAGTGCAGAGAAGAACTTTGCTGTACCATTTGTTGGTAAAACATGGTTAGGTCCTGCAAAATAATCTCCGAGCGGCTCAGAGCTGTATTCTCCTATAAATATAGCTCCTGCATTACGAATCTTTGTCATAACCATGAACGGGTCCTTAGTTACAATTTCAAGATGCTCTGATGCTATCTCATTAGCTATATCCACAGCATCTTCTATATCGTCTGCCAAAAGTATGTAACCATAATTATTTATAGATGCCTCAAGAATATTCTTTCTTGAAAGCTCTGCGATAAACTTATCAACTTCCTCTGATACCTTCTCTGCAACTTCTCTGCTGGTTGTAACAAGTATAGCTGAAGCAAGCTCATCATGCTCTGCCTGTGAAAGAAGGTCTGCCGCTACGAATCTTGGATTAGCTGTTTCATCGGCAATAACAAGAATCTCACTCGGTCCTGCTATAGAATCAATACTTACATGTCCATACACAGCTTTCTTGGCAAGTGCTACATAGATATTACCCGGACCTACTATTTTATCCACCTTCGGAATACTCTCTGTTCCGTAAGCAAGTGCTCCGATAGCCTGTGCTCCTCCGACCTTATATATCTTATCAACACCTGCTTCATTTGCAGCAACAAGTGTTCCGCAATATATCTTGCCTTCTTTTCCCGGAGGTGTAGTCATGATAATCTCATCTACTCCGGCAACCTTAGCAGGAAGTACATTCATAAGAACAGATGATGGGTATGCAGCCTTTCCACCCGGCACATACACACCTACTCTCTGAAGTGCTGTAATCTTCTGACCAAGAATACTTCCGTCCGGCTTACTATCGAACCAGCTAAACTGTCTCTGTTTCTCATGATACTCACGGATGTTCTTCATTGCATTTCTTATTACTGTAAGGAGGTCCGCATCAATCTCATCATAAGCAGCCTTAATCTCTTCCTCTGTTACAAGAATATTATCCTTATTAAGTTCAAAACCATCGAACTTCTTAGTATACTCAAATACAGCCTCATCCTTTCTTGTTTTTACATCAAGAAGAAGGCTTGCAACCTTATCCTCATATTCTCCGTACTGGTTAGGGCTTCTTTTTAACAAATCCTCTAACACATTCTTCTTCGCCTGTTCGTCTAATTTAATAATTCTCATATATGTACCCCTTAAGTACTTACTTAAGTTATCCTTTCATATTTATTATCTTATACTTACTTATCATGCCACTACAATACATGATAAATCATATTTTAATAAATCAACCTACGCTTGATTACTTACTCTGTGCTCTTTCCTGAAGAAAAGCTCTTACATCTGTTATAAGCTTGGTTATACGCTCCTTCTCCATCTTCATGCTAACCTGGTTAACGACCATTCTTGCAGAAAGCGGACATATCTCTTCAAGCACCTGAAGGCCGTTAGCCTTAAGTGTAGAACCAGTCTCAACGATATCAACGATTACCTCTGAAAGACCTACAATAGGCGCAAGCTCAACTGAACCATGGAGCTTAATAAGCTCAACTGTCTGATGCTTAGTATTGTAGAAATAATCCTTCGCGATGTTCGGATATTTGGTTGCTACCCTTATGAGCTCCTTATGCTTAAGAAGTTCGGCAGAGGACTCAGGTCCGATTACACACATACGGCATTTAGCCATATCAAGGTCAATCACCTCAAAAAGCTTTCTACCCTCTTCAAGGATAGTATCTTTACCAACGATACCGATATCAGCCGCGCCATATTCTACATATGTAGGAACATCACTCGCTTTTGAAAGAATAAATTTGAGCTTATGCTCTTCATCCGTAAATATAAGCTTTCTTGTGTCACTCTTCATCTCATCACAATTAATGCCGATAGCCTCGAACATCTCAAATGTTTTACCAAGTCTTCCCTTAGCAAGTGCAATAGTTAAATATCTCATTTCTTATACCAAACCTTTCATTTTCATAATAACATAATTTAATAAAAACAGAAACCCCGAGTTACAATACTGTACCCGGGGTGAAAATATCATAAAATACCATTCATCACGGATACAACACAAATAGCAATCGCACCCATGAAACTTCCCATAGAGTTACAATCGCTCGCTACAATGATGATGGTGATGATGATTTATGAATAAACTAAACATGTTATGCCTCCAAAAATGCATAAAATTACTTTCTTTTAACAGTATACTTACTTGTGAAATCATTGTCAAGATAATTTGAAAAATCTTGTTTATTTTTGAATGATGTTATGATATACTGTTAGCCAAAGGGTTTTTGCCCCGAATAATTATACTGGAGGTAGTATTATGTTTTCATTTGATGAAGTACAGTCATTCGATGCCGAAGTTGCTGCTGCTATGTCAGACGAGCTTAAAAGACAGCAGAGCCATATCGAATTGATTGCATCAGAGAACTTCGTAAGTAAGGCTGTTATGGCTGCTATGGGAAGTCCTCTTACTAACAAATATGCAGAAGGATATCCGGCTAAGAGATATTACGGCGGTTGTGAATACGTAGACGTTGTAGAGAATCTTGCAATTGAGCGTGCTAAGAAATTATTTGGTTGCGACTATGTTAATGTTCAGCCTCACTCAGGTGCTCAGGCTAACATGGCAGTTTTCTTTGCTATTGTAAACCCTGGTGACACAGTTATGGGTATGAACTTAAATCATGGCGGACATTTAACACACGGAAGCCCTGTTAATATGTCAGGTAAATATTTTAACATCGTTCCTTATGGTGTTAATGATGATGGTTTCATCGACTATGATGAAGTAAGAAGAATCGCTCTTGAGTGCAAGCCTAAGCTCATCGTTGCAGGTGCAAGTGCATACGCAAGAACAATTGACTTCAAGAAATTCCGTGAAATCGCTGATGAAGTAGGTGCTACTCTCATGGTAGACATGGCACACATCGCAGGTCTTGTTGCTGCAGGTCTTCATCCAAGCCCAATTCCTTACGCAGATGTTGTTACAACAACTACTCATAAGACACTTCGCGGACCTCGTGGTGGTATGATTCTTTGCAATCAGGCTGCAGCTGATAAGTTCAACTTTAATAAAGCTATTTTCCCTGGTATCCAGGGTGGTCCTCTTATGCATGTAATTGCTGCTAAGGCTATCTGCTTCAAGGAAGCTTTAGATCCTGCATTCAAAGAGTACCAGACACAGATTGTTAAGAACGCTCAGGCACTTGCTGAAGGTCTTAAGAAGAGAGGCTTCAAGTTAGTATCAGACGGTACAGACAATCACCTTATGTTAGTTGATCTTCAGAACATGAACGTAACAGGTAAAGAGGCTGAGAAGCTTCTTGATGCTGCTAACATCACATGTAACAAGAATACAATTCCTAACGATCCTCAGTCTCCATTCGTAACAAGCGGTATCAGACTTGGTACTCCTGCTGTTACATCAAGAGGTATGAAGGAAGAAGACATGGATGTTATCGCTGAAGCAATCTACCTCTTAATCACAGATGTAGAAGCTAACAAGGATAAAGCTATGGCTATGGTTAAGGAATTAACTGACAAGTATCCTCTTTACGCTTAATTAATAATATGTGTACATAAAACATAATTCCCTGCCGCATTGCGGCAGGGAATTTATATCTTAATAGATTAATTACAAACAAAATGTCATATACACCGGTATAGCAACTATATCGACCTCTTTTGATACATCTTTCAGATTAATAATATAGCTATTACCTACTTTATCACTATATTTATGCATAAACCGATCAATAGATGTATGTTTTTTATATTCTCCCGACTTCACCTCTATAGGACAAATTTTCTTTCTATTTCGTATCAAAAAATCTATCTCGATATTATTATGATAATCTGCTTTATCTACTCTTGAATAAAAGAATAGTTTATGTCCTGATGCTACCAACATCTGCGCCACCACATTTTCCATAAACATTCCTTCATTAATTCCTACACGGTCAAACATAATGGCTTTCAAAACTTCCTCTTCCTGTACAGTTCCATCTTCTATGGCATGAGCTATTAACAATCCGGTATCCGCCATATAGCATTTTAGTGTCAAACGATCAACATTTAGATTGATTCCCAATGTAGGTTCTGTAGAATTGAAACAATGATTCACAATCTTCGACTCGCTTAGCCACATAAATGCATCCTCATATTCCCTAAATCGTGCTTTTTTACTTAAGGACGCAAGTGAAAACTTCTTTTCATGTTTGGTAAGCTGAGAAGGAATTTCATCAAAAATAGCCAAAACTTTTGTCTCATATCCTTTTGCAAACTTGCTTATGTCTTCTCTATATAACTTAAGAATTCTTTGTTTTACACGATGTACATCCGCAAGATTAGTGGTTTCGCAATATTTATAAACCGCCTGTGGCATTCCTCCCACTATCATATATACACGAAACAGATTCATTGCCTTTCTATGCAATGCCGCCCCCAATGCTGTCTTTTTCTCAAAGCATTCTTTTATATAATCAGCCAACATCTTCTCTCCAATAGCTTCCAAAAACTCTTCAAAATCTAATGGATTAAGCAGTATTGATTCTTCTTCTGACGGAATGACTATATCCTGAACATTTTGCTTAATACTTATTAGCGAACCTGTTTCAATATAATCATATCTACCATCCGCAACCAGATATTTAATCATTTGTCTGGCTCTTGGATATAGTTGCACTTCATCAAACACTATACATGACTTACGATTTACCAATTTAATTCCATAAAAAGTTTGCAACTTAAGAAAAAACATATCTAAATTTGTTGTTTCATTTTCGAACAAATCTATAATTTCATTCTCGATATTAGCAAAATCTAAATACACATAAGATTCATATTCTTTCTCCGCAAAACGCTTCGAAAGATAGCTCTTACCTACACGCCTCGCTCCTTCTATAAGGATTGCTGATTCACCTTGTGATTGACTTTTCCATTCAAGCAGTTTATTGTATGCCTTTCTGTTGAAATCCATATAACTCACCCTCCTTATGCTCATAGCATTACATATTATTCACTATAAAGCATACGTTTATCACGTTTTCTCAAGATAATTATATATTAATTATCACGTTTTCTCAAGATAATTATACATTAATCATCACGTTTTCTCAAGATAAGCATGCAAATTATTTATATACTAATTAATTATGTTTATTATAGTAAATTGATTATGACAGCAAAATAATATAACCAATTCTTATCGTAATCTACATGAATGAAACTTCGTTAATCTCCAAAAGCTCTTTGTCACACTCTCCGTCAAATGTAATCTTTATATCACAATGCTTATTAAGAAGTTCAAAGCTTCCGCTTGCATTATCACTTCCTACCAGAAACTCAAGTTCGCACATTTTCTCTCCGTCAGCTGTAACTGTAACCTTAGTATCACAGAATACCTTGCCCTCTAAGGTTATGTTCCACTCCTTCTTTGCACTAAAATCAAGATATCTATAGGAAATAGCCGTTCCATTCTTCACATTTACGAGTGGGAATATATCGCCTCTTTCTGTAAAGTATGCACCACCTTCTACACAGTAAGCATAGGTTGGCGATAGTCTTATAGGAAGCTTAACACTATCTGCGACACCACTTGTTGTCATAACAGCCTCTTTAATAAGTCCCTGCGCTTCATCCACCTCTATCTTCTCTATACGCGCTCTTCTTGTATACTTACAGTTATTAGATGAACCATGATAGAATACAAACCAGTCATCCTTTATCTTTACAATAGACCCATGATTATTCCATGAAGCAGGATCAATTCCATAATTATTAATAATCGTTCCCTTTCGCTCATAAGGCCCATAGATATTCTTACTTGTTGCATAATCAAGCTTCGTAGGATGTCCGCCTCTGTTAGGATAATCCTCAACATACTCACTGGCATAAACTATACAGAACCAATCACCAATCTTTCTGAGTGATGATGCCTCATGAAAGCCTTCACAGCCTTCTCCTCTGCTGATTAACGCTTCCGCATAAGTTGTTTCGTCAAGTGAACACATATCCTTGTTAAGCTTAGCGATATGGCAGTTACCCTGTCCCCATGTATAATAATAATCATCGCCAACTTTAAGAACACTAGGATCTATACCTTTAATATTCTCACCCGCCATAGTAATTCTTTTCGGATTGAGGAACGGTCCATGCGGATAATCACTTACCGCTACACCCTCACTTCCGTCAGACTGGCAGAAATACATATAATATTTACCATCACATTCCACTACATCGGGTGCCCAAAGGAGTCCATCTGACCACGGAATGGTATCTTCTATTCCCTCATCAACATAATCATTACGAGAAGCCAGTACCGGACCATGGTCCGTCCAATCTTCAAGATTATCTACAAGTGCAGAATACACATGAAACTTGTAACAGCAATACTCTCCCCCGAACAAATCCTTCGAGCCATACAGATATACTCTGTCTCCGAACACCTTCGGTTCCCCATCCGGAATATATGTGTTAAGCGGTAAAAATGGATTCATAATTTCCTCCTATACATTTATAATTTTTTTATTCTGTTGAAATTCGTTTAAGCTTCCACTTACCCGAATAATACCTTACTACCGGTATGATACAACCGCAGCCCCACGAAAGTGGTGTTGCGAGCCATATACCTGTTATGCCTAGCGGTCCTACAAGAAGATATGCGAACAAGATTCTTGCTCCAAGTTCTGCAAGTCCGGCAACCATACATATCTCCACATCACCGGCACCTCTTATTACATTCTGGTAGCTCTGCATAATACCTGCAATGACATATGCCACGCCTATAATTGAAAGATATGTCTCTCCTATTTTCATAGCTTCACCGGCTGTTGACGGATCAAGGAATATCGTTAACAGGAATGATTTTGTAAATAACACTATTATCGCTATCGCAGCACTTGCTCCTACCATTACAATAAGTGTCTGCTTAAGTGCCTTCTTGATTCTGTCGTAATCACCTATACCAACATTCTGTCCGGCAAATACTGATAATGACATTCCAATAGAAACTATAACCTGAATAGCTATGGTATCTATCTTCGTAGATGCTGTATATGCTGCTATCGCCGAAGAACCCGCTGCATTCACGAGTCTCTGAACGCTCATCCCTCCAAGGGATATCATGCATGACTGGAATGCTGACGGAATTCCTGTCTTAATTATCAACCATACAATACGCATGTCAGGCTTCCACTCTATATCAGTCAAATACATTTCTTTACGATGTCTGATAAGCTGGATAAAACATATAAATGCAGATGCAAGCTGGGCTATAATCGTAGCATAGGCAACACCTTCCACACCCATGTCAAATTTTATAACAAACAACAAATCAAGTCCTATATTAAGAACGGATGCAACACTAAGTGCATAAAGCGGTGTTTTGGAATCTCCCACACTTCTAAGAATCGATGCAAGTGCATTAAACGCTGTCATACCAAAGATAAACTTAAACATTATGTTCATATAGCTTTTGGCATCAGCACGAACATTGTTCTCTACCGGAACCTCCAGTACTTTAAGGAAGAAATCAAGTCCAAGATTACCTATAAGCATAGATACCGCAGTAAGTATAGTTGTTATGTAGAACAACGCCACGACTGTCTTCTTAAGGCTATCATATCTTTTACTGCCAAAGTATTGCGCAATTATTATTCCTGCACCACCACTAAGACCGCCGACAAATGCAACCAGAAAGAAGAGCATACTTCCTGTACTTCCGACTGCGGCAAGTGCATTTTCTCCTACATATCTTCCTACAACGGCAGCATCTACAAGGTTATAAATCTGTTGAAATATATTACCTATAAGCATAGGTACTGCAAATCCAAGTATAAGCTTTAGTGGATTACCTTGTGTCATATCCTTAACCATAACATTCGTTCCTCCATATTCGGTACGATTTAACATTCTTAGCCACGTCACTTGATATACCGTAAACGATATACCTTCTACAACGGCAACAGCAGTTTCAAAATACCTCTAAAGCTACCTTTTGTCAATGTAATATCTTTCTTCGATTTGTCATTTCTTATTATGTTTATACTATCTTTCTTTCTGCTTAACCGGGAGCTGTACAAGGATAATCGCAACAAACATAACCATACATCCCCAGAGCTCTCGCGCGCTTAACTTTTGATGTAATATAATAAAACCTGCAACTACTGATACGACTGATTCAAGCGACATAATAATAGACGCAACAGTAGGATTCATATCCTTTTGTCCTATTATCTGCAAGGTAAATGCTATTCCGCTTGAGCAGACACCTGTGTATACCAACGGAAGCCACGCCTTACATATGTATGTCATATCAGGGTTTTCAAATATAAGCATTAATATAGCAGATACAATTCCCGCAACCCCAAATTGTATGCACGACATCTTTACACTATCAGCATTTTCTCCAAAATGGTCTATAACAAGAATATGTATCGCAAATAATATTGCACAAACAAATACTATTAAGTCACCTTTACCTATTGTAAGTTCCTCTGTAAGGCACAAAAGTGCTAGGCCACACACTGAAAGAACTACACTTAACCATACAAGGAAATTACATTTTCTTTTTAGGAAAATGCCAAATATCGGAACCAATATAATATAACATGCCGTAATAAATCCTGCTTTACCCGGCGTTGTAAATTCCAGACCTATCTGTTGTGTTCCGTTTGCCATCGAAAGTACGACACCGCATAAGATTCCGCCTATAAGAGTCTCTTTATTAAGGAACTCTTCCTTAACTTCGGTTTTGGTGCCCATTGTCTTAGATGTAGTAGGTTCTGCAGCAAAGCTTGCATCTGTTGATGGCCTTCGTTTCTTTATAATTTCAGAAACAAATATCACAGGAATCAATGTTACTGTTCCAAGTAAAAATCTCACAGAATTAAATGTAAATGGTCCAAGATATTTGCTGCCTTCACTTTGTGCCACGAATGCCATTCCCCATATTACAGCAGCAAGGAATAATGCAAAGGATTTCTTTAAATTAGTCATCTTCATAACTTCTACACTCTGTATATATAATTATCCTTTCTTGCTCTCTTCTCAGGCCATTCGCAATCACGATAGCCGAGTATACAATGACCCACGCCAACATAATCGCCTTTGATTCCCCAGTTATCAAGGAGTTCTTTACCCTCTTCACTTTCAAATTCCTGTTTAGCACGATGAATCCAGCATGAATCTACTCCTACTGCATATGCTGCATTCATAAGATTACCCATAACAAGACTTCCGTCCTCAACATGTGTACTTACATTTCGGTCAGCAAGCACAATAACTATTGTAGGCGCACCGTAGAATGGGTCTGCATCAGGATTCCCCATAACAGCGGCATTCATTTTGCGAAGCTTCTCTATAGTCTCTTTATCCTGTACGACCACCATAATGGGTGCTTGTTTATTCATTCCTGTAGGTGCGTATGTTCCCGCTCTGAGAATAGCCTGCAACGCTTCTTCTTCAACCTGAGTTTCCTTAAATTTACGAATACTTCTTCTTTCTTCAAGTGACTTTAATACAACATTTTCCATAATAAATATCTCCTTTTATTTTATATTAACAGCAACTATTAGAATTATATAATATCCAACCACGGATTGTCCATAATATTTATGAGGTGACTATAATGAAACAATAGCACCTTAGATAAGGTAATACTCCATATCTAAGGTGCTATATATTTAATTCTTTGAATCTTTAATAGTTAAGTGAAGCTTCTCAAACAACGAGCTGTATCTGATATGCTTTTTCTCCAAAAGTGTATAACCTGCATGTAGTTTTAACGGTATCTGCTTTCCTTCATATTCGAAAGTTTCACCATTCTTTGCTTTAATATCTTCAACAATCTTCTTTGCATATTCCTCAGATGTGCTGTTAGTAAGAATGCAGAATTCATCTCCACCGATTCTAAATACAATATCATCCTCACCACTTATTTCACTCAAACGCTGCATAGCTTCTATTATCGCTAAATCTCCTGCTTTATAGGACACAGCATTAATATCTTCCATTTCTTTAATGTCAGAGCCTATAAAATAGCACTCTCTTCTCTCACAAAACAAATCATACAACTGACTAATATCTACGCTTCTTCTATCCATAACGTACTTATCTCCTTCCATAACGGGCTCTCTAAATTTCGGAAACAGTTCAGGATATTTCCTCACCTGAAATTCCGACGGATTACAATTCCATACTTCTTTAAAGGCGCGCGCAAATGCTTCATGCGAATTATAACCATACTCCAAAGCAACAGTAAGAATTGAAATGTCCGGCTGATTAATAATCATTTTTGCCGCCATCATCATTCTTCTTCTGATAATGTACTGATGCACAGAAATGTGGTACACATATTTAAACATTTTCTCTATGGTAGACTTAGAACAATAGCATACTTCGGCTATATCAATAGTCTTAATATCATCTCTAAGATGATTCTCTATATATTCAAGACTCTTAGCTAAAATCTGTACATTCTCCATTGCCCTAATCTCCTAACGATATCGTAAGATAAGTATAACATGGTTCTTTTCGTTCGTTTTGATTTTTTGAGTAAAACTTACAGTTCACTAAGATACTTAATCAGTTCTTCAAAACCACCTTGCGGATATTGGCTTATATCCTGCTCATTTTTATTAATTAGGCAATCAGTAAGGAGAAATACCTTCATTCCAAGTTTCTCAACAACCATATCCTCCGAAACATCATTACCAACCATGAGACATTCCTCAGGTTTACAACCTATGTGTTCAAGAATGGCTTCATAATACTTAAGGTTAGGCTTGCAGTAGTTTGAATTCTCATATGTTGTAAAATATTCAAAATCCTCCGGAATAAGCCCTGCCCAGTTCATACGATTCTTAGTTGCTACTGCCGGAAAAAGTGGATTAGTTGCAAGAACAACTCTCTTACCAAGTGTCTTCGCATGCTCTACTACTTTCTTAGCAGAAGCATTGAAACCGCATACTGCTTTCGCCTTATTAAATTCATCCGTATAGAAATCATCTATAATCCCCTTATGTTCAAGAACCTTGTCTCCGTATATCTCAACGAATTTGTTCCAGAATGCAGTCTCGTTGGTACAGCTTCCGTCATTCATAATCATTGCCTTAGTTCCTGACCATACGCTCTCCACAAGCTTCTGCGGTTCATAACCATACGTCGCCATTCTTGCTGCCAACAGCTTAAAATATGCTCCTATAAACTCATCCTGATTCATCGGAAGCAAGGTTCCGTCAAGATCAAATAAAACTGCTTTAATATCCATATTTTCTCCCCTTTAATCGTCTATGCTTTCTCGTATATCTTCTTAACAACATTATAGCTGAGCTTCCTTCTTCTGTACTCGTCAACTATTCCCTTATTATTCATTGTTCTCGGACGAGCTGCAAACCATTCATCACTTACTCTTACATCGCAGAACTGCCATATATACACGCCCTGACACTCCTAATAATTAAGAATGGCCGTAAGCTGTTTCTCAAGTGTCTCAGCCTGATATTCCTCAGTCCATTTTGAATTATAATTGTTTCGATATCCATAGATTCCGCCTGCACCAACCTCTGTGATAAGAAATGGCTTGCCTGCCCCTTCAGTATCACTCTGTATCCACTGATATAAGTCATCAAGATAGTCTTCCACAGAAGTATTATGATACCAAAGCGGATAAATATTATACGAAACCACATCAGGAAGTCCAAGGCTTATATCCGTTTTGAACTTACAACTTGCAAATGAAGTAGGTCTTGAAGTGTCGAGCTTCTTAATTAATTCAAACTGCTTCCTATAACATTCCTTACCGTACTCAGTCTCACTCGCACATTCATTAAGAATTCCCCATATGTAGATAGCCGGATGATTATAATGAAGTGTAATCATCTCATCTATTACCTTCTCTGCCTGCGGCTCAAAATTAAGATTCTGCATATTCTCAAGGCTTAAGCCTCTGGCATGGTTCTCTTCCCATACAAGGATTCCCATCTCATCGCACAAATCAAGGAATAACTCATCGTTAGGATAATGCACGGTTCTTACCGAATTAGCTCCAAGATGTCTGATTATATCAAGATCAGCAGCCATGGCAGCATATGGAATCGCACAGCCAAACTGCGGATGATCCTCATGTCGACAAACTCCCTTTATATGTATCGGCTTACCGTTAAAAAGAATCTTCTTTCCTTCTACCGAAACTTCCCTAAAACCGAATCTGTCTATCAAATCATCTATAGCATAGCCATCCTTGTAGGCTGTAACACTTACCTTATAAAGCTTAGGATTATCTTGTTCCCACATTGACACTTCCGCAAACTCAAGTTCACTGCTAAGCACTATAGAATCATTTGCTTCAATAACAACATCCTTCCACTCAGCTGCCTCTTCTGCTATCAAAGCTTTAAAATCAAGCATCTGTGCATCTTCTTTTAAGTTAGTTACTTTTATCTCTACTTTAGCATTCCATTTATCAGCTTTTCTATATGGTGTTACATGCACATAATTAATATAGGCATCCTCAAGCATCTCTAACACAACCGGTCTGTTAACTCCGCCATATGTCATATAGTCATTCGGAATGTGAAGTGCACTATTCTCGTTAAAAGAATTATCTGCTTTAACCTCAAGTATATGCTCTCCATGCGCAAGATTTTTCACAACAACCTCAAACGCAGTGTATGCGTTATAATGAGTTGCAATCTCTTGTCCGTCAAGGCAAACTGTAGCCGTATGACTTACGCCCTTAAACTCAAGTCTTATATCTCCTTCAGCCACAAATGATGTTCTATATATAGCTTCTCCACGATAGTTTCCAAAATCCGGATAAGTCTCCCAACACCCAGGTGTCGCAACCTTATACACTTTACCTGCATTTTCACCCTGACACGGTATAAAATCCCAGAGACATCCTGTAAGTTCCTTTTGTTCTCTTATCAAATGAGTCTCAAATGTTCTAATCATATTACGCTCCACCCTTCATGGTATTTTTCTTTATTACAAACAAGCTAATAACCAAAATGACATATCCCTTTCCAAAGCGTCTTTCACTACCGCCAATTTTACCATATTATATCCTATCTCTCAACTTAAACTTTAAACAAAAAAGCAGTAGCGACTTCAAACACAAGTGTCTCTGCCACTACTGCTTTAAACTATTTCATATCCGCTTTAAATGCCGGGTTAAATGCATAGAAATTCTTGCTATCAAGATTATCCTGAACAATTCTTAATCCTTCTCCGAATCTTTGGAAATGGACTATTTCACGCTCTCTAAGGAAGCGAATCGGATCACATACCTCAGGATCTTTTACAAGTCTCAAAATATTGTCATAGGTAGTTCTCGCTTTCTGCTCTGCACCCATATCTTCAACAAGATCTGTAATAGGATCACCCTTAGACTGGAAGAACGTAGAAGTAAACGGAACTCCGCCTGCTGCCTGTGGCCAAAGTCCAAGTGTATGGTCCACATAGTATTTATCAAAGCCTGATGCCTGAATCTCTTCAGGAGTAAGATTTCTTGTCAACTGATGAACAATTGCACAAATAATTTCCATATGAGCCATTTCCTCTGTACCTATATCCGTCAAAAGGCCTGACACTTCTCTATACGGCATGGAGTATCTTTGTGAAAGATATCTCTGGCTTGCTGCAAGCTCTCCATCAGGTCCGCCAAACTGTGACATGATTACCATCGCGAGCTTAGGATTAGGTGTTGTAATTTTAACCGGATACTGTAATCTTTTCTCATAATTCCACATAAATTAACATCCCTCCAATTCCCATGGCCATGGTAATTCTACCCAAGCCCATCTATTACCACAATTTACATCTCTTGCATTAAGCGGTCCAAATTTCTGCTGATACTCATCATATGCTCTATGATACTTTTGCTGCATCTGGTTATAATATTCCATAGCCTCTGTGTCACAAGGATGTGTATCAAGAAACAAAATGGCTTCATCCATAGCAAAACCTAATTCATATATTCTTTGCATGCATTGTTGTCTGTCACTCATCTTCTACCACAGCTCCTTCCCAAAAACGGCAAATCAAGTTCAGGAAAAATAGTTCCCGCCTTAAGTGCTTTACATGGCTCATATACAGTATTCCACTTCTGATTTACTACATAAGCCATACCTAACACAGGATTCTTAATCGCACATACATGCTCCTTGTCACATACGTCGTATGGCACACCCTGCTGCATATTATTACAGCACGAATTTCCCACATTGTTAACGGAAGTATTTTTGTCACAGCAATTGTTTTGCATATACTGCTGTTGCTGATTGCGTCTATACATTTGCTGCTGATAATGCTGATGATTTCTATTATAATTATCCAACAAAAAACGCCCCTTTCATCATAATAATGTTTTCACTAACATATTATGATAAGTGGCGTTAATTGTTACTCTATTTAGCTATTACAATTTCTACATATTCCGTAATATACTGTCTTACTACTGTCAATGGTAAAACCATGTTCACCATAGACATGCTTTGAAATACCGTCAAGATATTCGCATTGTACATGAAAAAGCTTACCACATTTTTCACATTTAAAATGATAATGTCTGTGACATTCTCTGGTATCTCCCGAATATTGATAGCAAGCTCCTTTGCCCTCCGGCATAAGATACTTGCGGATAATCCCTTGTTCTTCAAGGCGTTCAAGATATCTGTATACCGTTGCTTTTCCGACCGGAGTTTCTTGTTCCTTCAAATACCCGATAACATCTTCAGCAGTCAAATGTTTATCTGAATTATTCTTCAGAAGTTCAAGAATCATTTCACGCTGTTTGGTTTTATATTGTCCGGTATTCTCCATTACTTATGCAACTCCTTCATGTTTCAAAATATTCGGAAGTTTCATACAAATCTATCATTTTATAACGATAAAACTCCGACTTCTACAATCTGTGAATAAATAATCCACTTCTGAGCTTCGGTTCAAACCATGTTGACTTAGGCGGCATAAGAAGTCCGGCATCTGATACATCAAAGAGCTGATTAATAGATGTAGGGTACATAGAAAATGCAATCTTCATATCTGTATTACATCTTCTTTCAAGTTCCTTAAGTCCTCTGATTCCACCTACAAAGTCTATTCTCTTATCTGTCTTAGGATCACCTATTCCAAGTACAGGTGTAAGAAGATATTTCTGAAGCATAGATACATCAAGACTGTCAACCGGATGCTCATTAAGGTATACTGCTTTTATCATAATTCTATACCAGTCACCATCAAGGAACATTCCCATTTCGCGCATTCTCTGTGGTTTGTATGGCTCTTTACCCACAAGCTCAACCTCGAAATTCTCGCTTATCTTATCAAGAAATTCTTCTTTGGTATAACCATTAAGATCTTTAACTACACGGTTATAATCCATAATCATAAGCTGGTCATCAGGGAAAAGTACTGACAGGAAGAAGTTAAATTCTTCATCACCCTTGTATCCCGGATTAGCTTCTCTTCTCATAACACCAACTCTGACAGCTGATGCTGCACGATGGTGTCCGTCTGCGATATATATACTATCAAGCTTCTCAAAAGACTCCCTGATTGTCTTAATATCAGCTGCACTATCTATCTTCCATACGCGATGCGCTATTCCGTCATTTGCCACGAAATCATATAAAGCAGCTCCTGACTTAGTTCTGTTAACAACTTCATTAATTGCTTCCTGTGAACGATATGCAAGGAAAATAGGACCTGTCTGTGCGTTACAGGTATCTACATGCTTAATACGGTCTGCCTCTTTATCTGCTCTCGTATTCTCATGCTTCTTAATAACATTATTCTGATAATCGTCGATTGATGCACATGCCACGATACCTGTCTGTGAACGTCCATCCATAATAAGTTCATAAATAAAATATGCTTCTTCATTATCGCATACAAAAGTACCGTCACTAATCATTCCATCAAGTAACTCTTTTGCTTTCTTATAAACTCTCTCATCATATGTATCAACACTATCATCAAACTGTGTTTCTGCTCTGTCAATTCTTAAGAATGACAAGGGTTTATCTTTTACTTCGTCGCATGCCTCACTACGATTGTATACATCATAAGGTAAGGCAGCCACATCGGCTGCCACCTCTATAGCAGGTCTGATACAACGAAACGGTTTAATCGTTGCCATATCATTCCTCCGTATTATTTAACTATTCTAACCTTAAGTACACCTTCGATTGCAGCAATTTCTTTAACAAATGCGTCTGTAGCCGGTGTATCTACATCCATCATGGCACATGAGTAATCGCCTCTACTCTTATTAGTCATTTCTGAAATATTAACGTTGTTATTAGCGAAAACCTTAGTGAACTGTGTAAGCATGTTAGGAACGTTACGATGTAAAACAATAATACGTCCTGCAGTCTTACATACACCCATGTCAATTGCCGGGAAGTTAACAGAGTTCTTAATATTACCATTCTCAATGAAATCCATAACCTGGTTAACAGCCATAGCAGCACAGTTATCCTCTGACTCCTCTGTTGAAGCTCCGAGGTGTGGTATAGCGATAACTCCGTCCATACCTGCTGTTCTTGGGTTAGGGAAATCCGTTACATACTTCTTAACCTTACCACTCTTAAGAGCCTCTTCCATAGCATCATCATCTACAAGAAGATCTCTTGCCATATTGATAACGATAACTCCGTCCTTCATCATATCAATAGTTTCCTTGTTAATCATCTTCTTAGTATTAACCTTAGGATCAGGATTATCAATAAGTGGTGTATGTACAGAGATATAATCACACTGTGTGAAAATCTCTTCTCTTGTCATAACGTGCTTAACATCTCTTGAAAGATTCCAAGCTGCTTCAACTGAAATATATGGATCACATCCATATACTTCCATACCGAAGTTAAGCGCAATGTTAGCAAGAGGTCCACCGATAGCACCAAGACCGATGATACCAAGCTTCTTACCCTTTAATTCGCAACCTGCGAACTTTCCTTTGCCCTTCTCAACCATCTTAGCAACTTCAGGCTCATCCTTAATTGACTTAACCCATTCAATACCGCCGATAACATCACGTGATGCAAGAAGCATAGCACATACAGCAAGCTCCTTAACACCATTAGCGTTAGCACCCGGTGTATTAAATACAACGATACCTTCATCAGCGCAACGATCAAGCGGAATGTTATTAACACCTGCGCCTGCTCTCGCGATAGCAAGAAGCTCATCTGAGAACTGCATATCATGCATAGCTGCACTTCTTACAAGAATCGCCTGCGCCTCATCTATATTCTCTGTAATCTGATAATTGTCTGTAAGTAAATCTGTACCTACTTTAGAAAGAGCATTTAAACAATTAACCTTAACCATATCTAAAAATCCTCCGAATTATTTATTCTCTTCCTCAAACTTCTTCATGAATGCAACTAATGCTTCAACGCCTTCGATTGGCATAGCATTGTAAATACTTGCACGCATACCGCCAACTGAACGATGACCCTTAAGGTTCTCAAATCCGGCTTCTTTAGCTTCTTTTACGAACTTATCATCTAACTCATCGTTACCTGTAACGAAATGAACATTCATAATTGAACGGTCTTTCTTCTCAACTGTA
>JAFTJD010000080.1 GCA_017456585.1 Lachnospiraceae bacterium
CGAGAAGTTTTGAGGTAAAATCAGAAATAGGCATAGGGTTCAATCCTTTCTATATATTTTGTTGTGGTGACTTAATTATATAAGAATTGAATCTCTATGCCTATTTATTTTTTACTTTACCCCAAAGAAAAGTATAGAACCACAATTTGATAAGTATGTTTAACCCCGTGGTACATTTTGTGCCATGGGGTTTTGTTTTTATAAAAATAACTAAGCAGAATTGCTGCGCAGGTGTTAAGAAAAAAGATGAAAATGCCGAAAAAATGTATGGAGTGTTTTTTGTACTTATATTGAAAAAGAATTGTTGGAATAACTGCGTTTTCATAGGTAAATATGAAATAAAATCAGAAAAAGACATTATAAGTGTTGAAGAATTTAAGAAATAAAGGTATAATTAAATATGTGGTAGTATGCTCTTTTTTGCTACTGTGATATTAATTATACATAAGAATACACATGGAACTATACATAGAAAATTTGCAGACATGGAGGAGTTTGGATGATACACAGAATTAATAATATCAAAAAGTGGATAGGAGTAGTCGGATTATTGGCAATTATGCTTGTGGCAGGATTTTTTGCAAGAAAAGTATATGCGGCTGTTGTAGTTGACGGTACATATTATATTTCTGTATCGAGTGCCGATAATATCGATACGGACGGTACGGATACGGTTCTTGTATATCTTGCATATGATGATGAAGGTAATATTAATTACTCTAATCTTGAACTTACTTTCCAGAAGTCGGGTACAACCAGCTTGCTTCCGCCGGAGAATTATGACTGGGAGATTAAGGATAGTGCCTCATCTGCAGATTTCTTCTATGAGATACCTCTTGGAGATGGTATATATTCATATACACACAGCTTCGATGCCGGTCCTAATAAGGTTAATGGTAAGTATGTTCCGGGTGTAAGAAAAGCTGAGGTAGTGGTAAAATACCAGGGTGCAGAGCTTGCGCATAAGACTATCTATGTTATTACACCTATCAGTATGAACGGTTTCGATACATCTAATCCTGATATTGCTAATCCTTATTTCATGCTTAAGAGACAGGATGATAATTTGGTTGAACACGAAGACCTTTCTACATCATGGACCATGGATATAAGTGCCATTGATAATATTGATTGGTATTATCGCCCGATTACACATGAAGATGATGAAGAATTTGTTAAGTTAAATGATGCTAATGGCGTTAACAGATACGTGGAGATAGAGACATATACTTCTACTGACGGACCGAAGGTTAGATTTACTTCCAAGAATTCCAGTGGAGGTATTACGATTGTCGGAAGAATTCCGGAGAACGGATATGCTACAGAAACAGTTAAATTTGATGTTCTTATTGCAGCATATGCACCTGAGAATGATCCGAATGAAGGTGTTGATACCATAAAAGATATGGTATACGGACAGTCTGTATTGTATAACAATATCGTTAATCACATGGGTGATATGAATGTTACATATGACTACGATATCGAAGAGCAGGTTGACGTAGTTCTTCTTAATGAGAAGGATGAGAACAGCAGAAAGATAGTTGGTAATTATTTCGGTGAAGTAGAGCTTGTTTTTTCGCCGGTGACATGGGAATTAACAGATAAATATAACCAGCTTTATAATAAACTTAAGTGTTCCGTTACGGCAAATGTAGTATTTGATATTATTAAAGCTGTAGGTAATACCGGATGGTCAAGAGTAGTGCCGGGAAGTACAGAGATTCTTAGTGTTGGAAGTAGTATTACTGTTATGACTAACAGAAAATCTGTTTATGGCGAACATTTATACTGGAATCGTATTATTGATAACAGTTCGGTTTCATTGGATAATTATGAGGATGAGATTAAAGCAGTTCCGATTATAGATGCTGATTATAATTATAATGCCGGTTTTAAGATCACTGCTAAAGAAGGTTCAGAGATGATCATTCAGTGTGAATCTAATCTTTTGGGTGCGGATATAGGCCTTAGACAGTTTAATCTTATCGTAACAGACGGACTTACAATCGATCCTGCTGCAGTAGATATTTCAGTAGGCGACTCTGTTAATATTAATGTAGAGGCATCGGATAAGAAGAGCCCTATATATTGGGATATTGTTAATGCAGATGGCGAACCGGTTTCGGGAATTATTAGTTTCACATCTGATCCTAACGGAAAGACAACAGCTCGTATAACAGGTCTTAAGGCAGGAACTGTTTATGTAACTGCAACACAGTCTACAGGTAACACTACTATTACAGCAAAATGTAAAGTGAATGTTTCTGACAGTCTTGAAGAGGCTACGTTGTACGGTGAGATTAGTGAAGGTAAGGTTACACTTCCGCAGGGTGAAACAGTAACGCTTGATGTAGAATTATGGGATTCAAAAGGTAACATATTCGAAGTTACTGAGGATGATATTAAATGGGTATCATTGAGTCCGGAAATTGCGTCTGTCGAGATGAATCCGTATAAGCCGACCAATGCAACTATTACGGCACTTAATGTTGGTAAAGCATATGTTGCGGTTGTAGCTAATGATATAAGCCAGACACAGATTGACGTTGTTGAGGTAATTGTTGTTGCTGCACCTTCGGGTATTACCCTTAGCGAGCATAATGTTGAGGATAGTTTCAACAATAGCAGCTATCGTCTTGTAGCTACTATTCAGCCGGAAGGAGCAAGAGAACTTGAGATAGAATGGACTTCAAGTGATCCGACGATAGCTACAGTTAACGAGAATGGCCTTGTTACTTATATTAAACCGGGCGAAGTTGTAATCACAGCCATGGTAGGTAAATATACAGACAGCTGTATTCTTAAGATTATTACACCGGTTGACAGTATTACACTTAATGAAACGGAAAAAACTCTTAAGATAGGAGATATTCTTGAACTTATTCCGGTAATTCTTCCGGATAATGCGACTCATAAAGAGGTTGTTTGGGAATCTTCAGATACAAGAGTAGCGACAGTAGATGAGAATGGTATAGTTACAGCGGTCGGAGCAGGTTCAGCATATATTAAATGTACATCTGCAGACGGTAATGTAAGTGTTAACTGTACGATACATGTATATCAGCAGGTTACAGAGCTTAAGCTTAATTATGATAAGCTTACTGTAAGAAAAGGTACTATCTTGTGGCTGTATGCGTCATTTATTCCGGATACAGCACGTAATAAAGATATTATATGGACAAGCTCTAATCCTGAGGTTGCTTCCATAGATGAATTCGGACAGATTACAGCATTAGCAACAGGTATGACAGTTATTACAGCGACAAGTGCTGATACAGGTGCTTCTGATTCATGTGAACTTACAGTTTCAGAATCTGTTACGGGCATAACGCTTAATATAAGACATGAGACTCTTGAGATAGGTGAAACTGTAACAGTGATACCGACAGTTACACCGGTTGAAGCAGAGAATAAAGAGGTAACATTTACATCCAGTGATCCTTCTGTTGCTTCGGTTACCCCTGATGGTCTTGTTACAGGTTTAAAGGGTGGAACTACAGTTATTATCTGTCAGACGGTTGACAGAGGACTCATTGCGAGCTGTACAATTACCGTAAACGAATATATCTCAGATATCAAATTCGTAGAGCAGGAATTATACATACCTAAGGGTGAGAAGAAGACACTTGATATTAAGATATTACCGGAGAGTGCAACGATAAAGGAGCTTGAGTGGAAATCTCAAGATGATAATATCCTTATGGTTGATGAGAACGGAACGGCTTACGCTGTAGATTATGGTACTGTAATTGTTACAGTATCCACTACAGATGGTTCCGAGAAGAAAGCAACATGTAAGGTTACAGTAATTAAACCTACGACAAGCGTTTCTCTTAATGAGAAGATGATTGAAGTCGAAGAGGGTAAGAAGCATAAGCTTGAAGCTACTATTTTACCGGAGGATGCTTCAATTAAGAAGCTTATATGGACATCATCAGATACATCTGTTGCTAAGGTGGATAATAAAGGTAATGTAACCGGTGTAAAAGAAGGTGTTTGTATAGTTACAGCTACTGCCGAAGATGGAAGCGGAGCATTTGACAAGTGTGAAGTTACCGTTACGAAGTCAATTCCTGTTACCGGAATTACGGTTAATCCACAGGATGCAACTATGATAGTTGGAGAAGAGAGAGTTATAACTGCGAGAATGAAGCCAACTAACACAACAGAGAAGTATAGCTGGGTTTCAAGTGATACTTCGGTAGCTGTAGTTGATGATAAGGGTAAGGTTACAGCTGTAGGAACCGGAACAGCAACGATTACAGCGATTACAGATATAACGGGTGCAGAAGGAAGCTTTAAGGTTACGGTTATAGCACTCAATGCGACAAAGGTTACTCTTGAACAGTACGATTCATATAACCTCTATCTGGATGGAATGAAGGGTGGAGTTACATGGTATTCTAAGAACAAGAGAGTAGCGACTGTAGGTGCTGATGGTGTGATAGTAGCCAGACAGGCAGGAACTACTTCTATAGTAGCCAGAATTAACGGTAAGAGAGTAGTCTGTGAAGTTACGGTTACAGATCTTAAATAATAATCAGAAAGTAAGGAGTTAATAGTTTATGCGATAGGCTTATATGGGAGTTTGGATAATCTCGCCTATTGCATAAACTATTGTGTTTAATATGTTAAAAGGGATTGAATTTGATAAGTGGATAAAGAGTAATATTGTATTTCTTGATGGGGCAACAGGTACTAATCTTATGCTTGCAGGAATGCCTAGGGGAGTGTGCCCTGAGAAGTGGATTCTTGACAACCCGGAGGTGCTTATTAAGCTTCAGCAGGATTATGTTCAAGCAGGAAGTAATATCGTGTATGCACCTACTTTTACGGGTAATAGAATTAAATTAGAAGAATATGGTCTTGAGAATGAGATAGTAGATATTAATACTAAGTTGGTACAGCTTTCTAAGCAGGCTGTAGGCGACAAGGCGTTAGTTGCCGGTGATATAACCATGACCGGACAACAGCTTTACCCGATGGGAACATTAAGATTAGAGCAACTAATTGATGTATATAAAGAGCAGGTTGATATTCTTTCTAAAGCGGGAGTTGACCTTATCGTTGTGGAGACAATGATGAGCCTTCAGGAGACAAGAGCGGCTGTTCTGGCAGTTAAGGAAACTTGTGATTTGCCTGTTATTGCCACATTATCGTTTGAAGAAAATGGTCGCACATTGTTCGGAACAGATGCAAAGACAGCGGCAATAGTTCTTGAGGGACTCGGTGTAAGTGCGATTGGTGTTAATTGTAGTACCGGACCGGATAAGATGGTTCCGATAGTTGAAGCGATGAGAAGTGTAGTTTCTATACCGATTATTGCTAAGCCTAATGCAGGACTTCCTGTTGTTGATGAAGCAGGAAATACGGTTTATACTCTCGGAGAGGAAGACTTTGCCAAGCAGATGGAGCAGTTGGTTGATGCCGGTGCAACAATACTTGGCGGTTGTTGCGGAACTACACCGGCCTATATTAAGGCGCTTAAGGATAGGCTCGAAAATGCTGATATTAATATAGAAGAAAAGCTTTCTGCAAAGAATGATAGATACCATATTACATCAGAAAGAAAGACATTGGAATTCGGTCTTGATGGAAGGTTCTTGGTTATCGGAGAGCGTATTAATCCTACCGGCAAGAAGAAGTTACAAGAAGAATTACGAAATGGTTCTTTGGACATGGTTATAACTATGGCAGAGGAGCAGGAAGAATATGGTGCAGATATCCTTGATGTAAATATGGGTATGGGTGGAATTGATGAAAAAGAGATGATGCTTAATGCTTTAAAAGAACTTGTGCAGGTAACAAGTCTTCCGCTGTCCATAGATTCAAGCCATGTTGATGTGGTTGAGGCTGCACTTAGAAATTATCCGGGACGTGCACTTATTAACTCTATTTCGCTTGAAGCGGGCAAGGCAGAGGCTTTGATGCCTTTGGCTAAGAAATACGGTGCCATGTTTATTCTTCTTCCGTTATCTGATGCCGGACTTCCGAAATCTATGGAAGAGAAGCATGAGATAATCAGAAACCTTGTTTCTATGGCAGAGGGATATGGCCTTGATAAGCGTGATATAGTAGTTGATGGCCTTGTGACTACAGTAGGTGCAAATAGAAATGCTGCACTTGAGACACTTGAAACTATCAGATATTGTAAGGAAGAACTGGGAGTTGCAACAGTAGTTGGCTTATCCAATATTTCATTTGGATTACCCGATAGAAGTGCGGTTAATACAGCATTCCTTACACTTGCAATACAGGCGGGACTTACACTTGCTATTGCCAATCCTATGCAGGATGCACTTATGAAAGCTATGTATGCTACAGATTTACTTCTTAACAAAAAGGAAGAAGAGTCAGTAGATGTCAGATATATAGAAGCGGTTGCTAATATCGCAGAAAGAGCACAGACAAAACCGGTCACGTCCGTTAATTCATCTGTGGCAACAGCCACACCTGCAACACAGGAGAAGCCGACCGGTGAAAATAAAGTACAGGTTGATGCGATGACGAATGCCATAGATAAGAGCCGGATATATAACGATGTTCTCAAGGGCAACCGTAAGAATGTTATCGAGCATGTGAAAGAAGTTCTTGATAATGGGGATACTCCTAATAGCATAATTAACAATATGCTTATACCTGCAATAAATGAGGTCGGAGACCTTTTTGAAAAACAGATATATTTTCTTCCACAGCTTATAAGTGCTGCGGAAACGATGAAGCTTGCCATAGAATATATCGAACCGATGCTTGTGAATAATGATAATGATGAGAATAAGGTTACAGTTGTGCTCGCAACTGTGGAAGGAGATATTCACGATATAGGTAAGAATCTTGTTACTCTTATGATGAAAAATTATGGTTACAGAGTACTTGATCTTGGCAAGAATATATCATGTAAAGAGATAGTAAGCACTGCGATTAAGGAAGGGGCAGCTGTAATAGGACTTTCAGCTCTTATGACAACCACTATGATGGAGATGAAAAAGGTTGTTGAGTATGCCAAGGAAGTAGGATGCAGTGCGAAAATAATGGTAGGCGGCGCTGTAGTTACAGAAGAGTTTGCGAAAGAAATCGGAGCAGACGGATATGCGAAAGATGCAGCGGCAGCCGTGAAATTAGTCGGAAAACTAATCGGATAGTCTTGAAATATAGTTTTTTTGAGGCAAATTATTGTGAATTAGTCCCAAAAATCGTCGAAAAATCATCTATAATTAGTGGTTTGTCCTATTGACCTTTTGGAAAAAATGGAATATAATCCCTACACGTAAACATTCTTTTTGACATTTTTTTGGAGAATAGGAGTAGATAAAGCTATGCGAGGAATTTATTCGTTTCTTTGTGGCATATCAGAGTTTATAATGAACATTTCTAAGAAGACATACAGGAACTGTGCGATAATTACGACCGGTATCTGTGTGGTTGCTGTAGTTGCGTTTGCTTCACATCAGTTCGGTGGAGCGGGTAAGAACAGCGGATATGGCGGAAGCGGAATTGTTGTATATGCTGCAGATGAAAATGATGCTGAGCGGCAGAACGATATAGATGAATTGCAGGAACTCCTGGAAGCTCAAGGCGAAGAGCAACAACAGATATCATCGGATGATATATCTGAGAAACAAGCGATGGTAGTCGATGTTGTTATGGTAGCTGACGAGCAGCAGGTGGATGAAGAGGATGAAGCTTTAGAAGAAGCAGAGGCTCCTCTGGTAACTGTGGCCGACAGTATCGTTACAACAAGTGGTGTTCCGGTTGAAGGAGTAGTTAAGGCACCTATCGAATTATCATATGAAGATTATAATATTTTGTTACACATAGTAGCAGCTGAATCAGGTATTTGCGATGTATACGGACAAATGTTGGTTGCGAATGTCATTTTTAACAGACTTAATGACAAACATTTCCCTGATACAATAGAAGAAGTTGTTTTCCAACGAAATCAGTTTTCACCCGCAACGTACGGAACTCTTTGGGATGCTGAGGTTAATGCGACCACTATTGAAGCGGTAAACAGGGTTTTGGCAGGCGAGGATTATTCTTGCGGAGCATTATTCTTTGTTGCGAAGAAGTATGTCAGCGAGAAGACATTTAATAGTTTTAATACGCAATATGAATGGTTATTTGAACATGATGGACATGATTTCTTCAAGTTCAAAGAGTCTTAGGAACAAGTCTTTCTTTCGGGATGATGGTATCATTTATGAAAGAAAGACTTTTTTATGTTATAGGAAAGTGCGTCCTATAACATAAAAAACGCTCCGCGTGGATGCGCACTCGCGCGAAGAGGAAGTATGTCGCAAGCGACCGCGCTCGGCGCGAGAGTTCCGCTTGCGGAACTCTTTATTCTTTCTATGGACGGACGGGTTTTAAATAATGTTGCAATTTACCCTAAAAAATGGTATAGTTAAAAATGTTTAACTATATCATTTTTTAAATTAGGAGGCTTGGCTATGAGAATAGGTGTTAGAGGACATGATATGGAGAGAGTTCCATTTGAGCAGTTAGTTGCCAATATAAAGAAAAAGGGATTTCATTGTACACAGCTTGCACTTTCAAAAGCTATATATGAGTTTAATGTAAGTGAGGAAGCTATGACTCCTGGAATGGCATTATACTTAAAACAGGTTTTTGCAGAGAATAAGGTGGATGTGGCAGTACTTGGATGTTATCTTAATCTTGCTAACCCTAATAAAGAGCAGCTTAGAAAAACAATAGATACATATAAGGCACATATCCGCTTTGCAAGTCTTCTTGGTTGTGGCGTTGTAGGAACAGAGACAGGTGCTGTTAACGAGGAATATCGTTTTGAAGAAGCTAACCATTCAGAGGAAGCTTTGCAGATATTTATAAATAATTTCAGAGAAGTAGTAGAGTATGCTGAGAAGATGGGCGTTATTATAGCTATCGAACCGGTATGGAAGCATATTGTATGTGATATTAAGAGAGCAAGAAAAGTGCTTGATGCTATCAATTCCCCTAACCTTCAGATTATATTTGATCCGGTTAACACAATTGATATGCACAACTATGAGAAGCAGGATGAGCTTCTTACAGAAGCGTTTACTCTTCTTAGAGATGAGATAGCAGTTATTCATGCAAAGGACTTTATCGTTGAGGACGGAGCAGTTAAGTCTGTTGTATCAGGTAAAGGTATGCTTAATTATGATCTTCTTATGGGACTTATTAAGAAGCATAAGCCATTTGTTCATGTACTCTTAGAGGATACAAATCCTGATAATGTTATCGAGACAAGAGAATTTGTTGAGAGAAAATACAGAGAAGCATAATTGGCGGAAAGGACCGATATATTTATCGGAAAAGTGGTGAATAATATGCATAATGAAGTGATTAATATAAACACAGGCGTAGAGAGCCGTTCAGATTATCAGCCGACTCTTACGACATATATACTTGAAAATGTACCGACGGATGCTAAGAACGCACCGAAGAGACCTGCAGTTATTATTTGTCCCGGTGGAGGATATGCTTACACATCAGACAGAGAGGCAGAGCCTGTTGCCATGAGAATGGTTGCGGCAGGTTATCATGCATTTATCGTGCGCTACAGCTGTGCACCGGCAGTATTCCCTACACAGGTGCTTGAGATTGCGAAGGCTGTAGAGATAGTAAGAAGTCATGCGGATGAGTGGAATATAGACACTGACAAGATTATTGTTGGTGGTTTCTCAGCGGGTGGACATGCTGCGGCAAGTCTTGCAGTTTTCTGGGACAAAGAGTTCGTATGGAAGGCACTCGGAACTACTAAGGATATGATTAAGCCTAATGGTGCTATGCTCTGCTATCCGGTTATAACATCAGGAGAGTATGCGCATCGCGGTTCATTTGATAATGCTTTAGCTGAGAATAAAGCTGATGAGAAGATGCTTGAACTTTTATCACTTGAGAAACAGGTTACATCCATGATGCCTCCTACATTTTTATGGCATACATGGGAGGATGGAGCAGTTCCTGTAGAGAATACACTTAAGCTTGCTCTTGCACTCAGAGAGAATAAGATATCTACAGAGATTCATATATATCCACATGGTCCGCACGGACTTTCACTTGCTAATGAAGAGACAAGCGTAGGTGACCCTAAGCTAGTGGTAGAAGCTTGTCAGAATTGGATTGATAGAGCGATTACATGGATTAAGGGACTTTAATTAGATTTAGTTAATACGGGATAGGTGACATTATGAAAGCAGAAGATGAGAAGACTATAGCTGAATTAAAGGATACGGTAGCAGGAAAGATGTTAAAGAAGCCTGCTGACTTTACTGACCCTTCAGAACTGTATGATACTCTCAAGGCTCAGATTTTGAAGTATCATCCGTCAGCGGATTTGTCTATGATTGAAAAAGCATATAAGATAGCAGATGATGCACATAAGGATCAGAAAAGAGCATCGGGTGAGCCTTATATTATTCATCCGTTGTGCGTCGGAATTATACTTGCAGAACTTGAGATGGATAAAGAAACAATTGCGGCAGGTCTGCTTCATGATGTAGTTGAAGATACAGCTATGACACGTGAGGATTTGGTTAATGAATTCAGCGAAGAGGTGGCACTTTTGGTAGAAGGTGTTACCAAGCTTACACAGTTGTCATATTCCATGGACAAGCTTGAAGTACAGGCAGAGAATCTTAGAAAAATGTTCCTTGCCATGGCAAAGGATATAAGAGTTATACTTATCAAGCTTGCGGATAGACTTCATAATATGCGTACGCTTAGATTCCGTCCGCCGAATAAACAGAAGGATGTTTCAAGAGAAACTATGGATATCTATGCACCGATTGCTCACAGACTCGGTATATCCAAGATAAAGGTTGAACTTGATGATTTGTCTCTTAAATATTTGGAGCCGGAGGTTTATTACGAGCTTTCAGAGAAAATCGCGCTTACAAGAGCTTCGAGAGAACTTTTTGTCAGCGAGATAATGAAGGATGTGAAAGAGCATCTTGAGGAAGCGGGAATTAAAGCAGAGCTTTCGGGAAGAGTTAAGCATTTCTTTAGTATATACAGAAAGATGGTTAACCAGAATAAAACTCTCGATCAGGTTTATGACCTTTTTGCGGTAAGAATTATTGTGGATTCCGTAAAGGACTGTTATGCAGCACTCGGAACCATTCATGAGATGTACAAGCCTATTCCGGGCAGATTTAAAGATTATATTGCCATGCCAAAGCCTAATATGTACCAGTCGCTTCATACGACTCTTATTTCACCAACGGGTCAACCGTTTGAGATTCAGATTCGTACACTTGACATGCACAGAACTGCAGAATATGGTATTGCTGCACACTGGAAATATAAAGAGAATGCTGCAGGTGGTACCCAGGTTTCTGCAAGTGAAGAAGAGAAGCTTAGCTGGTTAAGACAGGTACTTGAATGGCAGAAGGATATGTCGGATAATAAAGAGTTTATGAGCCTTTTGAAGAGTGACTTTGACCTTTTCTCCGACAGTATATATTGTTTTACTCCAACAGGAGATGTAAAGAATCTTCCTACAGGCTCTACACCTATTGATTTTGCTTACAGCATTCATAGTGCTGTCGGTAATAAGATGGTAGGTGCAAGAGTAAACGGTAAGATGGTGCCTATTGATTATATTATACAGAATGGTGACCGAATAGAGGTTATCACGTCACAGAATTCCAGAGGCCCTAGCCGAGACTGGCTTAACATTGTTAAGAGTACACAGGCTAAGAATAAGATTAATCAGTGGTTCAAGAGTGAATTTAAGGATGACAATATCAATAAAGGTAAGGAGCTTCTTGAGAAATATTGTAAGAGTAAGTCCATAGTCCAAAGTGATATTCTTCAACCTGAATTTACTGAGAAGATAATGCGTAAGTATGGCTTCCGCGATTGGGAGTCAGTGCTTGCTGCCATAGGACATGGAGGACTGAAGGAAGGGCAGGTAGTTAATCGTCTTCTTGAAGAATATAAGAAGGTTAATCAGAAAGAGATTACAGACGAAGATGTACTTGAAAGTATAGGTAATAATCCTGATTCAATCGAGAAACATAGGGTTAAACGTTCTAGCGGAGGAATTGTGGTTAAAGGTATACATGATGTGGCTGTAAGATTTTCTAAGTGCTGTAGCCCTGTGCCCGGAGATGAAATCGTAGGATTCGTAACACGAGGCAGAGGTGTGTCTATTCATAGAACAGATTGTATCAATATGATTATTCTTCCGGAGATGGAAAGGGTACGACTCATTGATGCAGAGTGGCAGGATGATGCGCTTGAGGGTAAGACCAGCAGATATCTTGCAGAGATTAAGATGTTTGCTAATAACAGAACCGGAATTATTGCTGATATATCCAGAATACTTACGGAGAATAAGATTGATATGACTTCTCTTAACAGTAGAACTAATAAGCAGGGTAAAGCTACTATTAGTATAGCCTTTGAGATAGGCAGTAAAGAGGAGCTTAATCGTATCATAAATAAACTTAGGGAGGTCGAGAGCGTTCTTGATATAGAAAGAACGACCGGCTAACATTAGGGGGAAAAATGAAGGATATTATAATAAGATGCATGGCACTTGGAAGAGCAGGTGCCAATTGCTATTTCGCATATAACAAGGATTCAAAGGAATGTGTCATAATTGATGCACCGGGAGAAGAGGACAGAATAATTGAAGAACTCACCAAGCTTTCTCTTACACCGGTTGCTATACTTCTTACACATTCACATTTTGACCATATCGGTGCCATAAAAGGACTTAGAGAGTTTTATCATATGCCGGTATATTGTCATGAGACAGAGGCAGAGCTTCTTGAGACACCGGCACTTAACCTTACAGCTCTTGTGGGAATCGGATATGGACTTAAGGCTAATAATACACTTAAAGACGAAGAGATAGTAGAGCTTGCAGGCATTAGAATTAAGACTATGCATACACCCGGGCACACATCCGGCTGTGCATGTTACTATCTTGAAGAAGAAGGCATTTTATTTTCGGGAGATACATTGTTCGCAGAGTCAGTCGGAAGAACTGATTTTCCTACAGGAAGCTCAAATGAGCTCGTTGATTCTATCGTTAATAAATTGTTCACGTTACCGGACGAGACAACCGTATATCCGGGACATAATGAGAGCACTACGATTGCTCATGAGAAACAATACAACAGATATGTGAGATAATATGATAGAAGTAAAACTAAATTACAATAATTTTGAATATGATATTCATTCACTTATTAAATCCTTTTTTCCTGAAGAGGATGTGAATTTCGTTTCTAAGGATGAAACACCGAAAATGGTCTTTTGGGTGAATTATGAGGACGGAAGAATAGATATGTCCGTTCAGAACTCGGAGGGGCAAACTAAGGCGGAGAGGACTATTCTTCTTACTGATTGCGCTGACTATGAAGCGGATCGTAAGAAAGTGAAGAATAAATTAAAGATTGGCTTATACGAGATGCTTAGTGAGGTGACAGGGGAAGAACTACCCTGGGGTACACTTACGGGTATAAGGCCGGTGAAGATTCCTTATGCACTTTTAGAAGAAAATAAAAGTGATGAAGAGATATTTGCTCATATGAAAAGTGAATATCTTGCAAGTGATAAGAAGATTGAACTTAGTATAGAGATTGCCAAAAGAGAAAAGGCGCTTTTATCAAAGTTTGATTATAGAAAGGGATATAGCTTGTATGTAGGAATACCTTTTTGTCCTACGCGCTGTCTCTATTGTTCGTTCACATCATACCCATTAAAAGTATGGGAGAAGCGTGTGGATGAGTATGTTGATGCACTTTGCAAGGAGATAGAGTTCGTGGCAAAGGAGCTTAAGGGCAAAACACTTAACTCTGTGTACATGGGCGGAGGAACGCCGACTACGCTTTTGCCTTACCAGATGGATAAGGTTTTGAAGACTATAACAGAGAATTTTGATTTTGAACATTGTCAGGAATTTACTGTAGAAGCAGGAAGGCCTGACAGTATAACGAGAGAAAAGCTTGAGGTTCTTAGAAAATACGGAGTAGAGCGAATCTCGGTTAATCCGCAGACGATGAATCAGAAGACACTTGACCTTATCGGACGAAGACATACGGTAGAGGATACCGTTAATGCTTATAATCTCGCAAGAGACTGTGGTTTTACCAATATTAATATGGATCTTATTACAGGTCTTCTTGGTGAAACTAAGGAAGATATGGAATATACCATGAAAGAGATAGCGAAGCTTAAGCCGGACAGTCTTACGCTTCATTCACTTGCACTTAAGAGAGCTTCTATCCTTAATGAGCGAAAGGCTGATTTTGCCGATTATGAGAGTACCAATACGGAAGAAGTATCTGATATGCTTCAGGCGTATGCAAGAGAAATGGGAGTTGAACCATATTATCTGTATCGTCAGAAGAACATGACAGGTAACTTAGAAAATGTAGGTTACTCGGCACCGGGCAAAGCAGGTGTTTACAATATTCTTATTATGGAAGAGAAGCAGAGTATACTTGCGCTTGGTGCGGGTGCGGTAAGTAAGATGATATTTAGCGACGGTGAGCGCATTGAGCGAATCGACAATGTAAAGGATGTTGGACTTTACATTGAACGAATAGATGAAATATGTAATAGAAAGAAACAGTTCTTTGAAGAATATAAAGGAGAATTATTATGGGATTAGTTAAGAAGCCGGTTACAGGCATGAAGGACATCTTACCTCAGGAGATGCAGATAAGAGATTATGTGATGAGACTTATTAAGGAGACATATTCAGGTTTTGGATTTTCTTCTATCGAGACTCCTTGTGTTGAACACATCGAGAACCTTTGCAGTAAGCAGGGCGGTGATAATGAGAAGCTCATCTTTAAGATTATGAAAAGAGGAGAGAAATTAAATCTTGAAACAGCTACGTCTGAGCAGGATCTTACGGACAGCGGTTTAAGATATGACCTTACCGTGCCGTTATCAAGATATTATTCTAATAACGCTAACCAGCTTCCTACACCTTTTAAGGCACTTCAGATGGGAAGCGTATGGAGAGCGGACCGTCCGCAGAGAGGCCGTTTCAGGCAGTTCGTACAGTGTGATATCGATATTCTCGGTGAGCCGTCATATCTTGCAGAGGTTGAGCTTATATTAGCAACTACAACACTTCTTGGTAAGCTTAATTTTAAGAACTTTAAGGTTCGTATCAATGACAGAAGACTTCTCAAGGCTATGGCTAAATATAGCGGTTTTGCAGAGGAAAGCTACGATACGGTATTTATAATTCTTGATAAAATGGATAAGATTGGTATAGAAGGCGTTGAAGCAGAGCTTCTTGAGGCAGGCTTTGCAGCATCAAGCGTTGACACATATCTTTCACTTTTTAAAGAGATTACAGGCGATATGGCAGGACTTAAGCTCTGTGCAGAGAAGCTTAAGGATGTATGCGAGGGTGATGCGGCAGAGAATCTTATGAGAATAATGGACTGCGTAGATAAGGTTAAGCTTGCAGATTTCTCACTTGTATTTGACCCAACACTTGTAAGAGGTATGTCATACTACACAGGCTCTATCTTCGAGATAGAGATGGTTGAATTCTCAAGCAGCGTCGGTGGCGGCGGAAGATATGATAAGATGATTGGAAAGTTCACAGGCAATGAGACATGTGCATGCGGCTTCTCAATCGGCTTCGAGAGAATAGTAACTATCTTACTTGAGAATGGCTTTGAGGTTCCGGGTGAGACAGCAAAGAAGGCTTTCCTTATGGAGAAAGGCCTTTCACCTGAAGCTGTATGCGAGGTTATGAAAGAAGCTAATGAGGAAAGAGCAAAGGGTGTTAAAGTACTCGTGGCACAGATGAATAAGAATAAGAAGTTCCAGAAGGAACAGCTTGCTAAAGATGGATATACAGATGTTAAGGAATGGTTTGTGAAATAACGAGCCAAGCATCAGCATGCATCATGCTTGCATGAATAAATGCTGATATTTGGCGAGTGTACAACATGAGTAATGTAGAGCGATAGCTCGGAATTACGAATGTGGCGGGTGCGGGAGCATCAGAGGTGCGTAGCAGCCGATTTCACAATGGATATATAAGTTTAGGAGGATAATAAAATGGCAGAGTCAATGAAGGGTTTAAAGAGAACCCATAGATGTACAGAAGTGTCAGAAGCAAATATTAATTCAGGTAAAGTAACAGTTATGGGCTGGGTGCAGAAGCGCCGTAATCTCGGCAGTCTTATTTTCGTAGATTTAAGAGACCGTTCAGGTTTATTACAGATAGTATTTGATGTTAACGACATAGGTGAAGAAGGCTTCGCAAAGGCTGAGACAATCAGAAATGAGTTCGTTATCGCGGTAACAGGTGATGTTACCATGAGAGGTGGCGCATTTAACGAGAACTTAAAGACAGGTACAATCGAGGTTAGAGCGACAGAGCTTCGTATTCTTTCTGAAGCTAACACACCTCCATTCCCAATTGAAGAGAATACACTTACAAAGGAAGAACTTAGATTACAGTATCGTTATCTTGATCTTAGAAGACCTGACCTTCAGAGAAATCTTATGATGAGAAGTAAGGTTGTTACACTTGTTAGAAACTTTATGGCAGAGGAAGGATTCCTTGAGATAGAGACTCCTATGCTTACAAAGAGTACACCTGAGGGCGCAAGAGATTATCTTGTACCAAGCCGTGTACATCCGGGAAGCTTCTACGCACTTCCGCAGTCTCCACAGATTTTTAAGCAGTTGCTTATGTGTTCAGGATATGACAGATATATCCAGATTGCAAGATGCTTCAGAGATGAGGACCTTCGTGCAGACAGACAGCCTGAGTTTACACAGATTGATATGGAATTATCATTCGTAGATGTAGATGATGTAATTGACGTAAATGAGAGACTTCTTGCAAAGGTATTCAAGGAGGTTCTTGATGTAGACGTTGCACTTCCAATTCAGAGAATGACATGGCAGGAGGCTATGGACAGATTCGGTTCAGATAAGCCTGATGTGCGTTTCGGTATGGAGCTTAAGGATGTATCAGAGGTAGTTAAAGGCTGTGGCTTCGGCGTGTTTACAGGTGCCCTTGAAAATGGCGGTTCTGTAAGAGGTATCAATGCTGAGGGCCAGGGTGCTATGCCTCGTAAGAAAATAGATGCACTTGTAGATTTCGCAAAGGGTTACGGTGCAAAGGGCCTTGCATATATGTCCATTAATGAGGATGGCACATACAAGTCTTCATTCTCTAAATTTATGACAGAAGAAGAACTTAAAGCTCTTGCTGATGCAATGGATGGTAAGCCGGGCGATTTACTTCTTTTTGCAGCAGATAAGAATAAAATTGTATATAACGTACTTGGCGCACTTCGTCTTGAAATTGCCAATCAGCTTGGTATCCTTAAGAAGGATGATTTCAGATTTTTATGGATTACAGAGTTCCCGTTACTCGAGTATGATGAGGAAGAGAACAGATATGTTGCTATGCATCATCCATTCACCATGCCTATGGAAGAGGATTTACCATTACTTGATACTGATCCGGGCAAGGTTCGTGCTAAGGCTTACGATATCGTATTAAACGGTACAGAGATTGGTGGAGGTTCTGTAAGAATCCATCAGGATGATATTCAGGAGAAAATGTTTGCAGCACTTGGATTTACCAAGGAAGCAGCTTACAATCAGTTCGGATTCCTTCTTAATGCATTTAAGTATGGTGTTCCGCCTCATGCAGGACTTGCTTACGGTCTTGACAGACTTGTTATGCTCATGGCAGGTGAAGACAGCATCCGTGATGTTATCGCATTCCCTAAGGTAAAAGATGCATCATGTATGATGACACAGGCACCGGGCGAAGTAGACAAGAAGCAGCTTGATGAACTTTGCATTGCAACAGCTGTAAAGCAGGATTAATTATGAAGAAAAGCGTTGGACTAATGCTTGCGTGTATGATGTTAGCGACAATGATTAGCGGATGCAGAAGACAGGTGAATGTGGAAGCGGTTGAGTCATTAACTACAAAACCGACGGAAGCGACAGCAACGATTGAACCAACAAATGTTGAACCGACTATAGATGAAATAACTTCCGGAGAGGCGACAGAGATGACTACAACAGAAGAGGGCAACGTAGAGACTGTAACTACGGAGACTGCAACTACAGAAGCGCCAACCACGGAGACTGTGACTACGGAAACACCAACTACGGAAGCACCAACTACGGAAGTTGTGAATACAGAAACGACAACCGCAGGGAATACAATAACTGAGAGTGGTTTGGGCTTCTACGGAGCGCTTAATGTGCGTGATGGAAGGCTTGTGGATAGTAACGGTAATCCTGTGCTTCTGAGAGGTATCAGCACAATGGGCTTACAGTGGTATGGACAGTATGTAAGTAAGGAAACTCTTGAGTTTCTTAAGAATACAAGTGGCATGAATGTTATTCGTCTTGCAATGTATACTGCTGAAGGTGGCTATTGTCATAAGGATGCTAACGGTAAAACGGAGCTTGAAGCGCTTATTGATAAGGGCGTTCAGGCAGCCATTGAGCTTGATATGTATGTTATCATTGACTGGCATATTTTAAGTGATGGTAATCCGAATACCTATAAGGAAGAGGCTAAAACATTTTTGAATAAAATGTCTAAGAAATACGCAGGCTTCGACAATGTGATATACGAGATTTGTAATGAACCGAATGGCGGTACAGGCTGGAATGACATAAAGGCATATGCGAATGAGGTTATTCCGGTAATAAGAAATAATGACAGTGATGCAATCGTTCTTGTGGGTACACCGACATGGTCACAGGAGATAGATAAGGCGATGGCAGACCCACTTGCGTTTGATAATGTGATGTACACATTACATTTTTATGCGGATACCCATAGAGATTATCTTAGGGAACGCCTTAGGACTGCACTCGAAGCCAATATACCGGTCTTTATATCGGAATTCGGAATCTGTGATGCATCCGGTAATGGCTCCATCAACGAGAGTGAAGCAGATAAATGGGATGCACTTATGGATGAGTATGGACTTAGCTGGTGCATATGGAATCTTTCGAACAAAAATGAGGCATCTGCACTCATTGCATCATGGTGTAATAAATTATATGGCTGGAGCTATGATGAGTGGAGTCAGTCAGGTAAATGGTTTTTGAAGGTTATGGGAAAATAACCAATAGTTAAACATAATATTTTATTGTAAAAGAAAGGAATGACGATTATGCAATTTGAGACACTTCAGAAGGATATGGTTGCAGCTATGAAGGCACGCGACAAAGGAAGAAAAGAGAGCATTTCAGCACTTATTTCAGCAGTTAAGAAGATAGCTATTGATGAAGGAAAAAGAGATGACATTCCGGAGGAATTGGTCGACAGAGCAATTCTTAAAGAGTTAAAAACAGCTAAAGAGCAGCTTGATACATGTCCGGCAGATCGTACAGACCTTTTAGAAGAATATAAACTTCGCTATGAGGTTATCAGCGAGTATGCGCCTAAGCTCTTATCAGAAGATGAGGTTAAGGCAATTCTTACAGAGAAGTTCGCAGAAGTAATCGCAACCAAGAATAAAGGAATGATTATGAAGAGTGTTATGCCTGAACTTAAAGGTAAGGCAGACGGCTCAGTAATCAATAAGGTAGTAGCAGAGCTTTGCAACGCATAAAGGAAACATTGCCACCGGGAAATTACCTACTGGAGTAAGCGGAATAGTGGTTTAGTAGGTAAAAAGTGGAAAAGCCACCGGGAAATTACCTACTGGAGTAAGCGGAATAGTGGTTTAGTAGGTAAAAAGTGGAAAAGCCACCGGGAAATTACCTACTAGAGCAAGTGGAATAGTGGTTTAGTAGGTAAAAAGTGGAAGTGTCACCGGAAAATTACCTACTGGAGTAAGCAAAATAGTGGGTCAGTAGGTAAAAAGTGGAAAAGCCACCGGGAAATATAAGAAAGATAGAGAGGCGCAGTTTGCTTCGGGAAACAGACTGTGTGTAGGACAAGAATATGAAGGTAGTAATATGGGCAGGTGGGCTTGGCTCGAGAATAAGTGAAGAAAGTCACTTGAGACCTAAGCCTATGATTGAGATTGGTGGGAAACCGATACTTTGGCATATCATGAAGATATATTCTCATTATGGATATAATGATTTCATTATATGTCTCGGCTATAAGAAAGAAGTTGTAAAAGAGTTCTTTAGCAATTATCTGGTGTACAATAATGATGTTACTTTTGACTTCAAGAATAACAAGACTACTATACATACAGATAATATTGACCCTTGGACAGTTACACTTGTTGATACAGGACTTTCTACCGGAACTGCAGGAAGACTTAAGAAGGTGCGCGACTATATCGGAGATGAGACATTTCTTGTTACCTATGGTGATGCGGTTGCAGATGTTAATATTCCGGAGGTTGTAAAATACCATAAGGAAAGTGGTAAGCTTGCAACGATTACCACATATACTCTTGCACAAACAAAGGGAGTGCTTAACATAGGTGCTAACGGAGATGTGCTTGCTTTCCGTGAGAAAGAAGAGGATGATGCGGCACTTATAAATGCTGGCTTTATGGTTATGGAGCCAGGTGTATTTGATTATATCCATAGCGATGAGCAGATGGATTACGAAATGTTAAAAACGCTTGCAGGTGAAGGCAAGCTTAAAGCATATCATCACAACGGATTCTGGCAGTGCATGGATACACAGCGCGAACGCCAGAAACTCGAGGCTATGTGCACAAGCGGCAACATGCCTTGGAAATTGTGGTAATATGCGATAACAGTCTGATGCGCATAAATAAAGGTAATAAGTTCTATGGAAGCTTGCTTACAAATAGAACTTATTATCTTTATTTATATGGGGCGGACGCCCCGGCAACGAGAAGAAGCCGCGAAGCGGCGGATTCGAGGTGTTGCATCAGACGTGGGAGTCGCGCGTGGGGCGGACACCCCGGCAACGAGAAGAAGCCGCGAAGCGTCTGATTCGAGGTGCCGCATCAGACGAGGGAGTCGCGCGTGGGGCGGACACCCCGCATTACAGTGGAGGACATGAAAAAGCAACGCCAAGCTGTAAAAAAATCTTGCATCACTATCATATACTTGTTATAATTTCTATGTAACATTCTATTACATTCATTAGGTCATTCGACCAATTTTTCCAAATTACTAATCTATATCATGAAAGGAGTATTATGCAACAAAACAAAACAGTAAATGACATCAGTATTACTGATGAACGATTACTTGCGCTCCAGGATGCGCATGGTCCTGTTCTGTATAACATGACCAATGATTACCTGTTTCGAGCAGTTTTACAGACTAATCATGCCGTTCTGAAAGGGTTGGTGTGTTCACTGCTACATCTCGATGAAGAGGAGGTGACTTCGCTAAATATATTAAATCCTATTGAGTTAGGAAAACAAATTGATAAAAAGGAATTCCATTTTGATGTCAAAGTTGAGCTAAATAATAACACCAACATAAATTTGGAAATGCAGGTTCGCTTTCAGGATTTCTGGGTGGAGCGTTCTTTGGGATATCTGTGCCGTACTTATGACAGTCTAAATGCCGGTGACAATTATAAAGATTCTAATACCGCGATACATATCGGCATCATTGATTTTGATTTGTTCCCTGATTATCCTGAATTTTATGCAAAATACAGACTTATTAATGAAAAAAACATGCATACTTATACTAGTAAATTTCAGCTTAATGTGTTAGACTTAAGGCAGATAGAACTCGCAACCGAAGAAGATAAGAAATATAAAATTGATTATTGGGCAAGGTTTTTTAAGGCAAAAACATGGGAGGAGATTAAAGTGTTAGCAGCAAAATATCCAATCATAGCAGACGCAGCTGTCAGTATACGTGAAATGACTGAGGAAGAACAGATACGCGCACTTTGCGAAACACGCGAGGATTACGACCGTATTGAACGGACATGGAAGTTTGAAATAGCTGAGCTGCAGAAGGCCAAAGATAGTTTGCAGAAAGATAAAGATAGTTTGTTGAAAGATAACGATAGTTTACAAAAGAAGCTTGATGACTCGAATGTGGAAAAGAGTGAGCTACTTGCTAAGATAGCTATGCTTGAAGCTCAACTGGAGGCTAGAAGCTAGAACAATCACAGAGATATTTAGTCATGTCGGCTCGAAGCAAAGCTTCTCGATAAATTAAGTTCAAAAAACACTTGCATTTATTTGGAACATGTGTTACAATGTTGAAGTTGTGAGAAAACGAGATGGTCCTCTGTCACATATATGTGTTAAGAACATCCAGATTATCAAGGAGGAACAAATGAACGATATTATTAAAGCAATTGAGAATGAGCAGTTGAAAGAGAACGTAACTGAGTTTCACGTAGGTGATACAGTTAAGGTTCACGCAAAAGTTAAAGAGGGTAACCGTGAGAGAATCCAGGTTTTCGAGGGTACAGTACTTAAGAGACAGGGAACAGGCGCTCGTGAGACTTTTACAGTTAGAAAGAGCTCTAACGGAATCGGCGTAGAGAAGACATGGCCGGTACATTCACCTAACGTAGACAAGATCGAGGTTGTAAGACTTGGTAAGGTTAGACGTGCTAAGCTTAACTACTTAAGAGATAGAGTTGGTAAGAAGGCTAAGGTAAAAGAGTTAATTAAGTAATTTTGAAGGGACGAGTGCGCAAGTGTTCGTCCCTTTTAGTTTAGATGCCGGAGAGATGCTTATATGAAAAGATACGAGAGACGTATTGAAGAAAAGAATTATGTGGTGTCGGTTGTAAGAGCACTTACGGATATAGCGGTTGTAGTAGCTATTGCTATATTTTTATTTGTGTATTTCGGCGATAATGTTAAGATTGCCGGTACTTCCATGGAACCTACCTTTTCGGACGAAGCCGTATTACTCCTTGATAAATTTACATATGCATATAAGGATGCGGAACGATATGATGTGGTGGCTTTTAATATTGAGGGCTCTGATACTGTGTATATTAAAAGAATAATAGGGCTTCCGGGAGAGAACGTTCAGATTCGATATGGTAAAATATATATAAACGGCAAAGAACTTAAAGATGATGTGGTAAAAGATGCAGAGAAGATAATTAATGCCGGCGTTTATGAGAAAGAGATTAAGCTCGGTGAGGATGAATATTTTGTATTGGGAGATAATCGTAATAGCAGCGAAGACAGCCGTTTTACAACTATCGGAAATGTGAAGAAAGAGAACATTATCGGCAAGGCATGGCTTGAGGTTACAAGCTTAGACGACTTCGGACTTGTCAATAACAAAGAATAAGAGGATGATAAGATGAATATACAGTGGTATCCCGGTCATATGACCCAGGCCAAAAGAATGATGGAAGAGGATATTAAGCTCATAGATTTGGTGATTGAGCTTCTCGATGCACGAGCACCGCTTAGCAGTCGTAATCCCGAGATAGATAACCTTGCCAAAAATAAAGCCAGACTTATTCTGCTTAACAAGTCAGACCTGGCAGATGAGAGTAGAAATAATGCATGGGAAGCTTATTTTAAAGAGAAAGGCTTCTATGTGGTTAAACTCAACGCAAGAAGCGGCGCAGGTATAAAAGCAGTTAACAATGAGATTCTTGCAGCATGTAAAGAGAAGATTGAAAGAGACAGGAAAAGAGGCATAATCAACAGACCTGTTCGTGCTATGGTAGTAGGAATTCCTAATGTGGGTAAATCCACATTTATCAATACGCTTGCCGGCAAGGCTTGTACCAAGACAGGCAATAAACCCGGTGTTACCAAGGGTAAACAATGGATTCGCCTTAATAAAAATGTAGAACTTCTCGATACACCCGGTATCCTTTGGCCTAAGTTCGAGGATCAGAACGTGGGCATTAAGCTTGCCATGATTGGCTCTATCAAGGATGAAATTCTTAATATAACTGAGTTATCGCTTAAGCTTATAGAAAACCTTGCTGAGAATTATAAAGGCATACTTAATAACCGTTATGGAGTGGACGAAAGCAAAGGCTTGGTTGAGATTCTTAATGAGATAGCAGTTAATCGTAACTGTAAGGCTAAGGGCGACGAGTATGATTTGGATAAAGCATCTAAGCTCATACTTGACGAATTCAGGGAAGGCAAGATAGGACAAATAACACTTGAATTTCCGCAAGAATAACTAAGGTTATATGCACAATCAGAGAATGCAGAACTCTGAGATAAAATGTGCACAGATAGCAGAAAGAAGGACGATATTCATGGCACAAAAGATATCAGAGATTAAGGCTATACTTGATAGTACCGATATAGAATTGTTACCTGAAGTTATACAACAATTTGAATCAGACGAAAGAAGCGGCGTACAGGCACAGCTTGAACGCGCACGTAAGAAATATGATGCACTTTGCAAGGAAAAAGAACGTACCTATATCATGCAGGAATTCGAAAGAAAATATTCCGAATACGGTTATGTCTGCGGAATAGACGAGGCAGGCAGAGGCCCGCTTGCCGGACCGGTGGTAGCAGGTGCAGTTATACTTCCAAAGGACTGCGATATATTATATATCAATGACTCTAAGCAACTTAGCGAAAAGAAGAGAGAAGAGCTGTTCGATATAATTAAGGAGAAAGCCATAGCATACGGCATCGGAATAGTGAACGCCCAGAGAATAGATGAGATAAATATTCTTCAGGCGACCTATGAGGCTATGCGAATAGCGATAGGGCAGCTTAAGGTTAAACCGGATGTGCTTCTTAATGACGCTGTAAGGATTCCGGGAATAGATACCAAACAGGTTCCTATAATCAAAGGCGATGCCAAGAGTTTATCCATAGCAGCAGCGAGTATACTTGCCAAGGTTACACGAGACCGTATGATGAAGGAATATGCGGTTGTATATCCAGAATATGGCTTTGCCGAGCATAAGGGATACGGCGCCCAGTCACACATGGCAGCGATAAGAGAGCACGGACCATCACCTATACACAGAAGAACTTTTATTAAAAATATCTAAAATGTTTAATAATAAATTGTAAAGAAGTGTGCGAATTTTTGGACAAAAACAATGATTTGCACACTTAATTTATTTTTATAAAAACTGACGTTAGAAACCTTTGGAAAAAAAGATGAAAAATCCTAAAAAAGAGGGGAGACTAATGTAAAATATAGTCAACAAACGAAGATGTTTGCCTTTACTTTTTGTTGGTAAAATGGTACAATATTCCCAAAGTTTTGAAGCGTGTTGGAGTGCTAATTGCACAAAAAAATGAAAGGAGAAGGTAACGCGAGAAACTAAAAATTATGTTTTAAAAGATTTAGGAGGATACTATGAGTATTAAAAAACGTATTAGTAAGATAATATCAGGAATTCTTACTTTTGCAATGCTACTCTCATGTATGGCTAATGCGACACCGGTGTTAGCAGCAGGGGTAGCTTCGTTAATGTCGAACGATGTTCCGACGGTTTATAGCTCAGGCAATGAGACCGCAAGTGGTTCGGCAGTTGCACTTTATTATGATTTTGGCGTTAAAGGTTATGCAGCTCCATATGTTCAGGTGGGGTCTAATACTACCGTCGACGGATGTTCACTTGTGACGGATGGTAAGGACATCACATTATCTGCATTAAGCAGTGAAACGACCAATCCGTTATATGATGGATTTAGAACAAATGCAGCAGGTCAAGCTACTATTACAATCGATCTGGTGCCGGGCAAATATGATATTGAGATGGGTATAGCATCAGATCTTAATATGAGTGCGACCTATACATTTACATCTAACGGATCACAATGTGTTTCAGAAGCGATAACTGTATCAGCTAAGGGCACAGCTGTTAAGAATTATGAGGATGTAAATATAACAGGTTCACAGCTTGTATTAACTGTTACAGCAGATGCTAGTAAGTATGGTGTACTTAATTACATCAATATTGTGCCTGTTATCGAGGATAAAGTATATACTTTTGGTGAAGCTGATCTTGATGTAAAGGGAGATGGCTTCGTGACTACTGACCTTGCAGAAACAGAGATAGGAACAACGGGTGTTAAAATTGCAGTGTCAAGTGGCAGTAATTATACCAATGTACTCGTGAGAAATAATTCAAGTACAAATTCAGGCTATTACCCGCTTACTCAACCAACGGATAATGGTTATTATCTTTTCCTTGGTGCCGGAGGAAGTAATAATAAAGCTGCTATGACAATTACGTTACCGGAAACAGTTCCGGCAGGCAGAGCGATAGATATTGAATTTGTAAAGATTTTAGGTACAAATAATGGAAGCACTAATAGAGGTGGCGTTAATAATGCACAGTCAATGGTGATAGATACGACAACTATTGATGTAAAGACAGGATATGAGTTTACAACATGGAATACTAAGACTGTTGTTACAGAGAATGATATATCAACTATCACAGTTAATCTTGGAGCATGGGCAGCTATAGGTATTAAGAGTATTACTGTTCGAGAGGCAACGGCTGAGGACTTTGCGAAAGTGAATGTAGAATTTGACTTAAATGGTCACGGAACAACAACTCCGGATTCACAGGAACTTTCTGTTGGTTCAGCTGCAATTGAACCAACAGCTCCTATAGCAGATGGGTATGTATTTAGAGGTTGGTATACGGATGCAGCATGTACTAATGCTTGGAACTTTGCAACAGGTGTGACAGAAGATACTATTCTTTATGCAAAGTGGATTATAGATCCTGTTGTAACAGTAGAGAATGCATTATACACACAAAGTTTTAGCGGTGTTACAGCTGGGGAAGTTGCTAAGAGTGTCGATAGTAAAATAGGAGATATGAGTGCGTCTATCTTGACAGACGATACGCATGGTTTTTATTTAAAGGCCATTCAGGGTGGAGGCTCAGGATATCGTGAAATTAAAGTTGATTTCACGAACGTAGATGTCTCTGATAAGTACAACTATACTATAGAGTTTGATGCGATATTAACACCAAGTAAGAGCCACGCAGAAGCATTTAATTACTGGAATATTACTGGAACAGATGTGGTTTATAGCAGTGGTATTGTAACCGAAGGATATATTCTTAAGTTGCATAATCAGGAAGCAGCTAGTACAGAATATACAGTTAATGATTCAGAAACTAAAATTAATATCCCAAGTACAGGTTGGTATCACTATAAGTTAGATGTAAATAAGGTTGCTGGAACAGTGACTATCAACATTACAGGTGATACTAATGTTGCAACAGATGTAGTTGTACCATATAACGGTGATGGAGATGTTGCAGGTTTCTATGCATATGTTGGAAGATACTATGGAGAATTTTGCCTTGATAATATTGTTGTGTATGAAGTAGTTAATGAAACAGAAGCAACAGTTTCATTCGATATGAACGATGTTGGAGAGCAGATTGCACCTGTAACAGTAACTAAGGGTGAGACATATACTGCACCAACACCGGCAGCAGTTGGATATACCTTCGATGGTTGGTATACAGATGAAACGTTAACAACACCTTATGATTCAAGCGTAGCAGTAACAGACAATTTGAAGTTATATGCTAAGTGGACAGAAATCGTGGCAGGTACAGAGTACAAGCTTGTTATGGATGCTACAGGCAATACTACAGCAGTAAATTGTACAGTACTTGTATTAGAGAATGTTTCTGGTTATCGTGTAACAACAGTAGATGCTAACGGCAATATTGTTAGCCAGTATGAGACTGTAGCGCAGCCTACAAGCGTAGATACAACAGGCGCTACAAAGCTTGAGATTACACCGATATTCTATTATGCTATCGGTAATGCGGCAAGCGAGTTAGGAAGTGCTAGTTCTTATGAGATTACTCTTCCTGCAGGAACATATGATTTTACAGTATATAACACATCAGGTAATCGTTGTGATGTTTACGCAGATGATCAGATGTTAGTTAACAATATTCTTCAGTATGGTTCAACTCCTAACTACTTTACATCTAAGGATATTGTGACAGATGGCGTTATCACTATTTTTACAGCTGATTATGATACGAAAAATGGAAAAACAGCAGCTGATATGAATATTCAGGTTAAGGTTGTTGCTGCTCCTTCAATAGCTAACAGAACACAGAAGATATATGTACTCGGTGATTCTTTGGTGGCTATGTATTATAATGGATGTAGTGAGGTTAATAACCTTTATCAGACAGGTTGGGGACAGGTATTAGCTGATTACCTTGTTGATACAGTTGATGTAGTAGATCTTGGTAATAGTGGTATTACAGCTAATGGTCTTTATACAACAGCGTTCTCACAGGTTGTAGGAAGTGGTAAGACAGGTGATATTCTCATCTTAGAGAGTGGTTATAATGATCGTAGTTATGACACAGAGGATGTCATGAAGACAGCTCTCAGAAACATGATTAGTGAAGCAGAGGCTGTGGGTGTAACAGTTATCCTTGTATCACCTAATGCATCTTCACATACATATAATGAATCTGTTTCATGGACTAATAGAATGGAAGCTGTTGTAGAAGAAACAGGCGTCGATTATATTGATCTTAGCGCACTTAGCTACAATTTCTTTGAGTCACTTTATGAAGGCGATAAGACTGTAATGGAAGCTGTATGGAATGTATCTGACGGATTACATTCTACATACAATGCTGCTAATAAATTTGCAGCTATAATTGCAGGTGAACTTTATAATTCATTAGGTTATGCTAGTTTAGTTAATACAAGTCATGTATATACATTTGTTGATACAGCAGGAAATGTGATTTCTTGTTCAGCAAATGGTGCAACAGACAGCACTAAGGCTAAAGTTACATATGATCTTAACGGACAGGGTGGTAAGACATATGTATTAGCTACTAAGGGAACTAAGCTTACAGCTCCTACAGCTCCATCAGTATTCGGATATTCATTCGAAGGATGGTTCACAGATGCAGCTTGTACAGAAGCTAATAAGTGGGATTTTGATACTGATACAGTATCAGCAGATACTGTTCTTTACGCTAAGTGGGTAGAGAGTACTGTATGGTATTCACAGGACTTCACAGATGTAACAGATGCATCAACTGTAGCTACATCAACAAATAATCAGGCTCAGGTAAAGATTGCTACAGATGCAACACATGGTAATTATCTTACTTATGATTTCACAGGAGCAAGTTATAACAGCCGTGGTATGGTTATGAACTTTGGCTCGCTTGATGTTAGTGAGAGTACTAAGTATGTGATTGAATTTGATGCGGCTATTAAGACTGGTGGACATAGTGCGTCAAATAGAACAGATGCACAGTCTACATATTTCATAGTTAAGGGTGAAGAGTATGTTGCTTCAAATATGAACAATGCTTCATCAGAAGGATATATTCTTCATATGGTAAATGATCCTACATCAGAGGTATTCAAGGTTAACAAGCTTGATAATGTTACTGTTCCTGCTGGTGAATGGTGTCATTATAAGTTATACGTGGATAAGGAACAAGGATATGTATCTACAACTATCACTAATGCAACAGGCACAGTAATATATGATAATATGGTAACTGCTATTAATGGAGCAGGTGATGTTAGAGGCCTCCATGTTGTTGCCGGTAGATATTATCCTGTAGTATCTTTGGATAATGTAATGGTTCGTGCCGTTGCGAACGCAGATGTATTCGGTGAGATTAGAGTTGAAGAATTACTTTCAGTAGAATTTACTTCTGGCATTAATAAGACAATTGAACAACCGGATAGCAGTTCACACTTCCCATTGGTTATTAAGGCTATGGGTAACCTTGGTAGTGACCTTACAGATAAGGTGACTGTTAAGTGGTCTATGCTTGGTCTTGATGAAGAGGATGGATATATTTCTCTTACGAAGGCTTCGGGTACAGGTGAAGGTACAACAGGTGTTGCCCCTGACGGTACAACAGCTTACTTCAATGTAAGAAATGGTGTTTCTAACTACTATGGTGCGGTAAAGGCTGAGGTTACATATGGAGATACAACATTAGTTGTTTATACACCATTTGCAGTACTTGGTTCATCATCAGCAGATGCTAATCAGTTAGCACCGGCAGGCGGATATCCTGCAAGCATGGATGAGTATGCAGATTCTATGATTGGTTATGTTGGAGACGCGCATGATATTAATGGTAAAGATGTTGCGTTAAACAACTGGTCTATTTACGGTGGTAATCCGGATAAGACTATCACACTTGTTAAAGAAGACGGCAAGAAAGCTCTTAAGTTTAATGCAACTAATGGTGGTGGTTCAGCTGTAGCTGTATATCAGTGGGCTGACCAATCAAGCCAGTATGCAATTGATTTTACAGCTAAATTTACAGCAGCGATGGCATGTGGTGTGTATTTCAATACTCCTAACAATGGTACAAACAATCCTGAGTGGACAATGTCATACGCTGATAATAAAGTAACATTCGGCGATCAGACTATCTCTAATGTTAATGCTAATGAGTGGTATCGTTTTGTTATTAAGGCAGATCCAAGTACACAGATTGCTTCGATAGCAGTATATAATGAAGCAGGTACTAAGATTGGCGATATTACAGATGTTGCTATGACTAATGACGATTCTGTACAGAAGTATTTCTGTTTCATGGGAACATGGCCGATGTACTTGAACAGCTTTGAGGCATATAAGCCATCAGCATCAGAGATTACAGTAACAGCAACAGCTGATACAGTAGCAGTACCTGAGAATGGTGCAGCAGATGCGACAGTTGATTTAACAGCAACTATCGGAAGTAATGATGGTTCAACACTTACAGGTGTGATTACATGGTCACTTGCTGATGAGTATGCTAACGTAGAGATTGCTTCTACAGGTGATCAGACAGCAAGACTTACAGTTAAGGAAGGCGCAGCTGGTAAGGTAACAGTAGTAGCTACTATGGGTAGCGTAAGAAAAGAGTTTGTAGTTACTCTTACAACAACATCAGACGTAGTATCATTTACTAAGTCAACAAGTTCAATTACTATTCCTTTTACAGGTGAGGAGTCAGTTTCATATGACTTCAAGGCTGTAACATTAAGCAATACAGGTGATGTAATTGATGGCGGCACAATGACATATACATTACTTGCTAAGGATGGAGAGACAGTAGCTACAGCAATTAACGGCGTAACATTTGCTAACGGCGTACTTACGGTAGCAGCAGGTGCTAATCCGGCAGTAGTATATGTTAAGGCAGTTAATGCTAACGGACTTTCAACAAAGGTTAAAGTTAATATTCATGGATTCTCATTCGCATTTGGTTCAGCAGATCCTGCTGCAGGTTATACACATGTGACTGCAGATACCATGTATACAGATAAGCTTGGTTTCGGTTTCATGAGCACAAGTGGTTTAACAGCTAACGATGCTAATGTAGCAGGAACAGAAGATTTTAGATTTAAGGTAGCAGTTCCTAACGGAAACTACAATGTGGTATTGACTACATCAGCAAGTTCTGTAACATCAGAGGTTGTTGAGTCAGTTCCGGCAGTTACAGGTATTACAAGAACAGCTACAACATTTGACGTAGCAGTATGTGATGGCGTATTAGACGTTACATTCCCTGCAGGTTCAACTGTATCAAATGTTGTTATTACAAAGTGTGCTGCTAAGACAGCACTTGAGAAGCCGATGATTTATGCAATCGGTGACTCTACAACTAAGAATAAGGTTAGTGCATCAGCACAGATATCATGGGGTAACGTTGTTGCAGAGGGCTTAGTATCACTTCCTGAGGCATTCAGCGGTTTCGCTAATCATGGTAAAGCTGGTGACGATTCAGTTGTATATTACAATAACGCAAGAGTAGAGGCAGTTCTTCTTAATATCTGCCCTGGCGATTATGTAACTGTTAATATGGGTATTAACTCTAAGACAACAGGTGAAGCTGCTTCTTACTACACATTACTCAGCGAGTACTTTGTGGAAGGTATTATCCAGAGAGGCGGTATCCCTGTAATCGTAACAGCTACACCGGACGGACCTGTTGGTGACAGAGTATCAACTAACTATAACTCAGCAACAGGTAAGTTTACAAATAGCCGTGGTGATTCAGCTAGAAATGATGTCCTTAGACAGATTGCAGCTGAGAAGGGGCTTAATATTATTGAACTCGGTCAGTGGGGACAGGATTGGATGAATACACTTACAGCTGCTGATGTAACAGCTTACAATGCAGCTAACGGTACATCATACACAACAGTTCTTGAACTTGTTCAGAGCTGGTATGCAGACCACAACCACTACAGAGAGTACCTTGCAGTTCAGATTGCAGAATTCCTTTTAGGTGAACTCGAGGATATGACAGTTGATAAGACTGTAGTTGAGTATGATTTTGAGAACGAAACAAGCTCCAACTGGGGCATGACAGGTAACTTCTCATCAGCAGTTGCGATTACAACAGAATCAGGTAACAAGTATCTTAAGATTACTACTGATTTGGTTGGTGTATCATCAGTATCTAAGCTCTTAGGACTTCCTAAGATGACTCAGGTAACTGTTGAGTTTGACTGGTATGTTGGTGGACAGACATCTACTAACAAAGCAGGTTTCAGCGGTGTTAACATGTTCGATGGAAGCAATGAAGTTCTTTCATTGGTTGCAGGCGAGATGAGAGCAGCAGGCGAAACATCTAAGGTATATTACCTTACAGACGATATTGGTTCTAAGGTTGAAACAAGCGCTACAGTAGCTAATGGCAACTGGTATAAAGTAAAGGTTGACTTTGATTTCAAGAATGATGTAGCAGATATTTACTTAGACGGTGTTAAGATAGCAAGTGATGTTGCTATTCTTGAGATAGCTCAGAAGATTGACACAGTTGGTTTCACTACATATGATCCGGCAGGCGGTGTAAAGGTAGCAACTACTATGGGTATTGATGATCTTAGTTTATCTTATGTAGAGAAGACAGCAGAGGATGATTTAGTAACGATCTACTCAGTAGACGCTATAGATAACATTCGTGTTACTAAGGATGAACTCGCTACAACATATGTACATCCTACAACAGTAGGTGTATTGCTCACAAATGGTGAGGCATATGAAGTTGAGATTGATATGACATCATGGAAATGTGCTAACTTTAACGCTAATGTTAAGGCTACATACACATGGACAGCTGATATCATAGCTCCTGCACAGTATCCTAACAATAAGGGACTCAAGGTTAGCTATGTAATGGAATATGATGTTCCACCTACAGTAGAATATGACTACTATAATGATTTCACATTTGATGCTGAGATTATCCCTACAGTTGCTTGGGGAAGTGGAATGAATCCACATTCATCATCAGGTTATATGGGACTTTCAGTATTAAGAAAGGCTGATGGAGATGGATACCTTAGTGCATCTGTTTCAAATGCAGGCGGCGACAGAGGTTCTCGTCTTGACCTTAACAGTGGTATTATAAGTGGTGCTACAGTAAGCTTCGACTGGTTATTAGCAGATTGTAGTTCTACTTCAGCAGCAGAGCTTGTATTCGTATCTAACTCAGTATGGCATTCATATTTCGGTCTCAGATACGATAACAATTATAACATCAGCTTCTACACCAAGAACGATTTACTCTCTTCGACAACACAGGAAGAGTACGAAGGTGCAATTACAGCCGCAGATCCTGTTAATACAGGTCTTGGTGGACAGAACAAGTGGTTTAACGTAACAGTAACATTTGATTATCTTGCACATACAGCAGATATTACAATTGTTGACAAAGCAAATCCTGCGAACACATTTACACAGAGCGGAATTGCAATTGACAATAAAGCAACAGGTATCAGAACATTTGTAATGCATGCTATGAAGCTTTCAGGAAATGCAACAGCAACTATGGGTCTTGATAATATCGCAGTTCAGTACGATAAGTTCACAGTTGCAGATATCGTAAGCGTTAAGAATCAGGCAGATGTTTCATTCTCATTGAACGAATTTAAAGCATTCCAGTTCCCTACAACAGTTCAGGCAACTATGGGAGATGGTTCAAAGCTTAATATTCCGATCACAGAGTGGACAGCTACACCTGAGTTTGACGGAGTTACAACAGGTGAGTATGTATGGACAGCAGACTTAATTGTTCCTGAAGGCTATACAAATCACTTTGGCTTAAATACAAGCTTTACAATGACATATGCAGTATATCCGTTCCCGGTATATGCATATAACCCTACTACATTAGAACTTGAATTCGGCGAGGAGTTACCTGCAGAATTCCCTACAGAAGTACTTGCACATATGAACAACGGAACAATAGCATACGTTGAAGTTGGTGAGTGGGTACCGATTCGTGAGTTTAACAGTGCAGAAGAGGGTATCTATGTATATGGTGCTAATATTGTACCTAAGGACGGAGTATATTCATACATTCCTGAGAAACTTGCAGAGAATGAGAATCCGGATGATCCTAGTGCACAGAGAGATGATTACATCTATGATGTATACTATCGTGTAAGTTACTACGAGAAAGAGGATAACTATAATGGATATCCAAGAGCTATGGAATACCTTGACAGAGGTGTATACGCAGTAGAAACAAATAGTGGTGTATACGTATCATGGAGAATTCTTGTATCAGAGTACGGTGAGGATATAGCATTTAACGTTTACCGTAACGGAAAGCGTATAAATGATGAGCCTATTACAGATAAGACAAACTTCGTAGATCCTACAGGTAAGGCTTACGACTCATACGCAGTATGTAAGGTACAGGATGGCCTTTACTACATGAGTGATGCAGTATTGGCTACAAAGGATAACTATTTATCAATTCCTACTCAGAAGCCTGAGCCACAGCCTGATAAGAACGGCGAGCTTGAGACATATACAATGAATGATGCCGGAATAGCAGACGTTGATGGTGATGGACAGTATGAAGTTATTATTAAGTGGTATCCAAGCGGTGCATTCGATTCGGGTGCAGCAAATGGACCTTCAGCTCCTACTATCTTTGATGTATATAAGCTGGATGGAACACCACTTTGGAGACTTAACCTTGGTCTCGAGATGCCTTCAGGTGCTCACTTCAATCCATTTATGTTCTATGATTTAGATTCAGATGGTAAGGCAGAGTTATTCCTTAAGACATCAGATGGTACAGTATCATATAGACCTAATGAAGATGGTTTATTTGATATGACAGATGAAAGTACAATTATCTCATACATTGGAGATAGAAGTGTAACTCCTGGACAGAACATTAATGCTAACGGTCATGTTGCACCTGCAACTAATGAGTACGTAACAGTATTTAATGGTCTTACAGGTGAAGAAATCGATACAGTAGTATTTGCTAACTTAACAGGTAATTATTCTGATTGGGGTTCATCAAGCGATGGTGGTAACCGTTCAGCACGTTACAACATTGCAATTGCATATCTTCCGGCAGATCAGAATGACCCTAATTGTACAGAAACAATCCCGGCAGTATTATATAACCGTGGATACTATGCTAAGACAACAGTTGCCGCATACGCATTGAGAGATGGCGAGATTTCACTTGAGTGGAATTATGTGACAGAGAGCGGAACTATTAATGCAGCTAAGGGTAACCATAACATGTCAACAGGTGATGTTGATAAGGATGGTTTCGACGAGTTAGTAATTGGTGCTCTTGCACTTGATCATGATGGTACAGTTCTTTGGTCAAAGAATGGTCTTAACGGACAGGATTATGCAGGCCATGCAGATTCAATCCACTTGGCAGCTATGAATCCTAACAATACAGACTTATATGTATTCGTACCACAGGAGCATACAGATGCTACATACAATCATTCATTAAGTAATGCAGGAACAGGTACTCGTTGGTTAGCTTCATGGTTCACAAAGAAAGACGTTGGACGTGGTGTTGCAGCTAACATTACACCTAATCCGGGTTATGAGTTCTGGGCAGCATCAGTTGGTAGTGGACTTTACGGATTTGACGGAACACTTATTTCTAAGTCAAATGCTATCCCTATGAACTGGGTACTTTACTGGGACGGAGACCTTCTTAGTGAGCTTGGTGATGGCGCATCAACAGAAGGACGTATGGTAATTTCTAAGTACAATATGGAGACAGAGAAGTGCGATGTAATCGCTAACTTAGTTGGAACTAAGCTTTGTAACTGGTCAAAGAATTCACCTTCACTTACAGCTGATATGCTCGGTGACTGGCGTGAAGAAATCATTGTACGTAATGAAGATGATACAGAACTTCGTATTTACATGACTGTAACTGAAACAGATTATATGATCTATACATTGATGCATGATCCTGTATATCGTAACGCAGTTGCTAACCAGAACACATCATACAACCAGCCTGCACATGTAGGTATTTACCTTGGTGAAGACCAGAGAGATGTAGTTCTTAACATGCAGCTCGATACAGCAGAGGTAGTATATACAACTGCAGAAGAGACAGGAACAACAACACCTGTAGTTCCTTCACGTCCTGTAGTTAAGCCTCCGGTTTCTGATGATGATTATGTTGATAGTGATGATGATTATTCAGATGATACAGATACTTCAACTAATGTATCAGCAGAAGAGCAGGCTAAGCTTGACGAGAAGAACCGTGAACGCGTTGAGAAACGTTGGGCAGGTAACGAAGGATGGCAGAAGGTTGACGGTGAGTGGTATTACTTCGAGCCGGAAGGTGATCTTAAACTCGGATGGGTTGAAGACAAGGATGGCAAGTGGTATTACATGAGCAACGCAGGTAGCATGTCTACTAAGTGGGTTCAGTCACCTGAGTCAAAACTTTGGTACTACATGGAAGAAGAAAATGGTCATATGCTTTCAAATGACTGGTTAAAGGATCCTGCTTCAAATCGTTGGTATTACCTTGATCAGAACGGTGCAATGTGTACAGGTTGGATTTATGTAGATAATGCATGGTATTATCTTGACAACAGCGGTGCAATGTGTACAGGTTGGAATCTTGTAAACGGCAAGTGGTACTTACTTGGCGCAGATGGTGCTATGTTATCAGGATGGCAGTATGTAAATGGTAAGTGGTATTACATGAAGGAAGACGGAGAATGTCTCCTTGATACTACTACACCGGACGGTCATAAGGTTGACAAGGACGGAGCAAGAATCGACTAATCTAATCAATTAAACATTAATATGAATATATTTTCATAAACAAGAACGGCATCCATTTGGATGCCGCTCTTGTTTTTTGAAAAGTTCTTGTATCTCTATTCTGTTTCTGATATAATTTCATTGTAACATTCTGTTACATTCATTAGGTCATTCGACCAATTTTTCCAAATACTAACTTATACTGGTAAATTTCAACTGAATGTGTTAGACTTAAGGAAGATAGAACTCGCAACTGAAGAGGATAAGGAATATAAGATTGATTACTGGGCTAGATTTTTCAAAGCTAAAACATGGGAGGAGATTAAAGTGTTAGCATCAAAATATCCAATCATAGCAGATGCAGCTGTCAGTATACGTGAAATGACTGAGGAGGAAGAGATACGTGCACTTTGCGAAACACGTGAGGATTATGACCGTATTGAACGAACATGGAAGTTTGAGATTGCTGAACTAAAAAAGGCAAATGATAATCTGCAAGAAGCGAATGATAATCTGCAAGAAGCGAATGATAATCTGCAAGAAAAAAATAATCATCTGAATGAAATAAATGATAATTTGCAAAAGGAGCTTGCTGACGCGAATTCGGAAAAAGAAGAACTTCTCGCTAAGATAGTTGCACTTGAGACCCAAATTAATAAGTAAACTTCTTGATAAAAGGTCGGCAGTATAGTCGGCCTTTGCTTTTTAAATGAAACTAGGCGGTGATATTGTGGATAGTAGGATTATAAGTAATTATGTGGCAGGAACATATGCAAATACGGCACCGGCAACACTTGCGGCAGCGGCGGATGCAAGTGCCGCTTCTGATGCGGAACAAGCTGTTTCGGAAGCAATTAACGCAAGTGCGGATAAAACATTGGATGCTTTCGTGACACAGGTGCTTAAAGAGGCGGGTATAGTTAAGAATGAGCGCACTATGAACCTTGTAAAGCTTCTTGTTGAACAACATCAACCGGTTAATAAAGAAACTATAGGTATGTATAATCGACTAATGGCACAGAATCCGGGAGTTGACATACAGACTTTAATAATCATGCACAAGAATAATATAGATATCACAAGTGCCATGCTTATTCAGTTTGATAACTATAAAGCAAATGAACATCAGCTTATGAGAGAACTGGATGTTGTAGCTAATAATCTGAGTGAAGTTATAGATGTTCTGATGAATGAAGATGCAAGTAAGGCATCTGAATTATTAAAGGGCTTAGATGAGTTTGTACAAAATATGACACGTGAGACAGGCGAATTGCACGGCTTATATGCAGGAATGGGCGAAACACAAGGCTTATATGATGGAGTAGGTGAAGCGAAAGGCATATATAGTGGAACAGGTGAATCGCAAGGGATAGGTGGCATGTCAGGACAGCAGGATGTTACTGTATATAGTTCGAGCAATCAAGTGAACAGTTTGATTGGTCAAAATGACGGCGTAACAGGACAGTTAGGCGGTACGGACAGTGCAAGTAACTTTGTGAATCAAAGTGTTAGAATAACAGACCGGGCAGATGGCATGGCAGGAGAAACATACGGCATAGTAGAGCAACTAAGCAGTGAGAATCAAGCAAACAGCTTGACAGGACAAACTGAAAGTGTGGCAAGCAATATTATAGAACAATCAAAATCTATCAATCAGGCAACTGACGTGTTGAAGCAATTACTCGCTACTGTAGGAAAGCAAGCAGAAGCTAAAGCTATGCCGGATGATATTTCTAAAGACTTCTTTAGCAAAGTTGCGCAGTTGATTAATGAGTCTTCTGATGACGTTACAAATGCTAAGATATTGGGACAACTTTCAACAGATGACTTTAAGAGAACTGCAAGGGAGATACTTAGGGAGGCTATTCTTTTGAGTCCGGAAGAAGTGGCTGATAAGGAAGAACTTAAGGAATACTATAGAAAACTGAAGGCTTCTACAGATAAGCTGATTGATGTAATGAATAATCTGGGAGATAAAGCGGCGGATTCAGCAGTTGCTAATTCAATGAGAAAGATGTCAGATAACGTGACTTTCATGAATCAGGTGAATGCGTACATGCCTTATGTTCAGCTTCCTTTAAAGCTTATTAAAGAAGAAGCTCATGGTGATTTCTACGTATATAAGAGGAATAAGAAGGATATTAAGAATAATGAGACATTGACAGCGGTGCTTAAGCTTAGTATGAAACACCTTGGGAAACTAGATGTTTTTGTTAAGCTGAGGGACAAAGCTCTTAATATTGAATTCAAGTGCGAGAAGAAAGAGATAACAGCTTTTATAGAGCAAAGACTTGAAGGATTAGAAGAAAGGCTTAAGACGGCAGGATATTTGCCGAATATAGATGTATCGGATATTAGGAATGATAGCGATAAAGAGTTTGATTTTACAAGAGATTTCCTTGAGAGCGGCAGTGACATGGGTGAGGTAAGCCGATATTCTTTCGATATGAAAGCATAGAAATTAATGCATCGGTATTAATCTATAGAAATTAAAGCATAGAAATTAGTGCATAGAAATTAATGTATAGAAATTAAAGCATGGATATTAATGCATAGATATGGTGAAATTACCTCTCGAGCAAGATGATGAATTGCATAGCAGGTAAAAGGTAGAACAATGGTCGGAAGGGAAGCGGATATTTTGGACAAAAATAAAAAAGCGATAGCCTTGTCTTATGATAAAGGTGATAAGGCACCTATAGTTGTGGCGAGCGGTGCCGGTTATTTGGCTGATAAGATTATTGATACTGCTAAAGAAGCGAAAGTTCCTGTACATAAGGATGCGAAGCTTGCGGAATCTCTTTCGGACATAGAAATAGGAGATGCTATTCCGCCGGAGCTTTATAATGCTGTGGCAGAGATACTTTTATTTGTTACGGACTTGGAAAAAATCAAGTCTAAAATATAGTGACAAGTTAGATGATGAATAATAGTAGCAGCCAGTAACAAGCGGATAATAATAGCAGGCAGTAGCAAAGAATAATGGATAGTAGCAGATAGTAATATATAACAGGGGGAAAACTTGAGGGAGAAGCTTAATAAAAGAAGACTTGGAAGTGATAAAGAGTCGCTTGCTGTTGAGTATCTGGAAAAACAGGGATATGTAATACTGGAACGGAATTTTAGGTGCAAGAAGGGCGAGATAGATGTGATTGCGAGGGAAGACGGTTTTCTTGTATTTGTAGAGGTGAAATTTCGTACGGATGAAAGCGCGGGAGAACCGGGAGAAGCTATAGATGTAAGGAAGCAGAAGACGATTTACAAGGTGGCTGAATATTATATATATTCTAAGCACCTTTGCGAGGATATACCATGCAGATTTGATGCTGTCACTATTGTAGATGATAGGATTAGTCTTGTGAAGAATGCATTCGGCGGACTTAGTATGTAAGGTTCGAGATAGCATGAGAATAACCAAGACTTCTGCTCTAACAATAAAATGCTGTCAATAAAATGCTTGTACGCAGTGGTTTTATATGGTAAACTGTATAAGGTGTGGTTACATTGTAACCATGCCTATTATTAAGAACAGAGGCAATGTTTGGAATGAAGAAATACAGACATATAATCAGTAAAGTAATTCCCGGTTCAATTGCAGAAGAGATGGAGATAGAGCCGGGCGACGAGCTTTTGCAGATAAATGATCAGGATATTGAAGATGTCTTTGATTACAGATTTTTGATTAATGATACTTATATTGAAGTGCTTATAAGAAAAGCGGATGGTGAAGAATGGATTCTTGATATCGATAAGGATTATGATGAGGATCTTGGAATAGAATTTGAGAATGGTCTCATGGATGATTATCGTTCATGCCATAATAAATGTATATTCTGCTTCATTGACCAGATGCCGCCGGGGATGAGAGATACTCTTTATTTTAAGGATGATGATTCAAGACTCTCATTTTTACAGGGTAACTATATTACACTTACTAATATGAAGGATAAGGATATTAACCGTATTATAAGATATCACCTTGCTCCGATTAATATTTCGGTGCAGACCACTAATCCGGAGCTTAGATGTAAGATGCTTAGTAACCGTTTTGCAGGAGAAGCACTTAAGAAGATAGATGTTCTTTACGAAGCGGGAATAGAGATGAATGGACAGATAGTACTTTGCAAAGGTGTTAATGATGGTGAAGAACTTGAGAGAACCATAAGTGATTTGGCTAAGTATGCTCCGTGTATGCAGAGTGTTTCGGTTGTGCCGGTGGGACTTAGTAAATACAGGGACGGACTATATCCGCTTGAGCCATTTACTAAGGAAGATGCGATAAAGGTAATAGATTGCATAGAGAGTTGGCAACGTAAGATTTATGCTGAGCATGAGATACATTTTATTCATGCATCTGATGAATGGTATCTGCTTGCGGAGAGACCATTTCCTGATGAGGATACTTATGACGGATATATTCAGCTTGAGAATGGTGTCGGTATGATGAGACTTCTTGACGAAGAGGTTAAGGAGGCACTTAAGTCTTGTAATGATGATAGTGCTTGCAGAGATAATAAATGTCATGAGATTTCCCTGGCTACGGGTAAACTCGCAGCACCGCTTATAAAAGATATAGCGGATAGGGTAATGAAGCTTTATAAGAATGTTAAGATTCATGTGTATGATATAAGAAATGATTTCTTTGGAGAATCTATTACCGTTGCCGGACTTATAACGGGACAGGATATTATTGCCCAACTTAAAGATAAGCCGCTTGGTAGCAAGCTTCTTTTGCCAAAGGCTATGTTTAAGGCTGATGCAGATATTTTCCTTGATGACGTAACCAAGGAAGATGTTGAAAAAGCTTTACAAATAAAGGTAGATATTGTAAAATCCAGTGGACAGGATTTGATAGATGCAATGTTGCAACAGGAGACTTCAGGAAAGAAGTCAAGAGATGGAGGACATTACGAATTATGAGCAGACCTATAGTAGCGATAGTCGGAAGACCTAATGTGGGTAAGTCTACATTATTTAACGCACTTGCCGGTGAGATGATTTCAATCGTAAAAGACACACCGGGTGTAACCAGAGATCGTATATATGTAGATGTTAATTGGCTTAATTATAATTTTACAATGGTTGATACAGGCGGTATTGAGCCTGAATCGAAGGATATTATTTTGTCGCAGATGCGTGAACAGGCGCAGATTGCGATTGATACGGCAGATGTTATTATTTTTATGACAGACGTAAAGCAGGGACTTCAGGATGCTGATTCTAAGGTTGCAGATATGCTTAGACGTTCACAGAAGCCTGTGATTCTTGTGGTTAATAAGGTTGATAATTTTGATAAATATATGGCAGATGTATATGAGTTCTATAACCTTGGAATAGGTGAGCCGTATCCGATATCTGCAGCATCAAGACTTGGACTTGGTGATATGCTTGATGAGGTTGTAAAGCATTTTCCTGAGGATAAGATAACAGATGACGAGGATGACAGACCTCGTATTGCAATAGTGGGTAAGCCTAATGTAGGTAAATCATCTATCATTAATAAGCTTCTTGGCGAGAACAGAGTTATTGTATCTAATATCGCAGGAACAACCAGGGATGCGGTTGATACTCCTCTTGTTAAGAATGGCAAGGAATATGTTTTTATTGATACTGCAGGTCTTAGAAGAAAGAGTAAGATTAAGGAAGAGTTAGAGCGTTACAGTATCATTAGAACTGTGTCTGCGGTTGAAAGAGCAGATGTAGTTGTGCTTGTTATTGACGCAGAAGAAGGTGTTACCGAGCAGGATGCGAAGATTGCAGGTATTGCACATGAGCGTGGCAAGGGTATGATTGTTGCCGTTAATAAATGGGATGCAGTTGAGAAAGATGACAAAACCATCTATGAATTCACTAATAAGATTAAAGAAACTCTGGCATTTATGCCTTATGCTGAATATCTTTTTATATCAGCTAAGACGGGACAGAGACTTAATAAGCTCTTTGAAGTAATTGATATGGTTATTGAGAATCATGCATTGAGAGTTGCGACAGGTGTTCTTAATGAGATTTTTATGGAGGCTATTGCTATGCAGCAGCCACCATCAGATAAGGGTAAGAGACTTAAGCTTTTCTATATTACCCAGGTGTCGGTTAAACCACCAACCTTTGTAATATTTGTTAATGATAAAGAGCTTATGCATTTCTCATATACAAGATATATTGAGAATAAGGTGAGGGAGGCCTTTGGATTCAAGGGTACACCGCTTAGATTTATAATTCGTGAGAGGTCGGAGAAATAATATGGAACGTTTGTTATGCGTAGTAATGGGTTACGCGTTTGGTTTGATTCAGACAGGTTATATTTATGGTAAGGTTAAGAAAATTGATATTAGACAGCATGGAAGCGGCAATGCGGGAACTACCAATGCATTAAGAGTAATGGGAATCAAAGCCGGTATTATTACGCTTTTGGGAGATTGCCTTAAGGCTGTAGCTGCCTGTGTGATTGCAAGAGTCGTTATCGGAGGATTCTGTGATATACCGGATAAGCTTCTTGCACTTTATGCAGGATTGGGAGCAGTTCTTGGACACAATTTTCCTTTTTATCTTAAGTTTAAGGGTGGAAAAGGTATCGCTGCGACAGTTGGTATTTTGTTCTCAATTGATTGGAGAATAGCATTGATTTCAGTTGCTCTTTTCCTTGTGACATTGGCTATAAGCCATTATGTTTCCATGTCATCGTTAGTGATGATGACAAGCTTTTTTGCTGTAACTATTATGTTTGGAATTATGGGAATTTTATTTGACGGACAGGATTATATGCTTATAGAGGCTTATGTTCTTACTTTTGTGATGGCAGTAATGGCATTTATCAGACATAAGCAGAATATAGTTAGATTACTTAATGGTAACGAGAATAAATTCAGCCTTAAGAAGAAGGTAGAGAAGACAGCATAAGCCTAAGGCTTGGAAAGTGAGGTAAATATGGCTAATATAGGTATTATCGGAGCGGGTAGCTGGGGAACGGCACTTGCAGTATTGCTCTGTAATAACGGACATGAGGTTACTATGTGGTCTGCTGTTAAGGCAGAGGTTGATATGCTTAAGAATGACAGACAGTTAGCATCTCTTCCGGGAGTTGTTCTTGCTGATAATGTGTTGGTGACGGATGATTTGGAGAGTGCCATGAAGGACAAGGATATACTTGTACTTGCGGTAGCATCTTCATATATTAGAAGCACATCTTCCAAGATGAAACAGTATATCAAAGACGGACAGATTATTGTAAATGTGGCTAAGGGTATAGAAGAGGATACTTTATATACCATGAGTGACATCATTAATAGCGAGCTTCCTATGGCAAATGTGGCTGTTCTTTCAGGTCCAAGCCATGCAGAAGAAGTTGGAAAAGGAATGCCTACTACCATAGTAGTCGGTGCTACAACAAGAGAAACAGCAGAGTATGTTCAGAAGATATTCTTAAGCCCGGTATTCAGAGTATATACAAGCCCTGATATTCATGGTATTGAGCTTGGTGCGGCACTTAAGAATGTAATTGCTTTGGCAGCCGGAATTGCTGACGGACTTGGTTATGGAGATAATACCAAGGCTGCGCTTATCACAAGAGGCATCGCTGAGATAACAAGACTTGGCAAGAAGATGGGTTGTAAGGCAGAAACTTTTAGCGGACTTTCAGGTATAGGAGATCTTATAGTTACATGCGCGAGTATGCACAGCCGTAACAGAAGAGCAGGTATACTTCTGGGCAAGGGAATGCCGCTTGATGAAGTAATTAAAGAAGTAAAGATGGTAGTTGAAGGTGTATATTCAGCTAAAGCAGCGCTTAAGCTTGCTAATAAATATGAAGTTGAGATGCCGATAATTGAGCAGGTTAACAATGTACTTTTTAACGGGGTTGCACCGTCAGAGGCAGTAAAGATGTTAATGCTTAGAGAAGGCAGAACAGAAAACAAGGCATTGCCTTGGGAGTAGAAAGATACGGCGTAGTGCCGTGTACTTAGCCAAGAAATTGACTAAGTGCATGCGCTACGCCGTCGTTATTGTTATCAAGAGTAATATAGTCGGCACTTTGTTTGACGATGTCAGGGGAATTAGCCATGGCAACACCGAGTCCGGCATATTCAATCATTTCTATATCATTGCAGTTGTCTCCGAAAGCAATGATTTCTTCACGTTTAATGTTGTGCCTTGCGGCAAGTCTTTCTATCGCGAGACCTTTAGATACCTTGGAACTGAAGAATTCAAGGTATTCGGCTGTTGAAGGACAGAAAACAGTGTCCTTATTAAGCACATCACGCAATTCGTTCTGGAACTGTATGGTTCTTTCCGGTGTATCAAACCATAATATTTTAGTTATTCCCTGTTCCAAAAGTTTATCTATATCTGTACAAAGAAGCGGTTCGGTCATGACGTTCTTTTTGTATATGGCAGCTCTTTGGTTAAGCTTGTTAACATATAGCTTATTGCGCGACCAGATGCAAGCAGTAGTGTCATAATATTTAACATAATCAAGTATCTGGATGGCAGATTCAGTTGATAGTCCCTGCTCAAAAATAATCTCATTGTCACCCGACATAATCATTGCACCATTGTAAGCGATGATGTAAGAATCAGGACTTACTATGTTCCTGTATTTGAATATCGCTTGCGGAGGGCGGCCGGTGGAAAAAGCAAATAGAGCGCCATCATTAATTGCCTGCTTTATTATATTAAGAGTCACCGGTGAGATGTTCTTTGCATCATCTAACAAGGTCCCGTCCATATCTGTTGCTATCATTTTATATTTCATAAAGTATCCCCTTTTTCTTGTATAGTGTATAGTAAAGTGAATGTTTTGCATAAACGAAGTATATCATCATATGTGGTCAGAAGTCAAATTCAGTATACTTAAACCATGAATCATGAGATTAAAAGGCTGAATTTGGAATTA
>JAFTJD010000081.1 GCA_017456585.1 Lachnospiraceae bacterium
CAAAGAAATAGGTACTGTAGTCTATATAAAACTTGACTATGAAGAGATAGAGGAGAGGTTGGGAGATCTTCATCAAAGGGGAGTGGCAGTAAGAGGTGATATGACTCTTAGAGACTTATTTGATGAAAGAGTTCCGCTCTATGAGAAATACGCAGATGTCATATGTGAGGCAGACGGAAAGGTTTTGAGAGAGGTTGTACTTGATATAAAAAGTAAGCTGCTTTAGTTGCCTTGAAACGGGATAAAAGCACTAGAAAATCCCGAAAATAGGTGATAAATGTGTGAAATTAGTATCAATAATGCAAAAAAACCTTTACAAATAAGGGTTCAATTGCTACAATAGTCATGATGTAAACTGAGATAAGTGTCTAAAGATAAAGGTTGGAGGGTTTTATGTATAGAAGTAGAAGTGGAAAAGTATGCCGCAAATTTAAGATGGCTATGATTAAATCCATGGTAACGATTTCTTTCTGCTCATTGTTGGTATTTCCATTTGTTACAGTGGATGAAGCGAAGGCTTCGACAGAAGTAGGTTTATTTAATAGTTTAAAGAGTGGTTCTGTTGCTGATGATGTAGATACTAACGTAGAAGAACCAACATTTTATCAGGTATCTGTTAATGACACCGTTATAGGATACACTGATGACAAGCAGGCTGCAGAGAATGCATTTCTTAATGCACGCCTTAAATATTCGGACGAGTCAGACAGTATCGTATATATTGACGCAGCTGTAGCTATTACAGAATATGATGGTAATAAAGTAAATGTCATGTCCGTTGATGACATGGAAGCAAGTATGTATGAGACATTGCAGACAAGTGTCGTAATACCTAAGAAGTCAGCATATGCGTTGAAGGTCGGAGATGTTACGATATACCTTGAGAGTAAAGAAGCGGTGTCGGAGCTTTTTGAAAAGATAAAATCTAAATATGATGTTGATGAAGAGTTCGAGGTAGTATTATCTGAGAACACAGAGAATATGTTCACTTCACTTACTGCTAATGTTGTTTCTCCTGAAAGAGAGGAGAAGGAGCTCGACAGAGTTTATGCAAGTGAAGAAGACTTGATGTATGCAGAAGAAGATGAACTTCAGAATGTCGAGTATGACCTTGGTGTTGCAAGTATAACATTTGAGGAAAGTATAGAGATAATCGAGTCATATGTTCCTGAAACCCAGATTCTTTCAGTTGAAGAAGCTGCAGAGTTTTTAACCAAAGAAAATGAAGAGAAGCAGATGTATGTGGTAGAGAAAGGCGATTGTATGTGGACTATCGCTAAGGAACACGGATTAACCACAAGCCAGTTGTTCTCTTTGAATGAAGATATAACAGAGAAATCAATCTTACACATCGGTCAGGAGGTAGTAATTACTGTTCCGGAACCGGAATTGTCCGTATTGGTTGAAGAGATTGTAACATATGAAGAGGAGTACAATGCTCCGGTTCAGTATATATATAATGATTCATGGTATACAACGACATCTAAAGTAATTCAGCAGCCTGAAGCAGGATATCACGTAGTTACAGCATGTGTATCAGAGCGAAACGGCAAAGAATACGACAGAGAGATTCTCGTGGAAGAGGTTGTTGAAGAGCCTGTTGCCAAGGTAGTAGAGATCGGAACCATTACACCACCGACATTTATAATTCCTGTAAATGGTGGACGTGTAACCTCTAACTATGGTTGGAGAGCATGGCAGGGTAAGGTTCATACCGGTATTGATTATGGTATTGCTACAGGTAACAAAGTAATGGCTTCTTGTGGCGGAACCGTAATTCAGGCTGGTTGGAACGGTGGATACGGATACTGTGTAACCATTCAGCATTCTAACGGAATTAAGACTAGATACGCACATCTTAGTAAGGTATACGTTTCTGTTGGGCAGAAAGTAAATCAGGGTGACAAGATAGCACTCAGTGGTAACACAGGTAATAGTACAGGACCACACTTGCATTTCGAAATAATCGTTTGGGGATCATATGTTGACCCTAGAACCTACTTAAATAAATAAACGACCATTAAGGCAGATTCTTTTTGAGAATCTGCCTTACTTTTTATGCAGCAGCATTTGCCACACCGCACAAGGGTGCAAATTGCTGTTTTAAATGTATGGGAGCAAAAAAAATAGTTTACAAAGTTTCAAAGAGTGTTATAATATACTTGACTAAATGTGTATAAATCATAATGGAATGTGAATATAAATTAATTTATAGAGGTGTCATATGGAAAAATATATTATAAAAGGTGGACATCGTCTTATAGGGGAAGTATCAATAGGTGGCTTTCAGAATGCGGAATTACCTATTATAGCAGCGACACTTTTGTGTGAAGAAGACGTGGTAATAGATAATATACCTAATGTTAGTGATATTAACATTATGTTACAGGCTATAGAAGAGATAGGCGCGGTTGTTGAGAGAATATCTGACCATAAGGTAAGAATTAATGCAGGTAAGCTTCACTCTACAACTATTGATAATGAGTCTATCAGTAAGACGAGATCTTCATATTATCCGATTGGCTCATTGATAGGAAGATATAAGAATGCAGTATCGCCTCTTCCGGGTGGATGTAATATCGGAAGCAGACCTATTGATTTTCATATCAAAGGTTTTGAGGCACTTGGTATTAACATCAAGGTTGAGCATGGAATGATTATAGCTAATAGGGACAGACTTGTTGGCGCTAATGTATATTTTGACAGAATAACAGTAGGTGCGACCATTAATGTAATGATGGCTGCGGTGCTTGCAGAGGGTACTACAGTACTTGAGAATGTAGCGAAGGAGCCACATGTGGTAGATGTTGCTAATTTCCTCAATAGTATGGGAGCTAATATAAAGGGCGCAGGAACAGATGTAATCCGAATCAAGGGCGTAAAGAAATTGCACGGAACGGAATATTCAGTTATTCCTGATCAGATAGAAGCCGGAACATTTATGATGGCAGCAGTTCTTACAGGTGGAGATGTGACTGTAAGAAATGTGATTCCCAAGCATCTTGAGTCTATCGTAGCCAAGATAGGCGAGATAGGTTGTAAAGTTACCGAAGGCGATGATTTTGTAAGGGTACAGGGAATTGACGAGCTTAAGACTACTAAGGTAAGAGCGGTTGAGTATCCGGGGTTTCCGACTGACATGCAACCACAGATTACCGTAGCACTTTGTTTTGCAAAGGGTACAAGTGTTGTTACCGAGACCATTTTTGACGGACGTTTCAAATATGTAGATGAGCTTGCTAAGATGGGTGCCACCATTAAAGTTGAGAACGGAAATGTAGCCATTATCAATGGTGTGGATAAGTTTACCGGTGCACAGGTGAGCGCAACGGACCTTCGTGCAGGCGTTGCACTTGTAATGGCAGGTCTTGCGGCACAGGGATATACCGTGATTGACAATATTGAATATATCGAGAGAGGTTATGAGAACCTTGTTGAGAAGCTTAGAGGGCTTGGAGCACTTATAGATAAGGTGGAGACTGATAAGGATATTCAGAAATTCAAATTGAGGGTTGGTTAATGTAAATTAAAGAAAGGGTAAGCAGATAATTGTATGTCTGCGCCTTGAATAGAGGGGTGCTGTTCGAGGTTAGGTAAGTATCATGAAATATGTTGTAGTATTAGGCGATGGAATGGCAGATCTTCCAATTGAAGAGTTACAGGGTAAGACGCCGCTTGAATATGCAAAGACACCTATGATGGATAAACTTGCTGCGATGTCAGAGATAGGTCTTGTTCACACGATTCCGGAGGGAATGAGCCCGGGTAGCGATACAGCTAACCTTGCAGCACTTGGGTATAATCCGAGACAATATTATACAGGGCGCTCTCCGCTTGAAGCACTTAGCATAGGAGTGGATATGAAGGCCACAGATATTGCACTTCGTTGTAATATCGTTACTGTTTCTGATGATGAACTCCCATATGAGCAGAAAACTATTATCGACCACAGCTCAGATGAGATTTCAACAGAGGATGCAGCAGTTTTACTTAATGCCGTAAAAGAAGTATTTGAGAATGAGACATACAAGTTTTATGTAGGAACAAGCTACAGACATTTGCTTATATGGGATAAAGGAGAGGTAGTATCACTCGTTCCGCCACATGATATTTTGACTAAAGTGATAGCAGATTATTTGCCGACAGATGAAGTTCTTAAGGATATGATGAAGCGTAGCTACGATATTCTCAATAATCATCCGCTTAATGTAAAGAGAGCAGCTGAAGGAAAGAATAAAGCTAACTCACTTTGGTTCTGGGGAGCAGGTACAAGACCGGCACTCAGCTCTTTTAAGGAGAAGACAGGACTTAACGGAACAATGATTTCTGCAGTTGACCTTCTTAAAGGTATTGCCGTAGGTGCGAATATGACAGTAGTTGAAGTTGAGGGAGCTAATGGCGGTCTTCATACTAACTACGAGGGTAAAGCACAGGCAGCAATCGATGCGCTTAAGTCAGATGATTGTGACTATGTTTACATACATCTTGAGGCTCCTGATGAGATGGGACACCAGGGAAGCGCAACTAATAAGGTTAAAGCTATAGAATTCTTGGATGAAAGAATTATCAGACCGGTTTATGAGGCACTTAGCGCATCAGGAATGGAGTTTAAGATGCTTGTTATGCCGGATCATCCTACGCCTATTTGTTGTCGTACACACACTCCGGATGCAGTGCCGTTTATGATATATGACAGCACTAACAAGAAGGATGCGAATGGAGAATATACAGAGAAGTATGCTGCAACTACCGGTATTGAGATTATGGAAGGTTACACACTTCTTGACAGATTTATATCAAAATAAAAAATATGTTGACTAAATACACTTTATGGTGTATCTTAATATCTAGCAAAAAAGTTCATATAATAATTCCCTTATTCAGAGTGATGGAGATAGTAAGGATCAGTGAAGTCACGACAACCCCATTTTATTATGGAAGGTGCCAACCGGAGCGAGTAATCGAACAATAAGTGGATTTGATATAGATTATTTATCGAGTCCATTTTTAATGGACTCTTTTTGTTACACTAAAATTAGAAAAGGAGAAAACACTATGGAAAAAAGATTGTTTACCTCAGAATCAGTTACTGAAGGCCATCCGGACAAAATCTGTGATCAGGTTTCGGATGCAATTCTTGATGCAATTATGGCGCAGGACCCAATGAGCAGAGTTGCTTGTGAAACATGTACAAGTACAGGCTTTGTGGTCGTTATGGGTGAGATTACAACCAGAGCAAATGTTGATTATAAGAAGATAGTACGAGATACGATCAGAGAAATCGGATATGATTCTTCAGATAAGGGCTTTGATGCTAACACATGTGCAGTTATGGTTGCACTTGATGAGCAGTCAGCAGATATTGCGATGGGCGTTGATAAAGCACTTGAAGCAAGAGAAAACAGCATGACAGATGATCAGCTTGAGGCGATTGGTGCCGGAGATCAGGGTATGATGTTCGGATATGCTACTAATGAGACAGATGAGTATATGCCATATCCTATCGCACTTGCACAGAAGCTTGCATATCAGCTTGCTAAGGTTCGTAAGGATGGTACTCTTAGTTACCTTCGTCCGGACGGAAAGACACAGGTTACAGTAGAATATGATGAAAATAATAAGCCTGTTCATATTAATGCACTTGTTTGCTCTACACAGCATGATCCTGATGTGACACAGGAGCAGATTCACGCAGATATCCGTAAATATGTATTTGATCCGGTAGTTCCTAAGGAGCTTGTTGATGATACAACTAAGTATTTCATTAATCCTACAGGACGTTTCGTAATCGGCGGACCTAACGGAGACAGTGGACTTACAGGTCGTAAGATAATTGTTGATACCTACGGCGGATATGCACGTCACGGCGGTGGAGCTTTTTCAGGCAAAGACTGTACAAAGGTTGACCGTTCAGCAGCTTATGCAGCAAGATATGTTGCGAAGAACCTTGTTGCGGCAGGAATCGCTGATAGATGTGAAATTCAGCTTTCATATGCTATCGGTGTAGCACAGCCTACTTCTGTTATGGTAGATACATTTGGAACAGGTAAGCTTAGCGATGAAAAGATAGTTGAGATTATCAGAGAGAACTTTGATTTAAGACCGGCAGGAATCATTAAGATGTTAGACCTTCGCCGTCCGATTTACAAGCAGACAGCAGCTTACGGACATTTTGGACGTAACGAACTTGATTTGCCTTGGGAGAAACTTGATGTAGTAGACAAGTTAAAGGCATACTTATAATAAGAGCTATAATTAGCAGTGTACTTTCGACATAATGCGATAAGTACACTGCTTTTTTGTCGATTAAAAGAGGGGTTAAGCATATTGCGTTTGGAAGAATCTTCAGTATAATGAAAATGAACAAGAAATAAATACATATATCAGGGGGAATAAAAGCATGGACACAAGGAGATATATGATTTCAGATGCTTCTAAACAGGTTGATGTAGAGTCACATGTTTTAAGATACTGGGAGGAAGAACTGGAACTTGATATTCCGCGAAATGAGATGGGACACAGATATTATACGGAAGAGAATATTAAGGTTCTGAAAAATATTAAACTGTTAAAGGAACAAGGATTTCAGCTTAAGGCAATTAAAATGATAGTTCCGGAGCTTGGTAATATCCGCGAATCCAATCTTGATTATATGCTTTCGCTTAAGGATGAACTTAATGAGAAGGCTTTAGAGGAGCAGGAAGAAATGCCGATTAGGGGAGAGCTTGCTAATATAGAGGACAAGCCGGTAACAGTTTTTAAGTCGGAAGAAAAAATGCATCAGTTTCAGATGGTCATGAGTAATATAGTTGCCAAAGCTTTGCAGGAGAATAATGCGTTGCTCGGCAAAGAAGTAAGTGAACGAGTGAGTGATAATGTTCTTAAAGAGATGGATTATTTGATGCGTATGCGCGAGGAAAGAGAAGATGAACGTTTTAAGCAGCTTGATGAGACCATACGTACATTTCAAAAGAACAGACATCTTTTAAAGGATATGGATAAGGCGAGAAACGTAAAGAACTCCAAAAAGCGTGGTGCTTTTAGGAAAGTTGTTATTTAATAATAAATTTATTTGACAATTAATGGGGCATGAAGTAAACTTTATAAAGTATTATTAAATTGGAGGAATTCGTTTTGAAGCCGATAGAGATAAAGTTTACTAAAAATACTTCGCTCATATTAGCGACATTTGCACCGATGTTATTCGGATGTTTATTTTACTTAGTTGTCAAAATATCAGAAAGTGTATTCCCGTTGATGGCAACGATATGGTATACAGTCGGAGCGTTCGGAATTGTTCTTTACTGGAGATATGTAGGAACAATGTATAGAGAGTCTAATCTTTCGTTTGCAATATCATTTGGAGTGGCACATCTTTATGCGATTGTTTTCTTTATTATATACTTGATTGTTTATCGAGGAGAAACGGTTGGAACCAATTTTGCAGATCAGATAGTTTTCTGGTTTATTTATCCGGTGGAATTTATTTCGGTTAGTATTGCAAGCTTGTTCCATGGTGCTGTGAGTGATGCGATGTTAGTTTTCTATGCACAGTTGTATGGACTTATAATAATGGCACTTGCATTTGCTTTAGGTTTCTGGCAGAAAGATATGTCAATAAAAAAAGAGAATAGAAATGCCAAGAAGAAGGAAGCTATCGGATTAAAGATACAAGAGGCTACTAAATTTAAAACGAAGGAATAAATACTTAAATAGAAGAGGAGGATATGCACTTACATATCCTCCTCTATTACATGTATTTCCAAATAATCATAAGGAAATGAATCTATAAAATTATCTGCGCGAAACCGGGTTTTGCTTATACGTTTAAACTCAGTAACATTGCTGTCAAGCCAAATGGGCTTGCTTAAATCAAATTCATAGCATACTTTATCCAAAGCATCAAAAACCTTTTTGGTTCTGTTAAGTTCTAAGCTGTCATTTTCAACGACAATATCCATTTCAAGATGATTGTTCTTAAAGAGCTTTCCCCAAAGACGAAACATATAAGACCTCCTGTAAAATCATACAAACTAGTATAGTATATTTTCTTGATAACTTCAAGGCGAAAAATACTTAGGGAACCCTTGTCGAAATGAAGTATATTTGTTACAATATAATAAACTTTAGAAGGGGGATGTCGATTATGGCTGATAATAATATTTTACATGGAAATGCGCAGACTTTGAGAGAGATTTTAGAGAAATATGAGCAGCTCGAGAAGACTGTGGGCGAGGTAGAACTTCTTGAATCGAAGTTAAGAGGAATTGAAAGAGATATTGATGTAATAGATAAGACGGTAAGTGAGCAGACAGATGCTTCTATAAGGAAGCAAAGAGATGCTATTTTGAGTAAATATGGCAAAGAGATTTCTAAAGAAGAAGATAAATTAAAGAAGGCGAGAACTGATAGGGAGCGTGCTCTTACGAAGGGAAAGGAAGAGCGAATGATGGAGGAGACTGCAGAACTCCAGGAGAATAATAAGAAGCTTAAAGCAGAGATTAAGACAATCACACGCGAGAATAACCTTTCAGGTATATGTAAGACAAGACTCTTTTTGGCACTTTTTGCAGCTAAGGGTCTGGCAGATAAGTTGACATTTGTATTACTCTTTGTGATTTTTACATGTGTGTTGCCATATCTTGTGTATGTGTTCTTGCCGCTTGAGGGAGAATTGGTTTTGGCGGGAGTTTATTGTGCTTTTTGGATAGTATTTTCATTTTCATATCTTGCAATTAATAACACAATTAAGGTTAACAAGTGGGAAGCTATTAAGAATATCAGAGCATGCAAACATAACATAGCACAGAATAAGAAGCATATTCAGAGTATTAGAACAGCTATTCATAAAGAAGATAATGACAGCATGTATAATCTTGGTGAATTCGATAATAGAATATCTGAGGCTGAGGGAGAGATCAAGCGACTTACAGATATCCAGAATAAAGATCTCGATGAATTTGATAATGTAACAGCTAAAGCTATAGCGACAGAGATAGCTGCTGGAACTAAGACAGAGCGAGAGAACCTTGATAAGCTGCAGAAGGAAACCAAGGCTATTATTGATAATAAGAAAGCTGTTATGCAGCAGGCAAAGATGCTACTCGCGAGATACGAGCCGTATCTTGATAAGAAGCTTATGAACAGGGAATCTTTATCTGCACTTATAAGAATTATCGAGGCAGGTAACGCTACTGATATTTCTCAGGCGGTTGCATTCTTGGAGAAAAAAGAATAGTTTGTCACAAAATGGTGTATAAAACACATATGAAGCTCGACATATTGTGATAAAATCTGAAGACAGCTTATGCTATTATCTATGAGACGACCCTTAGGGTGGACTATAGATATAATGCGTGAGGTGGAAACATGATCGAGATAATTTATGATGAAACAGAACAAGCGAAACCAATGGCGGATGTGCCGATAAAGCTTCCGAAGAACATACGACAAATCGGCGAAGGTACTAACGACACAAAGATTTTTATTGAAGATTATGTTATAACATTTATACATAAGTTTTGGGAAAGACAGCAAAACGCAGTAGGTATTTTGCTTGGTGAAGTAAAGCATAGTGGTAAAGAAACATATATTTTTGCTCCGGGTGCCATTAAAATAGACGTAGCCTACGATGAAGATGGTAACATGATGTTTGATGATGTTACGTGGACGAGAATATATGACGATATTAAGAAGTATTTTAATAAGTATATGATTGTTGGATGGTTTTTGAATTCAGCAGATATATCCTGCGAGGAGAAAGCGGATTCGACAATTACCAAGTTACATATCGATAATTTCCCGGGTGTTGATAAGGTTCTGCTTCTTGCAGACAGAACTGAAAGAGAAGAAAAGATATATCGCATGGAAAATGGAGTATTAGCGGAGCAAAATACGTATTACGTATATTTTGAACGCAATTCCGATATGCAGGAATATATGATGAAGGATAAGGACGTAAGCGAACCGGCTGAACGTACTGATGAAGGCCTTAAGGATAATGTTCCGGAAAGCTTCAGAACAATCCTTCATGAGAGAAAAGAACGCACCGAGGGTAAGAGAAGTGTAGGCTTTCTGTATGGGGCATGTACATTTTTGGCTGTTGTAATTCTGATGATAGGGATAGCCATAATGAATAACACTGATAAGATAGAAGGCCTTGAACAGATGGTATCAGATTTATACAGAACTGCGGCAGTTAAGATGTCGGAACAGAAATCTGTGGCTATGGGGAATCCCGTTATAGAAAATGTACCGGGGAATATTTTGCCGCTAGAAACCACCGCAGCATCTGACAATGCGAGCAAGACTACTACTGACGACAAGAGTGAGACGAATGAGGTCAATGTGCAGGAAGAGACGACTACCGCAGCATCGGCAGCGGCAGTCGCAACGCAGGAAGAGCTTGCCGGTAAGGAAGAGGTACCGGATACAGGAGAATCAATTGCATCGAACACAGAGACTTCCGAGAATAAAGCGACCGAGAGTCAAGCTACTGAAGTTACGCCGACGGAAGTGGTTGCTACTAAGACGGAGCTTTACGTTGTTAAGGCAGGAGATACGTTGACTTCCATAAGCAGGGAATTCTATAATACGGAAAAAATGGTAGATGCCATAAAGGCTTATAACAAACTTGAAAACGGAGACTATATCTTTGTCGGACAGGTGATTGGTCTTCCGTAAAGAAGGTTTTAGCTCATGTGACAGCAGCAGATACAGAGGAGATATATGACGAATATCAGGGAATATCAGAAGAATAAACTTAAGAATGCAAGTAAGAATATTGATAATAGACATTACACCAAAAAAGTTATTTTTCATAAAGGACGTAAGCTGTTTATTATCTGTGCCCTGATTGCAGTGGTTATTTTTCTGATAATAGGTTACAGCATTTATAAAAAGAATAGGGTTTATGAAGATTATGATGTTTTGTCAATATCACAGATTACACAGAATGTAGACAGTAAGTATCTTAAGTTTAATGATAAAATACTTAGATATGGAATGGATGGAATAGTTTGCCTTGACAAGAATGCATCTAAGCAGTGGGAGATTTCATATCAGATGAAGTATCCGATAGTTGCACTTTGCAAAAATTACGGGGTAGTTGCATCACAAAAGGGGCATGAAATCTATGTGTTTAACCAGAACGGACTTGCTGGCAGTATGGTAGTAGACTATCCAATTGTAGATATATCTGTGGCTGCTCAGGGTGCTGTGGCCGTTTCCATGGAGAAGGACGGAATCAATTATCTTGATATATATGAAGCTAACGGTGAGAAAAAGGTTGCAAGTAAGACCTCTTTGGAAGGAAATGGTTATCCGATTGACAGCCGTATATCTCCGGATGGACAGAAGCTGATGGTTTCTTATCTTGATATAGCAGAGGATACATTGGCAAGCAGTGTTGTTTTTTATAATTTTTCGGACGTTGGTGAGGACTATATTTGGAATATGGTCGGGGTTTATGACGATTATTATGAAGGAACGATGATTCCGTATGTGGAATTTGTTAATGATTATACGGCTTGTGCTGTAGGAGATAATCGCATTACGATATTTGATATGAAAGAGATTCCTGAAGTTGTTGCAGATATCGGATATGACGGAGAACTGGCAGCATTTGTGGGAGATGAGTCATATATAGGTTTAGTATTTGATAACGAAGAGCATGGAGGTCTTTACAGACTTGAGATATATGATATAGAAGGAAAAAAGGTTCTGAGCTACGACATAGACATGGAATATAAAGAGATACAATTTGTAAATGAACACGTGTTAGTGTATAATGACAACAGATGTATCTTGCTTTCAATGGGAGGAGTAGAGAAGTTCAACTATACCTTTGATAAGTCATATGAATGCATAATGCCGCTCTCAATAACTAATTATATAATGATAACTAAGACGACGATTAGTGAGATAGGCATCAAATAGAACGGAAGAGGAGAAGAAAATGTTTAATTGGCTGTTACTGATAGTTATATTATTTTTTGTAATAATGGGTATATATGGATTCAATAAGGGATTTGTGAAATCATTATTTTCCCTTGTGACCTTGATACTAACGGTTATATTTACGGTAATTATAAGTCCTCATATAGCAACATGGGTAAAAGAAAATACCGGAATGTATGATGCTGCAAAGGATGGCGTGTGTGAATTTATCGCCAACTTAGCTGAGGCAGCAGAAGAAGAGGCAGGCGAAAGCAAAGAAATAGATGAGCTTCCGCTTCCCGAAGCTATTAGAGATTTCCTGGATGAGCATATGGGCAAAGATGAAGAGGTTGATTTAAGCATTGATAAATATGGCGAAAAAGCAGGAGCATATATTGCAAATATTGTTATTAATGCGGCAACATTTATAGCTACATTTATTGTTATAATGATAATACTGAAGGTGCTTGTGCAGCTTCTGGATGTAATAAGCAAATTGCCGGTGCTTAACGGAGTTAACAGATTGGCAGGCACGGCATTGGGACTCCTTGAAGCATTGATTATTGTATGGATTTTGTGTGTTGCTGTTACAGCAGGAGCAAGTACGGATTTGGGACTTATATTCCTTGAACAGATTAATGAAAGTGATGTATTAAGTTTCCTATATAACAATAACTATTTGATGAGAGTTATATCAGATGTGCTTGAAATGACATTATAGGTGAAACATACAACATTACCTTAGTATACGTAGGAGGTTAGCCCATGAATATTGATAATCTTCAATTCGGCAGATTGGCAGTAGATAAATTTCTTGATATTAGATATTGCGATGAAGTTGTTTTTGGGTATCTTGGTGTTAATACTTATAGTGCTATCAACAATTATATCCATGAGGATTCTATTGAAGCTTTTCAGGAGACCTTTGAGGAAGCAGGGACAGACTGGTCTTGTCTTATGGTTAAGGTAAAACATTCTAGTGGACTTTATCGTGATGTATATATGAAAATCAGAAAGCAACGTGAGTTGGTAAAAGGCGTTCAACTCTGGGATATCTACGTTTATGATGTGGATATTTTGGTGTTGGCGTATCATGAGCTACTCCTTACCGGTAGTTCACTTAAGTTTTTGGCTGATGTTGCTGAGATCAATTATTTTAAATATGAACATGCTACTAATATTATATCCTTTTGTCGAATTCTGAATTCCAGAGAAGTGATATTTTTTTCTATGGATTTGGATGAATGGAGTAGGAAGGCTTTTGCTTTGGGTCATGTTGACGAGGGTGAAGAGGCTACATTTACCAATTTTTATCTTGATATTAAAATGGGTAAAAAGAAGTTCTCAGCCAATATGAAATTTGGCCTTGCTTATGATACAGATGAAATGTTTCCTTGTACTTTTGATGTCAAATCTTTTTATAGAGAGGGTATTCCGTGGAGAACCATTGGCTGTATACATGCAAACGGTTACAGCGCAGGTAAGGTAGATGCTAATTTAGACCCGCTCACCGGTTTGTATTCTAAAAAGGCAGTTGCAGAGCAGATACAGAAGCAGCTTCAGATAGTAACAGGCAATGCCGCTCTATTTATATTAGATATTGATAATTTTAAGGATGCAAACGATAATTATGGACATCTCTTTGGTGATCAGGTGTTAAGCAAGATAGCCAGAGTAATAACCGATGTAATCGGTGCAAACGGTGTGGCTGGTAGATTTGGCGGAGATGAATTCATTGGTGTTATTACGAATTACACAGACAGAGATGAACTTAAAGGTAAATTGCGTTCAATTCGCAGCAGAATAGAATATTTATTTGCAAATATACAGGATTTGAATATTACATGTTCTATCGGAGCATGTGAAAGAGAACCTGATATTTATGATTATGATACACTTTTTGCCTACGCCGACAAATGCTTGTATATAGCGAAGGATAAAGGCAAAAATAGATATATTATATATCTTAAAGAAATACATGGCGATTTGATTTTGGATGATGGTAAGATTGCTGAAATTAAGACAACTGTCCAAGGCACAAATATTCTTTCGGTGATTAACGAAAGTGTTTCAATACTATATCGGGAAAAATACGCCGGTATTGGCGAAGTGCTTGATAAGGTGATTGAGGAGTTAGGCTTTGATCGCGTTAACATTTACTACGGCGAAGGATATCCAAGAATTCTATATAGAGAGAGACAAACCTCAGAATACGAGTATGCCTTCTTCGCGGAAAGCAAAGATTATCTTGACGCTTTTGATGAGAATGGTGTACTGACACTTTCAACATTACATAAAGTGCGAGAGATAAATAAAGATGTGTATCAGATTTACATGAAGCTTGGTATAGAGAATCTGATTCAGGTTATTATTGGAACAAAGGCAGATATAAAAGGGTTTGTTTCCTTTGAATGCTGTCATTTGGTTAAAAAGCGTTCTGAGAGTAGTGTTAACTATCTTCACATTCTGGCTAATTTTATAGGAATGATTATCGAAGAATATAACGGGTAGTTTTGGAACAGACACTTAGCATATGACTTGTAAAATAAGAAATATTAAATGTAAAAAAAGAGATTGACAACTATATAAAGAAGTGCTATACTGAAACTCCGCTCGCTTAGCGGGGGTCGGATAGCACTTTTTTGAATTTTCAGAGTTAACAAATTAATTTAAAAAATTTAAAAAAGTTGTTGACAAACCGAAAATGATATGATATTCTATCAAAGTTGTCGCTGAAACAGCGACACAGAATGAACCTTGATAATTGAACAGTATAAACCAACCCGAAAGTTCTAAAAAAACAAAACATTCAGGTTTGGCTGAATGTTTTGGATGAACGTTTTAGCAGGATATTTGCGTAGCAAATGCCTGCAGTACAAACCAAACAGTAAAAAAGGAAACGGAAATTTCGAATAAAATTTCCGCAGAGCACGAAATTTGCAGTGCAAATTATCGTGCAAGGCCAGTTTTTTCTGGCGAGGACAAAACTTTAACATGAGAGTTTGATCCTGGCTCAGGAAGAACGCTGGCGGCGTGCCTAACACATGCAAGTCG
>JAFTJD010000082.1 GCA_017456585.1 Lachnospiraceae bacterium
GGACGTGTTAGATACGGCGAATGCCGGACCGCGAGAAAAGCGACAGCCTTTCGAGAGGGGCATGGACGTGTTAGATACGGCGAATGCCGGACCGCGAGAAAAGCGGCAGCTTTTCGAGAGGGGCATGGACGTGTTAGATACGGCGAATGCCGGACCGCGAGAAAAGCGGCAGCTTTTCGAGAGGGGGAAAAAACTATACAACACCAGACAGGAGGAATTGCATATGGTCGAAGCAACGAGCTGTGGCGGTGTGGTTATATTCCGAGGGAAGATACTCGTACTTTATAAGAATTATAAGAATAAATATGAGGGATGGGTTTTACCTAAGGGAACTGTAGAAGATGGAGAAGAATATAAGGATACGGCACTCAGGGAGGTACTTGAGGAAACCGGTGTAAAAGCTGAGATAATCAAATATATTGGTAAAAGCCAATATTCTTTTTCGACAGCTGAAGATATCGTTTCAAAAGATGTGCATTGGTATCTGATGATGGCAGACAGCTATTACAGTAAGCCACAACGAGAGGAGTACTTTGTAGACTCCGGATATTACAAATTTCATGAGGCTTATCATTTGTTAAAGTTTTCAAATGAAAAACAAATATTAGAGAAGGCATACCATGAATATCTTGAGTTAAAACGAAATAATCTTTGGAAAAGTGTTAAATATTTCTAAGACGAAGACTGCCCAAATACGTTTTGATTTAAAAGTGTATTTAAGGCAGTTTTTTGTGTAAATAATATGTAAGGAGGTATAGCTATGAACAAAAAATATGAACAGCTCAAAAAATATATAGATAAAAGAGTAGCACTTGGAGCCGCGATGGCACTTTTTGAATGGGACGATGCTACACTTGCACCCGAAGAATCTGTTGAGAATAATGCCAAGATAAAAGGTATTCTGGCAGGAGAGAGTCATAAGGCACTCATTAACGAAGAAGTAAAAGCATTACTTGACGAACTTAAAGATGCAGATGACTTGAATGAGACAGAAAAGAAGATTGTCAATATAATGCTTAAGGAATATGAACAATTAGATGCGGTTACTGCCGAAGAGTATAAAGATTATAATGAACTTGTTGCTAATAGTATAAATGCATGGGAAAAGGCAAAAGAGAGTAATGATTTTTCTGTTTTTGCTCCATATCTTGAGAAAGTAATAGCTTTTAATAAGAAGATGGCAACTAACAGGAATAAGAATAACGACAGTCTTTATAATATTTTGCTCGGTGATTATGAAGAAGGCTTTACAACAGAAGTGCTTGATAAGTTTTTTGAAGAGCTAAAGAACGGAATCGTACCTTTAGCAAAACAAATTAAAGCAAAGGAAGATAGCATTAATTTTGATTTTCTCAGAAAGGATTATGATATAGAAAAGCAGAAAGAGTTTAACTATTTTCTTGCTGAATATATAGGCTTTGATTTTAAGAAGGGCGTTATAGCAGAGAGTGCACATCCATTCACGACTAACTGGCACAATAAGGATGTGAGAATAACGACTCATTATTATAAGAATCAACCCGAAAGCGCAATGTTTTCAACTATTCATGAGGGCGGACATGCACTGTATGAGATGAATATAGCGGATAAATATACTTTGACTCCACTTGGAACAGGTACTTCTATGGGAGTTCATGAGTCACAGTCAAGATTTATGGAGAATGTTATCGGAAGACGTGAGAGCTTCTGGAAACCGATATATGGTAAGCTTCAGGAGATGTTTAGTGATAATCTTTCTGATGTAAACCTTGAGGATTTTATGAAAGCTGCTAACAGGGTTGAACATGGATATATCCGTACGGAGGCTGATGAACTTACTTACAGTTTACATGTCATTATAAGATATGAGATAGAGAAGCTTTTTATGGAAAATGACATTGATGTGAATGAACTTCCTGAGATATGGAATAAGAAATATGAAGAATATCTTGGACTTAAGCCAAGAAATGTATCGGAAGGTATACTTCAGGATATTCACTGGTCACAGGGCGGAATTGGATATTTCCCGTCATATGCACTTGGAAGCGCTTTCGCAGCACAGTTCTTCCATAAGATGCAAGAAGAATTCGATGTTGATAAAGCACTTATGGAAGGTAAAGTTGATAAAATTACTACTTGGCTTAAAGAAAATATACATCAGTATGGTTCTGCAAAGAATGCTAAGGAACTTCTTATGGATGTAACGGGAGAAGAACTTAATACGAAATATTACGTTGAATATCTGAGAGAAAAATATAGTAAATTATATGATTTATAATGAATGCCATATATGTGGTAATGATATGTGATTTTAAGTTGTGGTTCTGCAATCTGTAAGTGTAATTACTTGCACATATGATAAAAGGAGGAGTAGCGCTATGAATAATATGAATTATCAGAAAGAACTTGATAAAATAATAGCGGGACTTGGTGATAAGAGAAAACTGTTACTTCATAGCTGTTGTGCTCCGTGTAGCAGTTATGTGCTTGAGTATCTGTCGGAGTACTTTGATATTACTGTCTTGTATTATAATCCAAATATCACGTACGAAGAGGAATACAAGTACAGAAAAGAAGAACAGAAGAGACTAATAAGCCAAATGCCTGAAGGTAAGCATAAGATTGATTTTATGGATTGTGATTACGAACCTAAGGAATTCTTTGACAAGGTTAAGGGCTATGAGAAAGAACCTGAAGGCGGAGCCAGATGTAAACTTTGCTTTGAACTTCGACTTAAGAAAACTGCAGAGCTTGCAGCCGAGAATGGCTTTGATTGGTTTACAACAACACTTTCAATTAGTCCGCTAAAGAATGCGCAGCTTCTTAACGAGATAGGACAAGTATTAGCGAGAGAATATAATGTTCCATATCTTGTTTCGGATTTTAAAAAGAAGAATGGTTATAAACGTTCTATAGAGCTTTCTAAAGAATATGATTTGTATAGACAGGATTATTGCGGTTGCATATATTCAAAATTAGAACGAGAAAAGGCAGATGATTAAATCTGCCTTTTTTGCATTCTGCGCCAGCTTACGAAGCCATATATATCGTTAAAGAAGAACATTACAAAACATACAAGCATAGGAAGATATGATATGCTTTCTAAGGATGCCAGACTCCATAAAACGATAAGCACTAAGTCATTGGCGGCATAGCCGATTGCATAATACGGACTCCTTAGAAAAGTAAGATATGAAGCAATGAAGCTTGTGGTTATTGAAATGGTGCTAAATAGAATATTAGCATTATCTAAAGCGGATAGTATGAAATAAAAAGCAGTAGTAGTTATTATAGCTAATACTATCATGAGGGCTATCTGCTTTCTGGTTACTTGGTTCACTTCGACTTCTTTGGTTTCTTTGTAAGGGTGTTTTACCCATGATATAATGGATATTATTGCCATAGGTGTAGTCATAAAAAGATATGTAATCATTTCTCCGTAATATCGGAAACAGAATGAGATAATTCCGTAGAAAACAGAAAATATAACAGTTAACACCTGTCCGATGACATATCCCTTAGCAAGAAAGATAAGTGCTGTCACACCAATCAAAGAAGCAATAGTATTTAGCCAGTCTATATTGCCGCTAAGAACAGCGGAAATGATAATTGCACAAACAGAGGCTAGCCAAAGAGATAATTCAAATCGGGTTAAATCTTTAAAGGGTTTATTAAATGTCATAATTCTTCTCCTAAAAAATAAAGCATCTGCTATACACATCTTCAAAGACCTAACGATGTGATAACAAATGCCTAAGCATTCACTACCCGGTGGCAGTATAAACATTATAATATTATAATTAACAAGAGGAATGACTTATGTCATTCCTCTAAGTGCGGATGGAGGGACTCGAACCCTCACGAGCGTGAACCCGGCAGATTTTGAGTCTGCTGCGTCTGCCAGTCCGCCACATCCGCATGTGTAAGCTTTCTCTCACAACAGATTGTATTCTATCATAAAGAAACTTATATTGCAAGTATTTTTTGCAGTATTTTAAGGAATCATTTTGGGGGGAGGGGTTACAGTAGCATGATTTTATCCTGATATAATTGTTATAAGCATTATCGATAAA
>JAFTJD010000083.1 GCA_017456585.1 Lachnospiraceae bacterium
CGTCTTTATTGGAACGGTTAATATGTAATACCTTATCCTCATCCTTTACCTTTACATCAACTACATAGCTGTAGAAAATATCCGGTTTCTTTCGTGCATCAAGTGAACGTTTTACTATTCTAATTCCACACAGCATCTCCGGTTTAATCCTAAGAGCCCTACAGACTGCTTCGTTCATATTCTTATCATTATGAGTAACCTTTAATTTTAATTGCGAAATACGAATCATGTATGCTCCTTCTACTCCTCTGCCGCACTTTTACCGGCAAGATATCCGCTCGTCCATGCCCACTGAAGATTATATCCTCCGCATGCTCCGTCAATATCTATTATCTCTCCGGCAAAATATAAGCCTTTATGATTCTTAGATTCCATAGTACGCTCCGAAAGTTCGGAGGTATCTACACCACCCTGACATACCTGTGCCATATCAAAGGATTTGGAATCTATAACCTCTACCCTGAAGTTCTTAATCTTATCAATAAGTACATAGAAATCTTTATCCTTAAGGCTTCCAAACTCCGCGTTTGGTGACAGCTTACATTCCTTTGCCATAAGGACACTAAGCTTTTTGTTAAGAAGTCCGTTAAGTACTTCTTCTACTGTCTTATCACTAAGCTTTGACTGTTTTTTCAAAAAATCCATAAGTTCTTTATGCGCAACATCCGGCAAAAAATCAATATATGTAGATAAATTCTTTTTCCTGTCAAGTGCACTTACTATATACCTGCTCACCTGAAAAACCGGTATACCAGATATTCCGTATTCAGTAAGCTGAAGTTCTCCTCGTTCACTTACTTCATTACCATCAATATCGACTGTAATCCTCGCATCAACACGCACTCCCGCTATACTCTTATAGAAATTCTCTTTGCATATAAGCTGTACAAGTGCCGGTAACGGCTTTATAACCCTATGGTCAAGCTGCTTAGCCATCGTATATCCGCTTCCGTCAGAGCCTGTTTTCGGTGAAGCCTTGGAGCCTGTAGCTATTATTAATTTATCAGCTCTAAGCTTACCATTTTCTTTAGTAAGAATTTCAAAGCCTTTCTCCTCAGGTAATATCTTCTCAACATTTGTATTAAGAAGTACTTTAATCTTTAACCTGTCAAGTTCAAGGCGAAGTGTATCATTCACAACAGCAGCTTGCTCTGAATATGGATAAAAATATCCGTTTTTCTCGCGGAGCATAAGTCCCATTTCATTGAAAAACCTGATAGTATCTTCATATCCAAAGGTCTCTATTGCTTTCATGGCAAATTCAGGGTTATCTCCTCTAAAAAACTGCTGTTCAATTCTTCTGTTGGTAAGATTACATTTACCATTACCTGTTGCAAGAATTTTCTTCCCGAGTCTGTCCGTATGCTCAATTATTATTATTTCTGTTTTATTATTTGCAGTCTTAGCGGCGGTAATTGCAGCCATCATTCCTGCGGCACCGCCACCTATTATAACTATTCTGCCGGCCATACTTCCTCCGATATATTAAGCTCTGTTTTTATCCAATGTCCTGTGTTGAAACTTTATCATATGGCATCGCACCATTTATCAAACCTCAAAAAATACCTTCATAAGCTTATACATAGCTTCCTGATCCTCTACTCCCGAAAGCTCTCTTGCAGAATGCATCGCAAGCATAGGTATTCCAAGATCAAGTGTTCTAAGCGGAAGATGTGAACTCATGAGACTTCCGATAGTTGAGCCTCCCGGTATATCCGAACGATTAAGGAATCTCTGATACTGTATGTCATTATCCCTGCAAAGAGACTCCATAATAGCGAGTGTTTCCGCATCTGTTGCGTATTTCTGATTACCTGATATTTTAAATGCCACACCTTTATTAAGAAATACTTTATTGGTAATATCAGCCTTCTCCGTACGATTCGGATGAGCTGCATGTGCTACATCTGCAGAAATCATTACTCCTGACAATATTGAACGAAGATATTCTTCTCTAGTAAGTCCAAGTGCAAGATATATCTTCTCAAGTATTACCGCAAATGTTTCTGAGTCTCCGCCCTGCTTAGTCTGGCTTCCTACCTCTTCATTATCCCATGCAGCAAATACACTTATCATATTGCCATCAACCGAAGCCTCGCAAAGTGCCTCTGCTCCTGCCCACACTGAACTAAGATTATCTATTCTCGGAGCTGATAACATACTGTCGTCAATTCCGATAAACCGAGGTTTCTCGTTATCATACACATATAAATCATGTGAAATAACATCCTCTTCATTAACTCCGAGCACATCAAAGAGCCATTTATCACCCTTCTTGGAATTATCATCGCATAAGCTTCCGCCTACAAGCGGAAGTAAATCTATCTGCTTATTAAGTTCCACACCTTTATTAACTTCCCTATTCATATGGATAGCAAGATTAGGTATGGTTGCCACACTTTTCTTAGCATCAACAAGCTTGGTTACAGGTTCAAATACATTCTCACCTTTAAGCATCACTCTTCCTGCAATTGAAAGCGGTCTGTCCATCCATGTATTAAGTATAGGGCCTCCGTACACCTCGGTATTAAGACTTATACTGCCATCCGGATTCTCCCTTCTTGGCATTGTTTTAATCTTAAGTCCCGGTGAATCTGTATGTGCCATAACCACCTTAAGCTGTCCGCCTTCCCTAAAATCGTCTCCAACATAAAATGCCACCTGTGCCGAACCGAATACATTAATGTAGTATCCTTGTCCTCTATCAAGTTTACCCCAGTTATCAGACATCTTAAGTTCCTTAAATCCTCTGTTTATAAATAGCTTCTCAGTCTCTGCTACCGCATGATATGGTGACACTGCCTTTTCTATATAATCTGCAAGCTTAGTTATTCTCTCATTCATAATCTGTACTTACCTTTCTATCTATATTGGTTACCACTAATTATATATTCTGCTATTACTTTTTCCCTTTAATTTCTAATGGTCGTATTATTTATCTTCATAGAAGTTTTCACTATATCTCTTCGAACTCAATTTCATGCTCTAAAAAGAAGTTCTTGACATAGCTTTCCCATGCTGTATCAATCGTCTTATCAAGCACAAATATTCCAAGTGACGTTCCTGTGGTAGCATACAACGCTCCATTCTCATATTTGATATTAAGAAACAACCCGTTTATATTCCCGGCTGATATATTGGCCGGCTTATCTTTGATGTCTTCATAGAATTCATTCTTATCTTTTTCTGACAAAAGAAGTACTATCTTAAAGCTCTCCGGAGTCTTCTTTCCCTTAATCGCCTGAAAGCAAAACGGCTTTATCGTTTCCCATGCAGAAAATCTCTCTCCGCCAAGCTCCCTCCACTCATCCTCCGTGAAATGTTCTTTTCTAAGATGACCGTCTATAACAAAGCTGTTGTATGTAATAATCGTAGCTTCAGATACTGCGAATTTATCAAAATCCTCTTTAATAAGAAGCTTATTCATAAAACTCTTAATATCACCTATTTTGCAAGAAAACATGTATTCCTCCCACACCTGCTATATTACCATAAAAAGTCAGATAGTATCTGCCCGGTGCCATTTATTTAAACATTTATGTAGCGCACATATAAGATGATATATTCCCGTTAAGACCCTTGAAAAACGTCGGCACTTAGCGAGAAAGTGTTCGCACTTTCGAGCTTAGTACCGCTACGTTTTCCACGGAGCGAGAGCGTGTCTTAGAGGGAAATATCATCTTATATGTGCTTATATACACCATGCTTAAATAAATGGCACCGGGCATATGCCACCCGACTTTATAATTTTAGCATATTAAGTTTATATCTGCAATAATAAACACTTGCTCTTTGTGAGGCAGATAATCTTTTTTATCTCTTAATCTTTACCCACATGGCAGGTCTTACGGAAAAAATTTTGTTACTTACATAATATCCGTCTTTCATGATTTCGCCGTCTGTGTACACATTAACCGCATCGCTCTGTTTTTCTCCGGGAGTACGAAGCCACCACCAGGCTGTATTATCTTCTGAAGCATAGCCTCCGTTCGCAATTGCATGAGGAGTTGTCTGTGCTATTCTGTCAAGTTTATCCTTTAAATAAAGCTCAACCTCTTCCACGCTAAGTAAAAAGACATTATCATCTGACTGTGCACCTCCAAGGGTCTGATATTTGCTGTTTCCCTGGGTTATGATATGGGAGAGCTTAACATATCCCTGTTCTTCCTCTGTTAACAGCTTATCAAAAAATTCTGTGTTAAGCCATTTTCTGATTGTACTGCTATCCCATGTTACTGCTACATATTCATCATTATATGGTCTGGCATCAAGACATTTCTCACTCAATACAAAAGCATATCCATCTTCAATATCAAGGACTCTCCATTCTACATCTTCCTCTTCATTATAGACATTATTGTCCTGTTCATAGATTCCGAAGCTAACCACATCTCCTACTACCACATCCTTGCCAAATACATATGTCTTAAGATTAGAAACAAGCTCTGATTTAGCCTTAATACTCTCTGTTTCGAGCATAGCCATTCCTACCGCTTCATCAACGACACTCTCTGCCGCATCATAATCTTTTATGGCAATATAAGCATCTATAAGTCCTATATATGCCGCTTCGGATTTATCATTAATCTCAATCGCCTGACGATATGCAGATATTGCACCTTCATAATCTTCATTCGTAATATACTCATCTGCCTCACTAAGCTTTTCCTCTAATTTCTTATCACTGCCACCGCAGCCACAACCGCAAAACAAAACCATAACTGATAATACCGACATCATGCCTAATATTTGTTTATTAATTTTCATACATCTACCACCATGTTTATATTTTTATTAATATATTGTGCTATTTTATCAATTTCTATCCATACTAATTACTTTTTGCATTTTCAATCAAAACTTTTTTGTTAGCACTCTCTGTCAAAGAGTGCTAATTTTCCCTTGACATTTCTATTTACCGGTATTATTATTATTTCTAGAGTTAAAATGTAAAGCAACTTTTGCGATAGCAAAGGATATCTATATTATTTAAGGAGTGTGTTTTTTATGGCAACAAAACAAGGAACGCTTTCAATTAACAGCGAGAATATTTTACCTATTATCAAGAAATGGATGTATTCTGACCACGATATTTTCTTTCGTGAGTTAGTATCTAACGGCTGCGATGCCATCACTAAGCTTAAGAAGCTTGAGGTTATGGGCGAATACAGCTTCTCAGACGATTACAAGCCTGCTATTCAGGTTATCGTTAATCCTACTGATAAAACTTTAAAGTTTATAGATAACGGTCTTGGTATGACAGCCGATGAGGTTGAAGAATATATTACACAGATTGCATTTTCAGGTGCAACAGATTTCCTTGAGAAATATAAGGACAAGACTAATGAGGATCAGATTATCGGTCACTTTGGTCTCGGCTTCTACTCTGCATTCATGGTAGCCGATGAAGTTCATATCGATACATTATCATTTAAGAGCGATGCTACTCCTGTTCACTGGGAATGTGATGGTGGTACAGAATACAGCATCGGCGACGGCACTCGTACTACTCCGGGTACAGAGATTACTCTTTTCCTTAACGAGGACAGCCTTGAATTCGCTAATGAATATCGTGCGCGTGAGGTTCTTGAGAAATACTGTTCTTTTATGCCGGTTGAGATTTTTTTAAGCAAAGCCAATGCGGAACCGGAATACCAGACTATAGAGAAGGATGAACTTCTTGATAGCGATACCATTATCGAAACTATCCACGAAGATGCCAAGATGGAGGAAGAAGAAAAAGAAGACGGAACCAAGGAGCTTGTTGAAATATCTCCTGCCAAGGACAAATATAAGATTCTTAAGCGTCCGGTTTCGATAAGCGATACTACTCCGCTCTGGACTAAGCATCCTAATGACTGTTCCGATGACGATTACAAGGATTTCTACCGCAAGGTATTCCAGGACTACAAGGAGCCTTTATTCTGGATTCACCTTAACATGGATTATCCTTTTAACCTTAAGGGTATTCTCTACTTCCCTAAGATTAACACAGAGTATGATTCTATTGAAGGTAAGATTAAATTATATAACAACCAGGTATTTATCGCAGACAATATCAAAGAGGTTATTCCTGAGTTCCTTATGCTCTTAAAGGGTGTAATCGACTGTCCTGACCTTCCTCTTAATGTATCAAGAAGTGCTCTTCAGAATGACGGTTTCGTTAAGAAAATCGCTGATTACATTACAAAGAAGGTTGCCGACAAGCTCTCTGGCATGTGCAAAACAGATAGAGAAGCATATGAGAAATACTGGGATGACATCAGCCCATTCATTAAATTCGGTTGCTTAAAGGATGATAAATTCTGCGAGAAGATTACCGCTTATGTTCTCTTTAAGAATCTTGAAGGCAAATATTTCGCACTTCCGGATGCACTTAAGGTTAACGATGAGCCCGCTGTAGAGGTTGAAAATGCAGATGGTACTTCTGCTACTGCTGATGATACAGATAATGCTGCTGACGATAAGAAGCGTACCATCTACTATGTAACTGACGAGGTTCAGCAGAGCCAGTATATCAGAATGTTTAAGGAAGCAGGTCTTGATGCATTTATCCTCACACACAATATTGACCAGCCATTCATCTCTCAGCTTGAGCACAAGAATGATAAGATTAAATTCCAGAGAATCGACGCTGAGCTTGGCGAAGGAGTTAAGGAAGAAATCGATGCAGAAGCAATGAAGGACGATATCGATACTCTTACTGCTACTTTCAGAAATGCTCTTAAGAACGATAAACTTGATGTTAAGGTAGAGAAGCTCAAGGACGAATCCGTTTCCTCAATGATTACACTTTCAGAGGAAAGTCGTCGTATGCAGGATATGATGAAGATGTACAATATGTACGGAATGGACCCTGCTATGTTCGGCGGAAGCAACGAGACACTCGTACTTAACGCTAACAACCAGCTTGTTAAATATGTTCTTGCTAACAAGGATTCAGAGAATGTACCTATGATTTGTGAGCAGCTCTATGACCTCGCAATGATTAGCCACAAGCCACTCTCTCCTGAGGCCATGACAAGATTTATTAAGAGAAGCAATGAGATTCTTATGCTGTTAACTAAATAATTATAATTTCCAGACCATGCTTGCCACTTCACGCAAGCATGGTTTATTTTATCTTGATTTTTTTATAATCGTATGTTAATATAGCTATACTTGAATATCAAGAAACCGATGATTAAGAGTAGTAATTGTAATAGCGAAATCACAGAGAGTTACCGATGGTGCGAAGGTAATATTTCAAGTTACAACGAATGGACTTATGAGGGCAGCCCGAACAATTATTAAGTAGGCGTTGACGGATAATCCCGACCGTAACACGGGAAGCGCATGTTAGTGCGTACTCATTAGGTGGCTAAGCAGAATCTGACTTCTGTCCTTTTGGGGCAGGAGTTTTTTTATTTTAAAAAACTCCTTTCATCCGCATTGACAAAATTTTTATTTTAGAAAGGAGCATACTATGCAAAAAATCATTTTAACAGGCGACAGACCAACCGGTCGCCTTCATGTCGGACACTATGTTGGTTCACTAAGACGCCGCGTAGAATTACAGAACCATGGAGATTATGATAAAATATTTATCATGATTGCAGATGCGCAAGCACTTACCGACAATTTTGACAATCCTGAAAAGGTCAGACAAAACATATTGGAGGTCGCTTTGGACTATCTTGCAGTTGGATTAAATCCGGACATTTCAACTATCTTTATCCAATCGCAAATTCCAGAACTTACCGAGCTTACTTTTTATTATATGAATCTCGTTACGGTTGCACGATTGCAAAGAAATCCCACCGTCAAATCAGAAATACAGCTCAGAAACTTTGAAGCGAGTATTCCTGTTGGCTTTCTCTGCTATCCAATCAGTCAGGCTGCCGATATTACGGCATTCAAGGCTACGACTGTCCCTGTAGGTGACGACCAGCTTCCAATGATTGAGCAGACAAGAGAAATCGTACGCAAATTTAATGCAATATATAAAGAAACTTTAGTTGAGCCTGAAGCTTTACTTCCTGACAATGAAGCGTGTATGCGCCTCCCCGGAACTGATGGCATGGCTAAAATGAGCAAATCTCTTGATAATTGCATTTACCTTGCCGACGACCCTAAAGTCATAAATCAAAAAATATTAAGTATGTACACAGACCCTCTTCATATCCGCGTTGAAGATCCCGGACACATCGACGGTAACCCTGTATTTACTTACCTTGAGGCATTCTGTAAGGCTGAGCATTTCGAAAGATATTTACCTGAATATATGAATCTAGATGAACTTAAGGCGCATTATCAAAGAGGCGGCCTTGGTGATGTAAAAATCAAGAAATTCCTCAACAACATTCTTCAAGAAGAGCTTGAGCCAATCCGTCTTCGTCGAAAAGAATATGAAAAGGATATCTCTGCTGTTTACGACATCCTAAAGGCCGGTAGCGAACGCGCCCGCGAAATCGCAGCACAGACACTTTCCGAAGTCAAAAATGCAATGCGTATCAATTACTTCGATGATAAAGAACTTCTGTATAACCAGATATCGAATTATTCTATCAAATAGCACACCAAAAGCGGCATGTCACCATGCCGCTTTTAATAATGTCTTCTATTGCGCCTTTACTTTTGCAATAAGTGCCTCTTGCAAAACCTGTGAAAAATTAATTCCCAATGCAAGTGCCTCCTCATTGAGCCATTCAGGAATACTAAGAGTCTTCTTAACTGCACGCGAATTATGCTTACGGTTATATGCCTCTTTATCAAATTCTACCACTAGCAAAACCGAGTCCACGTCAACTGTAATATCAGTAGGCACGGTGGGTATAGGAAGTGTTCCCTTTGTATCTTCAATATCACTAATACACAATCCAAGTGCATCAACCGCCATCTCATAAGCCTGCGTCATATCCTCTCCCTGTGAAAAACAGTCAGGAAAATCCGGAAACGAAATCCAAAATCCACCTTCTTCTGCTTTATGAAATATTGCCGGATAAAACAATTTACCCATAATAATCCTCCCTAAAAATGCCATTATCTAAGTCCTGCCTGTGCAAGTATAGCTTGTTCAAGCCCTTTCTTTAAATCCTTACAATGATAAGGAACTACCGTTTGTTTCCCTGTACAAAAATTCTTCATCTTAACATGCGAACCATTACGGCTCACTTCTTCAAATCCGTTCTTTCTTAGGAGCTTAATCATCTCCCTTGGTGTCATTGGCATATTTTCTCCTTTTCAAGCATAATTATAATACGTAATATTACGTATGTCAAGTTTTTTAATTTGAACTCATGGAATAAACTACAGAATTTTAGAAACAATTTTAGATAATTTTCATCTTTGCGAACATTGTTAAGAGGCAACTCTTTTCATCCAAGGACCTACCCATTTCATCCGTACTATACAATTAATTAAAATAGTGATTAAAAATGATTAGAATTAGTTAGATAATAAGATATGATAAATCAAAATTAGAAATTCATCATCAGATACAAACGCTTCATATCCGGGTTAGTTTAAGTATTTCTTGCGCATTTCATTAAGAAGCTCAGCATCCTCTGATAAAAGCTTAAGTTTATCAATCTCGCCTGCTTCAATCATCTTAGATATGAGTCTCAACATGTCAGCTTCACATTCTGCATGTCCATCAGAATGTCCTTCTGTGTAACCTTCGGCATGCCCGGCTCTTTTTTCTTTCTCCAACAACTCTTCAAAGCGCATATACTTTCTCTCCCATTCTCTGCTACGTTTAAGTTCCGATACACGTTTATGTATCTGTTTTACATTCTCGTCTGTCAGACTCTCGACACACTCGTCTGTAGTATTGTATTACCTTCGTTCTCTCCCTGCATCTCCACATTGTAGACACCCTCTTCATTCTCTGCATAGATGTCAAGTCTGATACTACGACTGTCAGAACTGAACATAAGGGTATGCTCTGCATTTACAGTTACTTTATTTACCTTCCTGCCAAGCAATACCTCCATCGTAATTCTCATAACCTCAGGATCTGACATAGCAGCCCAAACATAAAAGCATTGGTTAAATTAAGATCGCAAAATTTTTTTCTTTCCATATATTTCCCTTTCCGCACGGAAAGATATGTCCTGTTATTAAGTACGAGCATAAAACAAATCGGCTCAGCACAGTATTAACTTGAAAAAAATCGCCTCTGAGCATATTATATCCCAGAGGCAACTAGCATTGCAAGTATATTTTATTCAATTACATCCTTACGCACAATCGATTTCTCATATTCATAATCAAGCTTTGGATATTCCGCCACTCTCTTGTGCACCTCTGCATCCCATTCCGCTAAAGTATCATAGCCGATATCATCGAACCGCTCCCATATGGTCCACTTGAGTGTGGCGAAACTATCACTAACTTTGTCAATACTTTCTCCCTTATCTGCTTGCTTGGGAATAGTGATTATATCCCCAAATGCTACATAACATTTAGAGTCTGTATATTCCAACACAATAGGAATAATCGGCTTACAAGAATCTTTTGCAATATCTATTACTCCCCAATAAAGTGGCAACATCGGCTTAGATGGTGTAAGATTCCATGTTCCTTCCGGGAAAATTATTAGATTCGCTCCGGCTTTAAGAAGCTTCTTCATTTTTATAACAGCTTTCTTCTTATCTTCACGGTTTTTACGGTCAACCCATACCACACCATTCAATATGAATGCCAGTCTGTCTATAATCTCTAACGGTTGCTTTCCAAGAAGAACATAACTTTGACGTTCAAGCACTTGGCAGATATATGGTATATCATATCTGTTGTTTCTCTGATTCTGCCATCACTTTACACCTCCGATATATTCACTTATTCTAACATGAAACATATCCTTGGTCGGCAATTTTGCTTTCGCATAATTATCCGACAAGCTTGCCAAGTTTGTGCAACAACCAAGCGACACTTGGTAAAAAAATAAGTAGCATTGCAGAACAGATAAATCAACTTTAAGATTATCTGTATGCAATGCTACTTATTTCGTTTTATGAAGCTGGTACCGCTACGTTTTTCTCCAATAACTTACGTATTATCTTGCGTACTTTCTTGCTCTATTATATATAACCGCAAAAATTCAGCAATTATATTATTTCACCTTCACATATTCCACAACCGCATATCCTCTTGCATCCGCTGCTACATCCTCAGCCCCACAACAGAATACACCATACTTAACACCAACCCATCTTCCTGCTACAGCTTTATATTCGCAAGCAACAGCAAAGCTTCCGCTGGTATCATCAGCCTCTCTGTAAGACATACGAATCGTTTCGTGAGGTCTTACCACACCTTCAATCTCTATCTCATCACCGGGCTTAGTAATAACCTCATATCTGAATATTAATCTGTTACCCATTGCCTTACCAAGTACAAGCTCATCTTCACTTGTGGATACATTCACACCATTGAATATCTGTGTTCCGCGAACTCCCTTTATAATAAGTTCACCATTAAGCTTCTCAACTACGATAGCTCCATACTCAACGCCAAGTGATATAACACCTGCGCTATCACCCTCATTAAGATTACTAAAGTCCATAGCTATTTCACTTACGAACTCGGGTGCGAACCATTTCTTTAACAAGAGATTAGATACATCCGAAAGTGCCTTTTCTTTCTCCTTTGGTACTGCATAAAGTTTAAGTCCTGTTTCGCCTGCATCATACCAGTTCTTATCATAGTTGGCATTCCACTGCCAGTGCATATTATACGTGACTTTACTGCTATCACATTTATCATCATTTTCAGCGTATCCGTTAGCACTTACATTATTCTTAAAATAATCACTATACTCCTCTGCCACAGGCACCGGCTCTATCTTTCCCTGATATCCTGTATCCGGCATTCTGTATTCATTTACAGGCTCTCCGTATTCATTAGCTTCATCAGACTTAACTCCGATTACAGGCCAATCATTCTCCCAATACATAGGCTGTAAATGAACTATTCTTCCTGCCGCAAATACATCCTGAAAATGTATAAACCAGTCCTCACCCGTAACAGTATCTATCCACGCACCCTGATGAGGACCGTTAACCTCCGATTTTCCCTGTCTCATAACAACACGAGTCTCATATGGTCCCCAGATATTCTTAGAGCGAAGCACAGTCTGCCAGCCCGGCTTCACACCGCCTGCCGGAGCAAATATGTAATAATAGCCGTTTCGCTTATACATCTTAGGTCCTTCTATAGTCTCCTGCCCCAAGAGGTTACCATCGTATATCCTAACCTCTTCACCATAGAGCCCCATTCCGTCAGGTTGCATTCTAACAAGATGAAGTACACTCTTATAGCCGATTCGGCTCTTAGCAACTCCTGCAACAAGATAAGCATTACCATCATCATCCCAGAATGGACACGGGTCTATCCAGCCCGCACCCGGTCTTATATTAACAGGCTCTGACCATTTTCCAAAAGGGTCTGTAGCTGTTGTCATATATATACCTTCATCAGGCATCGGGAAACACACATAATATGTTCCCTCATGATATCTTATAGCCGGAGCCCATACTCCACAGCCATGTATCGGTGCGTTATAACGCTCTGTCGGAATCTTGTCAATCACATAGTTAACAACATTCCAATTAACAAGGTCCTTCGAATGTAAAAGCGGCAATCCCGGTGCATTACAGAAGCTGGATGCCACCATGTAATAATCTTCTCCAACCCTTATTACATCCGGGTCTGAATAATCTAAATATAAAATCGGATTCTTATATGTCATATTTCCCTCTCATATACTAAGGGCTGTTACAGAGGTTCTTACATCTGCTGCAACAGCCCTTTTTATTTATGCGCTATACCTATATATCACTTTACATCTCATCATTATACAAAAGACCACTGGTAAACATCTTGTCAATCTCAGCACTTCCGTTATATGTAGAACCTGTCTTACTTGCTGCTGCAACCAATGCAGTAGCAATCTTATTAGTATTTCTAAGCACATCATCCGCATACGAATTATATCCTGTGAAAATACTCTTAAGATCTGTCATGCTGGCTTCCCTAAGTGTCTCCTCATCAAGCTTAAGCTTATTACCTTCTCCTATGGCTATTCCAACTTCACTAAGAAGTCCTTCGTTAACGCTTGTAGCCTTAGTCATCCATACGCCATTACGAAGCACATTCTTATTATCACTATTGGCCACTCTATCAACCATATCATTATATGTTTTAACATATTCTTTCATTGCAGATACGATGGCATCTTTGTCATAATCCTTAGTAACATTGCCATCCTTATCTTTAATCTCTTTCTTCTCGTAGAGTTCCTCATCCATGATGCTTAACATGGCTTTCTTCAAATCATCTGCATCATTCTTAAAAAGTGCTATCTCTTTACTTGTCTCTTCTGATACAGCACTCTCTTCTTTCTCCTGCTTAGCATAATATGCCTTAAGTAATTTACCATAGCTGCCGTTCTTGATATTGGCATATTCACCTAAAGAAAAAGTATTATTTGTTGC
>JAFTJD010000084.1 GCA_017456585.1 Lachnospiraceae bacterium
AAACAGCTTGTAGAGAAGTACTCAGGAGTTACGGCTGAAGGTCTTGTTGAAAGTGCACTTGATAAGGTTAGAATGATAGAGAATATGGGATATGATAATCTTGTAATAAGTATCAAATCCTCAGATGTTGTTATGTGTGCCAAGGCACACGACCTTATCGCAACTAAGACAGACTATCCTATTCATGTAGGAATTACGGAGGCAGGAACACTTTATTCCGGTAATATTAAATCGGCACTTGGACTTGGAATGATTCTAGGTAATGGTATAGGAGATACGATAAGAGTCTCTCTTACAGGTGCACCGGAGGAAGAAATCAAATCCGCAAAGCTTATTTTGCGTACACTCGGACTTAGACAGGGCGGAATAGAGGTCGTATCATGTCCGACCTGCGGAAGAACCCAGATAGACCTTATAGGTCTTGCTAATCAGGTGACTGATATGGTAGAAGAATTCGACCTTCCTATTAAGGTTGCTGTTATGGGCTGCGTGGTAAACGGACCCGGAGAGGCGAAAGAGGCTGATATAGGAATAGCCGGAGGCAAAGGTGAAGGGCTTCTTATAAAGAAGGGCGAGATTATTAAGAAGCTTCCGGAGGATAAATTATTAGAAACACTTAGACAGGAATTGTTAAATTGGGAGAAGTGATGATTCATGGATAGACATTTTTTCGCAGTATTTGCTTCTTTGAAAGTAAGCGAAAAATTGCAAGGATTGTTTGAAGATGTTATGGTTAAACGTGTTGCTACCGTTAAGGGTAGCAATGCGTTTCGCATATCTATAGAGAGTAACCGTCTTATTTCCAAAAAAGACATTTACAGTATGGAGGAAGCTATTGCGCTTCAGATACTGGGGGACAAGCAGGCAGATGTAAGGATAATCGAAGAATATCATCTGTCTGAACAGTATACACCGAAGAATCTTTTTGAGGCATACTATGAGAGTATTCTTTTGGAACTCGAAGCATGTAGTAAGTTATTTCACACAATATTTGCTAAGGCCAAATATGAATTCGTTGATGAAGATGTCTTGAAGATTAATTTTGAAGATGATTTGGTTGCAAGAAACAGGGCAAAAGACATCAAAGCGATTATTGAAGATGTAGTTATCAAAAGATGTAATGTGCCTTTGAAAATAGAATATGATTTCGTTGAACCTAAGAAAAAGAAAAAAGCGGAATATGTTATTCCTGATTATATAGCGGCAGCGGTCGCAAAACAGTCAGAGGATAAGAAGGATAGCGGTGCAGAGGAATCAAATACCAAAGAAGCCGCTGTGTCCGAGAATAAGACCGAAGTTAAAAAGGATAAGCCGGCAGCTCCTAAGACCGAGAAGAAACCTTTCTTTGAAGGAAAGAAGGAATGGAAAGGCTCGGATAAATTCGTTAAGAAGTCCGATGACCCTGATGTATTCTATGGAAGAAATGTGGATGAGGATGCGATGCCGCTTGTTGAGCTTATTCAGCCTATGGGCGAGGTAGTTGTAAGAGGACAGATTATTGAACTTGACAGTAGGGAGATAAGGAATGAGAAGACCATCCTTATGTTTTCGGTAACGGATTTTACCGATTCAGTTAAAGTAAAAATGTTCGTTAATAATTCCATGCTTCCGGAGATAAGTGAGAATATTAAAAAAGGAGCTTTTATTAAGCTTAAAGGTATATCCAATATCGATAATTTCGATGGTGAGCTTAATATTTCTTCTATCGTAGGTATAAAGAAAATCGCTGATTTCAGGACTAAAAGGATGGATACCTCACCTGTTAAAAGAGTTGAGCTTCACTGTCACACCAAGATGAGTGATATGGATGCGGTTTCTGATGTTAAGGATATTATCAAATGTGCAATGTCATGGGGACATAAGGCGCTTGCCATTACAGACCATGGTGTTGTACAGGCATTTACAGATGCCAACCATGCAGTTGAAGGAACCGATTTTAAGATTATCTATGGTGTTGAAGGCTATCTTGTTGATGATTCTAAAGATGTAGTTGTTAATTCCAAGGGACAATCGCTTGATGATACATATGTGGTATTTGACATAGAGACAACCGGCTTCTATGCAGATTCTGACGAGATAATAGAGATAGGTGCGGTAAAGGTTGTAAATGGTGCCATAACTGAGCGTTACAGTACATTTGTCAATCCGAAGAAGCCTATACCATATGAGATAGAGAAGCTTACCGGAATAAGCGATGATATGGTAATAAATGAGAGAAGCATAGAAGAGGTGCTTCCGGAGTTTCTCGAGTTCTGCGGTGATGCTGCCATGGTAGCTCATAATGCAGAATTTGACATAGGCTTTATTAAGACAAAAGCAGCGACAAGGCTTAATGTTAAGTGGGAGCCTACTTATGTCGATACGGTAGGAATGGCAAGAACCTTGCTTCCTACACTTCCGAGATATAAGCTTGATACAGTTGCCAAAGCACTCAAGATTTCACTTGAGAATCACCACAGAGCCGTAGATGACGCAGGCGCGACTGCAGAGATTTTTGAGAAATTTATAGAGATGCTTAAGGATATTAATGTATATGACCTTACAGCATTAAATGAACATTGTAAGCTGTCTGACGAGGCGGCTAAGAAGTTAAAGAGCTATCACGTTATCATTCTTGCCAAGAATGATATAGGCAGAATTAATCTCTACAGACTTGTGTCATATTCACATCTTAAGTATTATTACAGACAACCACGTATTCCTAAGACAGTTCTTGAGGAGTGCAGGGAAGGTCTTATAATAGGTTCTGCCTGTGAAGCGGGAGAATTATATCAGGCTATCTTAGAGAAGAAGTCTGAGGATGAGATAATCAGAATTGCGAAGTTCTACGATTATCTTGAGATACAGCCTCTTGGCAACAACGCATTTATGGTAAGGGAACAAAGTCACGGTATAGAGACTGAACAGGACCTTATCGATATTAATAAAAAGATAGTGGCACTCGGAGAAAAATATAATAAGCCGGTAGTTGCTACCTGTGACGTTCATTTCCTTAATCCGGAGGATGAAGTATACAGAAGAATCATTCAGACCAGTAAGGGTTACGGTGATGCGGACATGCAGGCACCGTTATACCTTAGAACAACGGAAGAGATGCTTAAGGAGTTCGCATATCTCGGAACGGATAAAGCGGAAGAGGTTGTTATCACCAATAGTAACCTCATAGCAGATATGTGTGAGCCTATCGCTCCCGTAAGACCGGATAAGGCACCGCCTGTCATTCCGGATTCGGATAAAACGCTTAGAGAGATTTGCTATAACAAGGCGCATGAAATGTATGGTGAAGAGCTTCCGCCTGTTGTAGTAGAGAGACTCGAAAGAGAACTTAACTCTATTATATCTAATGGCTTTGCCGTTATGTACATAATCGCACAGAAGCTTGTGTGGAAGTCAAATGATGACGGATATCTGGTTGGTTCCAGAGGAAGTGTTGGTTCTTCTTTCGTTGCCACGATGGCAGGTATTACAGAGGTTAATCCGCTTAGTCCGCATTATTATTGTACTAACTGTCACTATAGTGATTTTGATTCGGATGATGTTAAAGCATTTGTCGGAGGCGCGGGCTGTGATATGCCGGATAAGATGTGTCCGGTATGCGGTACTAAGCTTAAGAAAGACGGCTTCGATATTCCTTTTGAAACCTTCCTTGGATTCAAGGGAAACAAGGAGCCTGATATCGACCTTAACTTCTCCGGTGATTATCAGAGTAAGGCGCACGATTATACAGAGGTTATCTTTGGTAAAGGACAGACCTTCAGAGCCGGAACTATCGGTACACTTGCCGATAAGACAGCCTTCGGTATGGTTAAGAAATATTATGAGGAGCATAATGACAGAAAGAGAGACTGTGAGATTAATCGTCTTGTTCAGGGCTTAGTTGGTGTAAGAAGAACAACCGGACAGCATCCGGGAGGAATTATAGTTCTTCCTCACGGAGAGGAGATATATTCTTTTACTCCCGTGCAGCATCCCGCTAACGATATGACAACCAAGACCATAACCACGCATTTCGATTATCACTCCATCGACCATAACCTCCTGAAGCTCGATATACTCGGACACGATGATCCGACCATGATTCGTATGCTTGAGGACCTCACAGGACTTAATGCTAAGGAGATACCGCTTGACAGTAAAGAGGTTATGTCTCTTTTTATGAACACGGAGGCACTTGGCATCACACCTGACGATATAGGCGGATGTAAGCTCGGTGCGCTTGGTATACCTGAGTTCGGTACGGACTTCGCCATGCAGATGGTTATTGACGCAAAGCCTACGTGCTTTGCCGACCTTGTACGTATATCAGGACTTTCACACGGAACTGACGTATGGCTCGGTAATGCCCAGACACTTATTCAGGAAGGCAAAGCAACTATTTCCACAGCTATATGTACGCGTGACGATATCATGACTTACTTAATCAATATGGGAGTGGATAAAGAGCTTTCGTTTACCATTATGGAAAGTGTTAGAAAGGGTAAAGGCCTCAAGCCCGACATGCAGGCAGCCATGGAAGCTGCTAATGTCCCTGACTGGTATATATGGTCCTGTAAGAAGATTAAGTACATGTTCCCTAAGGCACATGCCGCAGCTTATGTTATGATGGCGTGGAGAATTGCATACTGTAAGATTTTCTATCCGCTTGCGTACTACGCTTCATTCTTTACAATCAGAGCATCAGGTTTCACATATGACCTCATGTGCAGAGGAAGAGAAGTTATTGAATACAACATAAAAGACTTAAGAAGCAGACAGGATTCTTTATCTGTAAAAGAAAAGGACGTACTTAGAGATTTAAGAATAGTTCAGGAGATGTATGCCAGAGGTTATGAATTCATGCCTATAGACGTATACAGGGCCAAGGCAAAAGAATTCCAGATAATAGACGGTAAGCTTATGGCACCTTTCAGCGCAATAGACGGCATGGGTGAAATCGCGGCTCTCGCACTTGAGGAAGCAGCCAAGCATGGCAAATTCCTCTCAGTCGAGGATCTCATTAACCGTTCCAAAACTCCACAGAAGATCGTAGAGAAAATGATAGACTGGGGAATCCTCGAAGGATTATCGCAGACCAATCAGCTGTCGATCTTTGACGTGCTCTAGCATTAAGCCTTGCAAATCAAGAATAATAAGGGCCGCAGTAAGCTTGCTTACAATGCGGCTCTTGTTGTTCTTGATTTATTCGGCGCAAGCCGACAACGAGAAGAAGCGCGAAGCGCGGATTCGAGGTGCGCAAGGCTTAATGCGTAGCGTTGAGCAGGCGCAAGTCGACAACGAGAAGGAGCGCGAAGCGCGGATTCGAGGTGCGCAAGGCTTAATGCGTAGCGTTGAGCAGGCGCAAGCCGACAACGAGAAGAAGCGCGAAGCGCGGATTCGAGGTGAGTAAGGCTTAATGCGTGCGAGAGAGGGCGCAAGCCACGGCGAAATTACCGCCTAGAGAAAGAAAAAGCAGTAGCCAGGCGGTAAAAAGTCGAACAGCCATGAGGAAATTACTGCCTGGAGCGAGAGAACGCGCTAGCTAGTAGGTAAAAAGCAGAACAGCCACGGCGAAACTCTTCATAGATAGGCATGAAGGAAAACTCCGCGTTAAGGAAATTCTCCGCTTGACATTTCTAAATCATGGTGATATTATAATCCACAATAAGATATTCGTTAGAGGTTGCGTTTTTCATCAGTAATGTGCAGGATATTGCAGGATAGATGATTGCATATGAAAGGGAACGACGCCGAAAGGGAAGATGACCTGTATGTCTTTGCCTTGGGGATATGGTTAAGAACCATATAACTGTCAACAGCAATGTTGGTGCGCTACGGATTATGGCAAATATCAGTATGTATTTTAGCCGTCCGTAGGGACGGCTTTTTGTATGTTAATATAAAATGCAGAACGAAAGATGAACGTTATTTTGCGTACAGAATGTCTTATATAATTCCGAACAAGATATTTCGGGAGACAACAGCATACAATAATATTAATAGGAGGAATTATTATGGCAATTTTTGAAGGAGCAGCAGTAGCAATTGTTACACCATTTACTAAGAACAATGAGGTTGATTATGAGAGCCTCGGTAAACTCATCGAGTTTCAGATTGAGAACAAGACAGACAGTATCGTAGCTTGCGGAACAACAGGTGAGGCATCTACATTAACACATGAGGAGCATCTTGATGTTATCAGATATACAGTTAAGAAGGTTGCAGGAAGAGTTCCGGTTATTGCAGGAACAGGTTCTAACTGCACAGAGACAGCTATCTACCTTTCACAGGAAGCTGAGAAGGCAGGAGCAGATGCACTTTTACTTGTAACACCTTATTACAATAAGGCTACACAGAAGGGACTTGTAGAGCATTTTGTAAAGATTGCAGAATCAGTTAAGATTCCTGTTATCATTTATAATGTGCCTTCACGTACAGGCTGCAACATTTTACCTAAGACTGTAATGCAGATGGTTGAAAGAGCATCTAATATCGTAGCTATTAAGGAAGCAAGCGGAGATATCTCACAGGTTGCACAGCTTGCAGCACTTGCTAAGGGTAAGATAGATATCTATTCAGGTAATGATGACCAGATAGTACCGATTCTTTCACTTGGCGGCAAGGGTGTTATCTCAGTTCTTTCAAATGTAGCACCTAAGGAGACACATGACATGGTTATGAGCTACCTTGAGGGAGATGTAAAGAAGAGCTGTCAGATGCAGCTTGAGGCCATTGACCTGGTTAAAGCACTTTTCTGCGAGGTTAATCCTATTCCGGTTAAGGCAGCTGTTGAGATGATGGGCTTCGAGACAGGTTCACTTCGTATGCCGCTTTCAGAGATGGAGCCACAGAATAAGGAAGTATTAAAGAAGGCTATGATTGAATACGGTATTAAGCTTGCATAATAGGTTTGCAGGCATGGAGGCAAGATGTCTCTTAACCTAAGCATCATATAATACATATAATTACATAACTAAGTACATATGTAACGGGAGCTACGCTAAGAATGATATCTGATTATCGTCATAAGATGGCAGATGTCATAAGGTTGTGGCTCCCGTTGTTATAAAATGGATATTATTATACTGAAAAACCGATGTTTTTTGGCAAAAATCTGTTGCCAGTAGACGGATACTAATGTATACTATATAAGGTTAATCAGCACTTTTGATATGCTACATATTTTGAATAAAGGAAAGGAATGGATTATTATAATCCTGAGGTATAGCTTATGACAAGAATAATCATGCGTGGCTGTAATGGCAGAATGGGACAGGTAATCACTAATCTCGTAAAAGATGACAGTGAAGCACAGATAGTAGCAGGAATAGATTTGGTTGATAATATTGAGAACGGATATCCGGTTTTTGCAAGTCTTGATGAATGTGATGTTGAGGCGGATGTAGTTATTGACTTTACATCACCGAAGCTTCTTGATGAGATGCTTGCATGGTCAATAGAGAAGCAGGTTCCGATTGTACTTTGTACAACAGGATATGATGAGGAGCAGCTTGCTAAGATAAAGAAGGCTTCAGAGAAGGTGGCTCTTCTTCGTTCAGCTAATATGTCACTTGGCGTTAATACAATTCTTAAGCTTGTACAGGCAGCAACTAACGTACTTGCTGCGGCAGATTTTGATATTGAAATCGTAGAGAAGCATCATAACCAGAAGTTAGATGCACCGAGCGGAACAGCACTTGCTATAGCTGACGCTATTAACGAAGTGCTTAATAATGAGTATACTTACAACTATGACAGAAGTCAGGTTAAGGCTAAGAGAGAGAAGAAAGAGATAGGTCTCTCCGCAGTCAGAGGCGGTACAATAGTTGGCGAGCATGAGGTTATTTTTGCCGGTATAGATGAAGTTATAGAGATTAAGCATACAGCATATTCTAAGGCAATTTTTGGCAAGGGTGCCGTACAGGCGGCTAAGTTCCTTAAGGGCAAGTCTGCCGGACTTTATAACATGAGTCAGGTTATTGACGGAGAATAAAAAAGTTATAAGTTTTCAAGAAAAAAACACAATTTAGTGCTATACTCATACATTATGGCAATTACTAATCAAAAGATTAAAGAGGAGGAAATCGATTTGATAGAAGTAAAGAATCTAACCAAAAGATATGGTGACCATATAGCAGTCAATAATCTTAGCTTCACGGTTGAGAAGGGACAAGTATATGGTTTCCTCGGACCGAATGGTGCGGGTAAATCAACCACTATGAATATTATGACAGGTTATTTATCAGCAACAGAAGGTGAAGTTATTATTGACGGACATAATATCCTTGATGAGCCTGAAGAAGCTAAGAAGCACATTGGATATCTTCCGGAGTTCCCACCACTTTATACAGAAATGACTCCGAAGGAATATCTCAGATTTGTAGCTGAACTTAAGAAGGTTCCGGAAGATATCAGAGAAGATATGATTATGGATATCATGAAGATGGTTAAGATTACGGAGATGCAGAACCGTCTTATAAGAAACTTATCAAAGGGTTATAAGCAGAGAGTAGGTCTTGCACAGGCTCTTATCGGATATCCTGAGATACTTATCCTTGACGAGCCTACAGTAGGTCTTGATCCCAGACAGATTATTGAGATTAGAGATCTTATTAAGAAGCTTAGTGAGAAGCATACGGTTATCCTTAGTTCACATATTCTTTCAGAGATAAGTGCAGTGTGTGACCATGTAATGATTATCGCACACGGACAGCTTGTAGCAAGTGACACAACAGATAATCTCACCAAGTTATTTGTTGCATCTAATACACTTGAGCTTACCATTAAGGGGCAGCATGAGCTTGTGAAGAATTTGATTAAGAACATAGATGGTGTTGACTCTGTAGAGGTACATAATTCTGTTGAAGCAGGTTGTGCCGATTTCATCGTTAAGACTAATGATAAGGTAGATGTCCGTGAGAAAGTATTTGATGCCATGAGAGAAGCTAACTGTCCTATATATAAGATGGTTCTCTCTAATATGACTCTTGAAGATGTATTTATTCAGCTTACTAGTGATAAGAAATGGCTTATTAATAAGCAGAAT
>JAFTJD010000085.1 GCA_017456585.1 Lachnospiraceae bacterium
ACCATTTAGAAACGGAAAGGGAAGCTATGATTTGATAGTTCCTAAATACCAGAAGGTTGCTGAAAGTAGAAACCAGACAGATTATTATGTAAGAGGTACATTTACCAGAGACAATCTTGATTTTTCAGAGGATGTTATTCATTACGCAGATCTTGGGTTTACACAGCTTTCTATGGAACCGGTTGTATCTTCACCGGAGGAACCATATTCAATAAGAGAGGAAGATATTCCTAAGATTTGTGAAGAGTACGATAAGCTCGCAGTTGAGTTTATTAAGAGAAAGAAGGAAGGTCGCGGATTTAATTTCTTCCATTTCATGATTGATCTTAAACAGGGACCTTGTGTTGCAAAAAGATTATCGGGCTGTGGTTCAGGAACAGAATATATGGCTGTTACTCCGTGGGGAGATTTATATCCATGTCATCAGTTCGTTGGAGAAGAGAAGTTCCTTCTCGGAAATGTTTTTGATGGAGTTACTAATACAGAGATTCAGAATGAATTTAAGCTCTGTAATGTGTATGCTAAAGATAAATGCCGCGATTGTTTTGCAAGGTTCTATTGTAGCGGTGGTTGTGCGGCTAATTCATACAAATTCCATTCTTCAATCACAGATGCTTATGATATAGGCTGTGAGCTTGAAAGAAAAAGAGTAGAATGTTCTATTATGATTAAAGCAGCACTTGCTGATTTAGAAGAATAAAAATATCTTGACACATTTATAAAATGTGGTTAGAATGAGTTTAATTGGTTAAAAGCTAAGAAGATGTTAGTAGATGATGTTAACAGCTATCAGAGAGAAACGGTCGTGGGCTGCAAGCCGTTTTTAGTATGGATATCATTGAAGTTCCCATCGGAGCTGCACATTTGAAATAATAGTAGGATGTGACGTTTATATGCGTTAAATATACTAAGAGCTTATATTATATAAGAATTAGGGTGGTACCGCGGATATTGACTTCGTCCCTTTCAGGGACGGAGTCTTCTTTTTTACATTAAACAATGAGCCAAGCGAAATCGCAAAGCGATTTCGTAAGTAGCAGAAATATATCTGTCATGTAAGCTTGCTTACGTATGACAGATATGGTTTCTGCTACGTAATGAAAGCGTTAGCGCTTTCATTTGGCGAATGTCATGAACGAGAAGTAGCCGCGAAGCAGCGAATTCGAGGTGCATGAAGCGGCGAATTCGAGGTGCGTGAAGCGGCGAATTCGAGGTGCGTGAAGCGGCGAATTCGAGGTGCGCGAAGCGGCGAATTCGAGGTGCGTGAAGCGACGAATTCGAGGTGCGCGAAGCGGCGAATTCGAGGTGTAGAAAGGCAAGTTTTAATTGAGGTATCAAGAAGTCAATAAAATATATAGAAGGAGAAAGATATGGAAAACAGATTAAAAGCACTGCGTGAAGAAGCACTCAGTAAGATTGAGACAACATCCACATTGGATGTGCTTAATGAGCTTAGAGTAGCTTATCTTGGAAAAAAAGGTGAGCTTACAGCACTTTTGAAAGGAATGAAGGACCTCTCAGCTGAAGAAAGACCGAAATTCGGACAGATGGTTAATGAGGTTAGAGAAGCACTTGAAGTTAAGCTTGATGAAGTTAAGGATAAATTATCTAAGGCTGCACTTGAGCTTCAGTTAAAGACAGAGGTAATAGATGTTACTCTTCCTGCAAAGAAGAAGAATCTTGGACATCGTCATCCGAATAATATCGTACTTGAAGAAGTTGAGAATATTTTTGTAGGTATGGGATACGAGGTTGTTGACGGACCTGAGGTTGAGTATGATTACTATAACTTCGAGGCGCTCAATATTCCTGCAAATCACCCTGCGAAGGACGAGCAGGATACTTTTTATATTAATAATGAGATTGTACTTCGTACTCAGACATCACCGGTTCAGGCTCGTGTTATGGAGAAAGGAAAGCTTCCGATTCGTATGATTGCTCCTGGTAGAGTATATCGTTCAGATGAGGTGGATGCAACACATTCACCATGTTTCCATCAGATAGAAGGTCTTGTAATCGATAAAAATGTTACTTTTGCAGATCTTAAAGGTACACTTGCCGAATTTGCAAAGAAGCTTTTTGGTGAGCAGACCAAAGTTAAATTCCGTCCACATCATTTCCCGTTCACAGAGCCAAGCGCAGAAGTGGATGTTACTTGCTTTAAGTGCGGTGGTAAGGGCTGTAGAATGTGTAAAGGTTCAGGTTGGATAGAGATTCTTGGTTGCGGTATGGTACATCCGCACGTACTTGAAATGAGCGGAATTGATCCTGAAGAGTATCAGGGCTTTGCATTTGGTGTAGGTCTTGAACGTATCACATTGTTAAAATATGAGATAGATGACATGCGTCTTTTATATGAGAATGACGTAAGATTCTTAAAGCAGTTCTAGGAGGGATTAGTATAATGAATACACCATTATCATGGATAAAAGCATATGTACCGGGACTTGATGTAACGGCACAGGAATATACAGATGCAATGACACTTACAGGTACAAAGGTAGAAGGCTTTGTACAGATGGATAAGAATCTTGATAAAATAGTTGTCGGAGAAATTCTTAGCATTGAGAGACATCCGGATGCTAATAAGCTAATCGTATGTCAGGTTTCAATTGGAAGTGAAACAATACAGATTGTAACAGGTGCACCGAATGTTAAGGTTGGTGATAAAGTGCCTGTAGTTCTCGACGGAGGTAAGGTTGCAGGTGGACATAGCGGTGAGCCGTTACCGGAAGACGGAATCAAGATTAAAAAAGGTAAACTCAGAGGAATTGAGTCATGTGGTATGATGTGCTCAATTGAAGAACTTGGTTCAAGCAGAGATATGTATCCGGATGCTCCGGAGGATGGAATATATATTCTTCCAGCAGATGTAGAGGTTGGTTCAGATGCCATAGAGCTTCTCGGACTTCATGATACAGTTTTTGAATATGAAATTACATCTAACAGAGTAGATTGCTACAGTGTTCTTGGTATTGCAAGAGAAGCTGCAGTTACATTCGGAAAAGAATATGTACCACCTGTGGTTAAAGAAACAGGTAACAATGAAGATGTTAATGATTATATCAGTGTTGAGGTTAAGGATACAGACCTTTGCTCAAGATATTGTGCAAGAGTTGTTAAAAATATTAAGATTGCTCCGTCACCGGAGTGGATGCAGAGAAGACTTGCTGCATGCGGAATAAGACCTATTAACAATATTGTAGATATAACTAACTATGTAATGGAAGAGTACGGACAGCCAATGCATGCTTTTGACCTTGATTTGATTGAAGGTAAGAAGATAGTTGTAAGACGTGCAGAGGACGGAGAGAAATTCGTTACTCTTGATGGTCAGGAACGTACAATGGATTCAGACGTGCTTATGATTTGTGATGCTAACAAGGCTGTAGGCATAGCAGGTATCATGGGTGGAGAGAATTCAAAGATTACAGATGATGTTACCACAATGCTTTTTGAAGCTGCATGCTTTGACGGAACCAACATTCGTCTTTCTTCAAAGAGAGTTGGTCTTCGTACAGATGCTTCGGGCAAATTTGAAAAAGGTCTTGACCCGAATAATGCAGAAGCTGCTATTAATCGCGCATGTCAGCTTATTGAAGAGCTTGGCGCAGGTGAAGTAGTTGGAGGTATGGTTGATGTTTATGGTAAAAAGAAAGAGGCCATAACAGTACCATTTGATGCTTCAAAGGTAAACAAGCTTCTTGGAACAGATATTCCGGAAGAAGATATGCTTAAGATATTTGAAAGATTAGAACTTGTTATAGATGCAGATAAGAAAAATATTACAGTTCCTACATGGCGTCAGGATATAGAGAGACCTGCAGATATTGCGGAAGAGGTTGCAAGATTCTTTGGATATGACAAGATTCCTGCTACACTTCCTACAGGTGAAGCTACAACAGGTGGCGTATCTTTTGAATACAATGTACAGCATACAGCTATGGATATTGCTGAGTTTTATGGTTTCTGTGAGGCTATGACATATTCATTTGAATCACCGAAGGTTTTTGATAAACTTTTGATTAAAGAAGATAGTCCGCTTCGTTCAACAGTAGTGATTACTAATCCTTTAGGAGAAGATTTCAGTATTATGAGAACTACAACTCTCAATGGAATGCTTACTTCTCTTGCAATGAATTATAATCACAGAAATAAGAATGTGCGTCTTTACGAGGTTGGAAGAGTGTATATTCCTAAGGCACAGCCGGTAACTGAGCTTCCTGATGAAAGAGTTCAGCTTACTCTTGGTATGTATGGTGACGGTGATTTCTTCGATATGAAGGGTGTTGTCGAGGATTTCCTTGAGAAAATCGGAGTTACCGGAAGAATTGTTTATGATGCTAAATCAGGTAAGGAATATTTACATCCGGGACGTCAGGCAAATATCATTTATAAGAATACAGTTATAGGTTATATTGGTGAGGTTCATCCTACTGTTCTTAATAATTATGATATTGGGGAAAAAGCATATGTAGCAGTACTTGATATGCCTAATATTTATCCTATTGCAAATTATGACAGATTATATAAGGGTGTTGCTAAATATCCGGCTGTTACAAGAGATATCAGTATGGTTATGCCAAAAGAAATTATGGTTGGACAGATAGAGGATATAATTGAGAATAAGGGTGGCAAGATTATGGAAAGCTACAAGCTGTTCGATATATATGAGGGCGAGCAGATTCAGACAGGCTATAAATCTGTTGCATATTCAATTACATTCCGTGCACCGGATCGTACACTTGAGGAAAAGGATGTAACTGAGGCAATGAACCGTATCCTTAAGGCACTTGCAGGAATTGGTATTGAGCTTAGACAGTAGAAATTCTGTTGATAAACGTGCTACTTGTGAGTGTAATAAGTTATTGATTTTTTGGGGTTATTAATGTAAAATTGGAAGTGTGGTGTGTTTTACTACACTTCCAATTTTTTAGGAAGAAGAGGGAATATAATGACTGATAACAAAAGAGTTATATTAGTGGCGGATGATGAGCCTATAAACAGAGAACTTTTGGCATACATATTTCAGGAACACTATATTGTGGTAACCACTGTTGACGGAGCAGAGACTATTAAAGCAGTAGAGGATAATGAGAATAACCTTGCGTTGATTATTCTTGATTTAGTATTGCCGGATATTTCGGGATTGGATGTTCTTGAGAAACTTAAAGTAAAAGGTATTCTTGAGAAGGTTCCTGTAATTATGCTTACAGGTGAATCAACAGAAGAAAGTGATGAAAAGGCATATTTATATGGCGTGTCGGATATTATATATAAGCCGTTTTTGCCTAATTCACTTATGAGACGTGCGAATAATATTATAGAACTATTTGATCATCGAAATGAGCTTGAGAGAAAATTAAATAAACGTACAGCTGAGTTGGTTGATGCACAAGAAAGACTTAGAAAGAATAATGAATTTCTGGTTAATGCATTAAGTTCAGTTGTTGAATTCAGGAATCCGCTTACAGGAGAACATACTTATAGAGTTAAAGCATTTACGAAAGTATTACTGAAATATCTCATGGAATATTATCCTGAATATGGAATAACGAAAGAAGACGCAGCTAATATTGTTAATGCTTCGGCACTTCATGATATCGGAAAGATTGCTATTCCTGATGGTATTTTGTTGAAGCCATATAAGCTTAGCGACGATGAGTATAACCTTATTAAGATGCATACAGTGCTTGGCTGTGAATTGCTTGAGAAATTTAAGCATGAAGATAACGACAAATTCTATGACATATGTTATGACATATGCAGATATCATCATGAAAGATATGATGGTACAGGCTATCCTGATGGTTTAAAAGGTGATGCGATACCGATTTGGGCGCAGGTAGTTGCATTGGCAGATGTTTTTGATACGCTTGTAAGTAAGAGAGTATATAAGGCATCCTATAGTGTTGAAGAAGCTGTTGAGATGATAAAGGACGGAGAATGCGGAGTATTTTCTCCGGTGTTAAATGATTGTTTTGACCGCGCGAAGAATGAATTGATTGAAGTTATAGAAAAAGGATTTTAATATAATATGAAAGTTACAGATTTTTGGTATGATTTGCCACAAGAACTAATTGCACAGGATCCGCTTGGAGATAGAACGTCTTCACGATTATTGTTGCTTGATCGTAAGGATGGCTCGATTGAACATAAGCATTTCTTTGATATAAAGAACTATCTTCAAAAAGGAGATTGCCTGGTGCTTAATAATACCAAGGTAATACCTGCAAGACTTATGGGGAATAAGATAGATACTAACGCAGGAATAGAGGTTTTACTTCTTAAAAGACATGAGAATGATGTCTGGGAGACTCTTGTTAAACCGGGAAAGAAAGCAAGACCGGGAGCGAAGATTAGTTTTGGAGATGGCAGACTTATCGGAGAGGTTCTTGAGGTTGTAGAGGAAGGTAACAGACTAATAAAGTTCTCCTATGATGGGATTTTTGAAGAAGTACTTGATGCGCTTGGTGAAATGCCACTTCCGCCTTATATTACACATAAGCTTCAGGATAAGAACAGATATCAGACAGTTTATGCCAAGCATGAAGGCTCAGCTGCGGCTCCGACTGCGGGGCTTCATTTTACGAATGAACTTTTGGATGAGCTTAAAGCTATGGGCGTGGAGATTGCTAATGTTACCTTGCATGTGGGGCTTGGAACATTCAGACCGGTTAAGGTTGAGAATGTCCTGGAACATCATATGCATTCTGAGTTCTATTCTATTGAACAGGATGAAGCAGATAAGATTAACAGAGCTAAGAAAGAAGGCAGAAGAGTTATATCGGTTGGAACGACAAGCTGCAGAACACTTGAATCGGCTACGGATGATAATGGTATTTTGCATGCAGGCTCGGGCTGGACAGAGATTTTTATATATCCGGGATATAGCTTTAAGATGATAGATGCGCTTATTACGAATTTCCATTTGCCGGAATCGACATTGCTTATGCTGGTTTCAGCTTTGGCAGGAAGAGAAAGTATAATGAATGCTTATAATGAAGCAGTTGCACAGAAGTACAGATTTTTCAGTTTTGGGGATGCAATGTTTATTCACTAATTTATAACTATAGTGTGGAGGTATACTTATAATGAATGAGAAAAGAGCGGCGAAGCGCATGGAGATTAATGTATCCATACGTTTAGGAGCGTTAAGAGAAGGGGCAAATGAAAAGGAATATTACGATGTTGAGCTCGTTAATTTATCAAGAAAAGGTGTGGCATTTAAGTGCCGGCAGACGCTTGATATTGATAGATATTACGATACACAGATTGTAATATGGACTAAAGAAAAAATAGATACGGTAATTCGTGTTGTAAGAGTTGAAGGGGATATGTACGGAGCAGAGTTTGTTGGTCTTTCCTCAGAAGATGACACCAAGATTAGTATATATGAGCTTGTTAATTATTCGGACAAGTAATGATTTGTTTAAGGTCGTATATTTATTTTAGCTATAATGTAATGTCGAAGCAGAGATGGTAGCAGGTCTTTGTTTCGGCATTTTTTGCTTATCTAATACATTTTTAGCATATATTGGTTAGTATAATCGCTTTTACGAATATAATTTATGAAAAAATAGTTGATAAAAAGTGATTAAATTTTGTAAAATAATAATAAATAGCTTGAAAAATTTGAACAATTCGAGTACAATATTAATATGTTAGCACAAAGAAGGGGTAGTGCTACATTAATACAAAGTATTGGAGGATTGTGATATGAATATTTTCAAAACAGAGGATGTGCGTAATGTTGTCCTTTTGGGACATGGTGGTTGTGGTAAGACTACACTTGTTGAGGCTATGGCATATGTATCAGGTGCTATTAACAGACAAGGTAAGGTTGATGACGGAAGTACATTAAGTGATTATGATAAAGAAGAGATAAAGAGACAGTTTTCGATTAATACATCAGTAGTTCCGATTGTATGGGATAATACAAAGATTAATTTCTTGGATACTCCGGGATATTTCGATTTTGTTGGTGAAGTTGAATCAGCGGTGAGTGCAGCTGACGCGGCAGTAATTGTTGTTTCAGGTAAAGCAGGAATAGAAGTTGGAACAATTAAGGCTTGGGAATTATGCGAGAAATACAATCTTCCGAGAATGATTTTTGTTACTGATATGGATTTGGATAATGCGAGCTTTAGACAGGCGGTTGCTGATATGAAAGAGGAGTTTGGTAAGAAGATAGCTCCGTTCCATCAGCCTATTCGTGAGAATGAAAAGTTTGTCGGTTTCGTTAACATAGTTAAGATGGCAGGACGTAGATTTACGAGTCTTACTGAATATGAAGATTTTGAAATTCCTGAGTATTCTAAAGAGAATCTTGCAACTTATCGTGATGCTATCATGGAATCAGTTGCTGAGACCAGTGAAGAATATATGGATAGATATTTCAATGGTGAGGAGTTTACACTTGATGAAATTCTTGGCGCTCTTAAGGAGAATGTAAAGAACTGTGGTATGGTTCCTGTTCTTATGGGTTCGGGTCTTAATGCGCAGGGTGTAAGAATGCTTCTTCAGGATATCGTACAGTATTTACCTTCACCGGCTGAGTGCGAAGTTGTAGGTGAGGCTAACGGAGATGTATACGAAGCTAATTATGATGTGGCTAAACCTTTTACAGCCAAGGTATTTAAGACAATTGCAGATCCATTTATTGGAAAATATTCACTTATAAAGGTTTGTTCAGGTGTACTTAAATCTGACTCTACGATATACAACAGCAGAACAGATACAGAAGAGAAACTTTCTAAGATTTATGTAATGCAGGGTAAGAATGCAGTTGAGGTTAAAGAAATCAATGCAGGTGATATAGGAGCTGTTGCTAAGCTTACCAACACTATTACCGCAGATACATTATCTACTATAGCTACTCCTGTAGTATATGAGAAACCTGTATACTCAACACCATATACATATATGCGTTATAAGACAAAGAATAAAGGTGATGAAGATAAGGTTTCAGGAGCACTTCAGAAGCTTATGGATGAAGATGTTACCCTTAAGGCTGTTAATGATACAGAGAACAGACAGACACTTCTCTATGGTATTGGTGAGCAGCAGCTTGAGGTTGCAGTAAGTAAACTGTTTAATAAGTTTAAGGTTGAGATTGAACTTAGCAAACCAAAGATTGCATTTAGAGAGACTGTTCGTAAGAAAGTAAAAGTTCAAGGAAAGCATAAGAAGCAGTCAGGTGGACACGGACAGTATGGTGATGTTCATATTGAGATGGAACCATCAGGCGATAACAATAAGGCGTATGTATTTGAAGAGAAGATTGTAGGCGGTGTTGTTCCTAAGAACTTCTTCCCTGCAGTTGAAAAGGGTATACAGGAATCTGTTGTTAAGGGACCGGTTGCTGCTTATCCTGTAGTAGGAGTAAAGGTTACATTGGTAGATGGTTCATACCATCCGGTTGATTCATCTGAAATGGCGTTTAAGACAGCATCTATGTTAGCGTTTAAGAAAGCATTCTTAGAGGCATCCCCTGTTCTTTTGGAGCCGATAGCTTCACTCAAGGTTACAGTGCCGGATAAGTTTACCGGTGATGTAATGGGTGATCTTAACAAGCGTCGAGGCAGAGTGCTTGGAATGAATCCTGCTGAGAACAAGAAGCAGATTATTGAAGCAGATATTCCGATGTCAGAGCTCTATGGATATGCAACAGACCTTCGTTCTATGACAGGTGGTATGGGTGAATTCATGTATGAGTATAGCCGTTATGAGCAGGCTCCTAATGATGTTGCTCAGAAGGAAATTGAAGAAAGAAAGAGCAAGCTTACCAATATAGAAGTATAGACTTGCGGATAATGTTATAATCTAATATAAGGAGTGTCGTGTCAGGAAGGTTTCCAGTGAAATTATTCTATGACACGATACTCCTTTTTCTGATTTATACAGCTTTTGCTTATCTTGAAACAAACGTAATTATGTGTTAAAATGTTGTGATGATACAATCTTTAAAAGGGATGGGAATTGCAGTGCTAAAAGAAGAAAATGTAACTGTTAATGATACAGTCAGATTAAATAAATATTTAAGTGATGCAGGAATTTGTTCAAGAAGAGAAGCAGACAGGCTTATAGAAGCCGGCAAGGTTAAGGTTGACGGACGAGTCGCGCTTATGGGTGAACGTGTCAGCGATAAGCAGATAATTACAGTTGATGGTAAGAAGGTTTCTAAAGAAGAGGAATTGATATTACTTGCTGTGAACAAGCCTGTTGGGGTTGTGTGTACTACATCTGATAAAGATAGGGCACAGAATATTGTTGAATTTATAAATTATCCCAAACGAATCTATCCTATAGGAAGGCTTGATAAAGACTCTCAAGGACTGATTCTTATGACTAATAAGGGCGATATTGCTGATAAGATTCTTAGAGGAAGTAATTTTCATGAGAAAGAGTACATTGTAGAGGTTGATAAGCCGATTAATAAAGAGTTTATTTCAAAAATGGAAGCAGGAGTACCTATTCTTGATACGGTGACAAGACCTTGTAAACTTTCGAAAACAGGTCCAAAAAGCTTTAAAATAATTATTACTCAAGGCCTTAACAGACAGATAAGACGAATGTGTGAATATTTCGGATTCAAGGTTATGAAACTCAAAAGACTTCGCATACTAAATATTGAATTGGGTAATCTTGAACTCGGTAAATGGCGTGTTGTTACTAAGGAAGAGGAAAAGGAACTTTTTAGAAGAATCGGATATAAAGGATAGAGGAGCATTTTATGGATAAGACAAGCAGAATGAAGGAACTGATTATGATTCTTAACGAAGCGGCTAAGGCATATTATCAGGAAGCAAGAGAAATAATGACTAATTTTGAATATGATAGACTGTATGACGAACTCGTAGAGTTGGAGAAAGAAACTGATACAGTGCTTGCAGGCAGTCCTACGGTTAAAGTAGGGTATGAGGTGATAAGTGAGCTGCCTAAGGAAGCTCATGCATCACCGATGCTTTCTTTGGACAAAACCAAGAGCCCTGAGGCTCTTTCTGAGTGGCTTGGAGATAAAGAGGGATTGTTGTCATGGAAGTTGGATGGACTTACAGTTGTATTGTCGTATGCTGAAGGTGAACTTAAAAAAGCGGTTACCAGAGGTAATGGCATAATAGGTGAGCTCGTAACTAATAATGCTAAGATGTTCTTGAATCTTCCGCTTAAGATTCCTTTTAAGGGCGAGCTGGTGTTAAGAGGTGAAGCGATAGTCAAATATTCTGATTTTGAGAAGATTAATGCAGAGATAGAAGATGTTAATGCTAAATATAAGAATCCTCGTAATTTATGTAGTGGCTCAATAAGACAGCTTAATAATGAAATAACTAAGAAAAGAAATGTTAATCTCTATGCATTTTCTCTTATAAGTGCAGATGGTATGGATTTTCATGATTCGCGCAAAGCTGAGTTTGAATGGTTGGAGAAACAGGGATTTTCTGTTGTACCATATAAAGTAGTTGATGCTGGGAATGTGAAAGAAGCAGTTGCTGAATTTGCAAAGGAAATCGAAGGGTTTGATATTCCGAGTGACGGTTTGGTGCTTACTTATGAAGATGTTGCTTATGGAATAAACCTGGGAATGACGGCTAAGTTTCCGAGACATTCCATTGCTTTTAAATGGCAAGATGAAACTGAGGTTACACACCTTCTTGAGATAGAATGGAGTCCGTCAAGAACTGGTCTGATTAATCCGGTTGCCATATTTGAGCCGGTTGAACTTGAGGGAACTACTGTCAGTAGAGCTAGTGTACACAACCTTAGTGTGATGGAAGGTTTGGCTCTTGGAATCGGCGATGAAATTCTTGTGTATAAAGCTAATATGATTATTCCACAGATAGCCGATAACAGGACTCGCAGCAACAATGTTATTATACCTAAGACATGCCCTGTGTGTGGGGGGAATACTGAGATTAAAGCGATAAATGATGCCAAATTTCTCTACTGTATTAATGAACATTGCGAGGCAAAGCAGATAAAAAGCTTTACGCATTTTGTTGAACGCGATGCAATGAATATAGATGGACTTTCAGAAGAAACTTTGGAGAAATTCATATCAGAAGGTTTCCTTCATGTCTTTGCGGATTTGTATCATCTTGATAGATATAAAGAAGAGATACTTGCTATGCGTGGATTTAAGGAGAAAACATATAATAACATCATAGAAGCTGTAGATAAATCGAGAAATACTACACTTTGGCGTTTACTTTATAGTCTGGGAATTGCCAATATCGGTATTGCAAATGCGAAGATGATATGCAAGCATTTTGATTACAATCTTGACAGAATTAGAAATGCGACTACGGAAGAAATGACCGAAATAGAAGGTGTGGGAGAGGTTATTGGAGCAAGCTTTACTAAGTATTTCGAAGATAAGTATAATCAGGATAATCTTGATAAGCTGCTTGCTGAACTTGTTATAGAGAATAACAATAACGGTGATATTGCACAAAGCCTTGCCGGAATGACTGTTGTAATTACCGGTTCACTTAATAATTTTGAAAATAGAAATCAGTTAAAGGAAGAAATCGAAAAACGTGGCGGCAAGGTTGCGGGCTCGGTATCATCAAATACTAATTATCTGATTAATAATGATGTAACATCTAATTCTTCGAAGAACAAAAAAGCAAAGGAACTTGGAGTGGCTATCGTTTCAGAAGAAGATTTTATGTCGATTATGGGTGAGTAGAATTTAGGGTTTTTATAAAGGGACAAAATGTCGATATTTGTTGAAAAATATACAATAAAGAGATATAATTTAGTGAGACAAATTAACGAAAGAGGCTTGAGATAATGAACTATTTGGAAGAATTAGCCAATACGTATGAAATATACGAGCAAATAGGCGCAGGCGGCGGTGGAACCGTATATAGAGCTGTGCACAAAAGACTTCAAAAAGTAGTTGTTATTAAGAAACTTAAGAGTGCTGCGATGAGCATTATGGATTGCCGTACTGAAGTAGATATTCTTAAGAATTTGAGACATTCATATTTGCCGCAGGTATTAGACTTTATTGAGTCACCCGGCGGAATATTTACGGTAATGGACTTTATCCCCGGCAAATCTCTTCAGAATATGATTGATGAGAATCATAAATTCACGGAGAAAGAGATTCTTAAATATACAAGGCAGCTTTGTGAAGCACTTGATTATTTGCATTCACAGAATCCACCGATTATTCATGGTGATATTAAACCGGATAATGTCATGATTACGCCTGAAGGTAATGTGTGCCTTATCGACTTTAATATCTCCGGAATTCTTGAAGGTAAGGGTGCAACGACTTTCGGATATACTCCCGGTTATGGAGCGCCTGAACAGATAGAGGCATTTGAGAAAATTAAGAAAGAAATGATGCAACAGGCAAAGGCTAAACCACCTGTACCGGTAATGCAACAGGTACCACAACAACCTGTACAGTATAACCAACAACCGGCGCAGTATAATCAGCAGCCTCCGATGAGTGGAGAAGCAACGGTGGTTCTCGGAGCAGAAACAGCTGTACTTGATAATGCAACTGTGGCTCTTGGAACACAGCCTAATTATGGTATGGCACAGCAAGTTCAACCTGTGAATCCTGCGATGCCGCCACAGAATATGCCCCAGCCAAGTGCTGCACCACAAGCTACACAGCCGAAGGGCATAACGATTGATAAGCGCTCGGATATATATGCACTTGGTGCTACTATATATACTTTGATTACAGGCGAGTTCAGGAATCCTAAGGATAGGAAGCTTGTACTTCCTGACACTTCGAGTGGACTTGCGGTTGTATTGAATAAGGCATTGGCGTATTCGCCGTCTAAACGTTACCCGGATGCCGGTAAGATGCTTCAGGCAGTTATTTCTGTTCATAAGAAAGATAAGAGGTATAAGAAGCTTTTGAGACGTCAGGAATTAACCTTTGTTGTTTTGTTTGTTATGATGGCAGCATCGGTGTTATGTATGATTAAAGGCTTTAAGACGATGAGCGAAGAGCGTAAGGAAAGATATGACGAACTCATCGAGTGTATGCAGGAGGCTACGTTAGACGGACTTGATGAAGCAGAGTTTAACGAACTTTATGATGAGGCTGTGAGATTATACGCACAGAATCAGGAAGCATATTATGAGAAGGCATATTATCTTTATACATATAAGGGACCGCAGGAGACCATTGATTATATATCAGACATAATTCATAATTTTGCTTATGGAACAAGTGTTACCAAAAGTAATCTTTATCATTTGTATGCGGAATGTAATTTTGAAATAGAGGATTATGATAAAGCAGTAAGATATTATGAAGAAGCATTGACGGCTTGGACGGGCAATGAACAGATATATAGAGATTATGCTATTGCACTTATCTACCTTGGTGAGCTTGAAGAAGCAGAAGAGCTTCTTGATTCAGCTATGGATAATGGTATGAAGAAAGAAGATATCTATATGGTAAAAGGAGAGCTTTCTCGTATAAATGGAGATTATGAAGAGGCTATAGACTATATGGAAGATGTTCTTTCTGAGACAACTGATGCATATACAAGACAGCGTGCATATGTTATTGCAAGTGAAGTTTTTGGAGAGATCGGAACCGAGGAAGCATTGCTTAGAGATGTTGAATGGCTTAATGAAGCTGTCGATGAACTTGAGGCTAATGACCGCTTACTTATATACGAGCATCTTGCACAGGATTACATAGATCTTGCCGATATGACTAAGGATAACAGTTACTTATCTAAGGCAGTAGAAGTTCTTGAAGAAATTGCAGATATGGGTTGGGATAACTACCTTACATATTCCAATATGATTGTTTTATCACAGAAGAATGGAGATTTAGATAGTGCAATCAAGTATGGCGAGAAAATGCTCGACAGATACCCTAATCATTATGTTACATATTTGCGTTTGTGTTATATCGAGATTGAGGAGCAGAATCGTAAAGAAAATAAAGAACGTTCGTATGATGAGTTTGTAACATATTATGAAAAGGCCAAAGAATGTTATAAGAAACAAGTTTCGGGAAATGTGACCAATGCCGAAATGCAGTTGTTGGAGCAGACCTATAACCAGATACTTGAAGGCGGTTGGCTGGAATAGAAAGGGAGACAGAAGATGGAAGTATTTCTTGATAATATTTATAATGGTTTTCAGAATATGACATTTGGAAGTATGTTGTGCTATGGCGGCATGGCAGGTATTTTACTAAGTTTTATCATTTTTCTTATTTGCCTTGCTACTTTTCCGGCTAAGAGAAGAAAAATGTTGAAGAAATTAGGCAATGAAGAATAATTGTTTATTAAAGGCTGTTGCAAAATGATGTGTTTGTTTTGCGACAGCTTTTATGTTATTTGATGTTCAGTATTATACAGTAATATGGTATGAGTTGCGCTAATGGGTAAGTCAATTCGTTGACACTCTAAACAATTTGTGGTAAAATATACACAATATTGTGGAATTGTGTCGATAAAATTTGACAACTATATTATGTAATTGGGGTGGCTTGATATGAAGATTAAATTAGCTATATTAGAACAGAATCAGATTTATTTAAATCGAATTGTAACGGCATTCAGTACCAAGTATGCTGATAAGCTTGAGATATATTCATTTACGGATATGGATATAGCATTAGCGACATTGGATTCCAGTAGAATCGATGTGCTTATAGCCGGGGAAGAGTTTGATGTTGATACATCAAAGATTCCGGGACGTTGCGGCTTTGCATATTTTGTGGAAGCTATGGATATTGATACAATTAAAGGGCATATGGCTATATGTAAGTTCCAAAAGGCTGAATTGATCTACAAGCAGATCCTTAGTGTGTATTCGGAGAACGCAGGCAATATTTCAGGTCTTAAGCTTGGAGACGGCGATACCAAGATAATTGTTTTTTCTTCACCGTGCGGTGGTGTAGGTACTTCGACTGTTGCAGCTTCATGTGCAGCTTATTATGCAGGCAAAGGGAGCAAAACATTGTATCTTAATCTTGAGAAGTTTGGAACATCAGATGTATTCTTCGCTGCAGAAGGCCAGTTCGATATGAGCGATATTATCTATGCGATTAAGAGCAGAAAAGCTAATCTTCTTATGAAGCTCGAGAGTTCTGTTAAGCAGGATGCTAATGGTGTATATTTCTACTCGGGAACTAAGGTTGCTATGGATATGCTTGAGCTTACAGCAGAAGATATTATTAATTTGATTTCTGAATTAAAGCTTGCCGGTACATATGATTATATTGTTATTGATAAAGATTTTGGCGTAGATAAAGACAGCATCAGCATATACAAACAGGCACATGCAGTTGTTTGGGTGAGCGATGGACTTTCAGTATCTAATACCAAGATTGTACGTGCATATAATGCGTTATCCATAATGGAACAGAATGAGGAGAGACCATTAACTGAAAGACTTTGCTTGATTTATAACAAGTTTAGTAATAAGACAGGCCTGACAGTAGGAGATATTAATATCAAAAATATTGGCGGTGCACCGGTTTATTTACATGCAACTGAAAGACAGGTTATGGACCAATTATCAGTGATGGAAATGTTTGGAAAGATTGTATAATACAGGGGTGAGCATATGGATTTTGAACTTGAACAAAAATATGTTGCAGAGTTGAAGCAATATGTAACTGAACAGTTGCCCCTCAGTAAGATGAGTGACGAGGAGCTTGAAGAAGCTATTGAAGAAGCTGTTGTCAGAAAGATAGGCAATCAGTATTGTTCAATAGACCAGAGAGTTTCTATAGTGGAACAGGTGTATAGCTCGATTCGTGGTTTTGGCTTGCTTGATTCAATCATGAAAGATGACACTATTACCGAGGTAATGATTAACGGTCCCGATAATGTGTTTATAGAGCAAAAGGGTCGATTGTTTAAACTCGACAGACAGTTTGAAAGTCAGAGAAAGCTTGAAGATGTAATTCAGAGAATAGTAGGTCTTGCAGGTAGAGAGGTTAACCAGGCGAATCCTATCTGTGATACCAGATTACCTGATGGTTCTCGTGTTAACGTCGTACTTCCGCCGATTGCGCTTTGCGGACCGACAGTTACTATCCGTAAGTTTTCCAAGACACCTATGACTATTGAGAAACTTATTCAGTACGGCTCCATAACAAGAGAGATAGCAGATAAGCTTGAACTCCTTGTTAAAGCCAAATATAACATTTTTATCAGTGGAGGTACAGGTTCCGGTAAGACGACATTCCTGAATGCATTATCGAATTACATCCCGAAGGATGAACGTGTTATTACGATAGAGGACTCGGCGGAGCTTCAGATTACAGGTGTTGCTAACCTTGTAAGCTTGGAGACCAGAAATGCCAATGCATCAGGTGCCGGACAGATTACTATTCGTGATCTTATTAAATCATCACTTCGTATGAGACCTGAACGTATAGTTGTAGGTGAGGTTCGTGGTGGCGAAGCACTTGATATGTTACAGGCGATGAACACAGGTCATGATGGTTCTCTTTCAACAGGACATGCTAACTCAACAGCAGATATGTTAAGCCGATTGGAGACTATGGCACTTCAGGGTGCAGAAGGACTTCCGCTCGAGGCTATACGACAGCAGATTGCTTCAGCGGTAGATATTATCATTCATCTTTCAAGACTTAGAGATAAATCAAGAAAGACGATGGAGATAGCTGAGATTGTTGGTTATGAGAACGGACAGATTATTGTTAATCCGTTATATGTGTTTGAAGAAGATGAGAACAGTACATTAGAGAAAGTATCAGGAAGTCTTAAACGAACCGAGAATCCGCTTAAGAATGATTTTAAGTTAAGATTATCGGGTATAAAGACAGATATTTAATGGAGATAAAGATATGGCTAAAAAACAAAAGGTTATAATACCGGAATATATTAATTCGCCGCTTAACAATCCTATGCCGAATTATTGTGTGTATAAGATGAAACCGGCAGAGAAATTACTTGTTGGGCTTATCATGTTTGCTGTTGGCGGTTTTGTCGGACTTATATTTTATTCAGGATTATTTAAAGTAGACGGAGAAGCAACTACGGCGACATATATTGCGAACATAGTAGCATTTACATTGGTTGGACTTATTGCAACGAAGTTCTTTTTACCAATATACAACCAGAGATGTCTTAAGAAGAAACAGGCACGAATTAAACAACAATTCAGAGATATGCTTGAGTCTTTAACAGCATCATTTTCATCAGGTAGTAATGTTCAGAACGCTTTTGAATCAGCAGCGGCTGATTTGAGCATGCAATATAATGAGAATGAGTACATAGTTCTTGAACTTAATGAGATAATTAACGGAATTAAGCAGAACATTAATGTTGAAGTAATGCTCGAGAATTTCGGTATCAGAAGTGGTAATGAAGATATAGTAAGTTTCGCGGATGTATTCTCGGTATGTTATCGTAAGGGCGGTGACATGAATTCTGTAATTCACAGAACACATAGTGTTATCAGCGAAAAAATGGCTATTGCAGATGAAATCGAAACTAAGCTTACCGCTAATAAGATGCAGCATAATGTTATGAGTATAATGCCTATAGTCGTTGTAGCTATGCTTAAGTTTACAAACGATACCTTTGCAAAGAATTTTGCGACGGTAACAGGTGTGTTAGTTAATACGGTTGCCATTGGCATTTTTATCGGTGCTTATGTATATGGCAATAAGATTGTTGATATAAAGGAGTGATGTTACTATGATGCAGATTATATTGTTAATAATAGCCACTCTTTCAACATTGATTTTTATCCTGTTCCTTGCGATGGGTGGTAAATATACTTCACTTGTTGAGAACCTTAATTCTAAAGAATATGCTATGAAAGATTTGTATGTTGTCGGATTCGGGCTTGCCAATACTAAATTATTTGCTCTCAGAGGCAACATGGAGAAGAATCTTAAGAAAAGCATGAAACTTGAATATGACAACATCTACTATGAATATTATGCAGCTCTTGCATGGGCACAGTTTCTGACACTTGCTATGCTTGTGGTATCCTTAGGAACTGCATTTGCGGCACTCATAGGCGGAGATGCTTCATTTATGATTGTCGGCATAGTTCTTTTGTTTGTTATGGCGATATGGAATATTACATTATCTAAAGCAAAGGAAAGTGTTGCTAAGAGAAGAGAGGCATGTGTTGCGGAATTTCCTAATATGGTTTCTAAGCTTTCGTTACTTATTAATTCAGGTATGGTGCTTCGTGAAGCATGGTTCCTTATCGCTAATGGTAAGGAAGGCCCTCTTTACGATTTGATGAAGAAAGCCTGCGAATATATGAATAATGGTGAATCGGACATGTCAGCCATACATAAATTCGGCGTATTATCAGATTCTACTGAGATTAAGAAATTTACAAGTGCACTTGTTCAGGGTATTGAGAAGGGTAATAGTGAGTTGGCAGATTTCCTTCTTGCGCAGACATCTGAGTTATGGGCACATAAGAGACAGCTTTCACTTCAGGCAGGTGAAGTGGCTGCCGGCAAATTAATAATTCCGCTTGGTATAACTTTTGCAGGAATTATTATGATTATCGTATCTGCAGCAATGCAGTCAATGTCATTTTGATTTATACACATAAGTGTGTAAATATATATACTATGAAGGGAGGTTCTATTATGGAACTTATCAAGAAAATGAGCTTATTGGGAATCAAAGCAAAGAAAAATGCACAGGAGTTTTTAGAGACCGAGAAAGGTGATACTAACTTCATATCTATTCTTGTACTCTTAGGAATCGCTCTTGCACTTGCAGGTGTATTCTTGGCTTTCAAGGATCAGATTATCAACTGGGTAGATACCAATATCGGTTCATTCTTCTCAAAGAGCGGAGGACGTTAATATTTGCATGATAATATGATAATCGTTGCCTTTATGGCAACGATTATCTGGATTATCTTTGTCAAATTAGTTACTAAATCAGAAGACATTAAGAAGGGATGATATTTTTTGTTTGAGATAATTATAGCAATATTGTATGCGTTGCTTGCCGTAGGGACATGTATTCTTATGATTAAAGCAACTAATAAGAGAATAGAAAGTGGTCAGCCCTTAGAATATATTGAGACAGAAGTACAACCATACAAGCTGTCATCAAGGGCGATATGCATGATAATTATATGTATAGCGCTTTTTTCAGGTTTTATAGGATATTGGATATCAGATTGTCCTATCTTGACTCTGATTAAGATAGGAATATGTTACATGGCAGTACTCGGAGCCATGATTATGGATTGGAAGATTAGAGCAATACCTAATTATATTCCGTTAGCATTATTTGGATTAAGATTAGTAATTCTGGTATATGAATTAATATTTGTTGATATGGCACTGGAACAGTTTGTAAGCTCAGTTATAGGCTGTGCGGTTGTTGTATTGTTTCTGTTCATTGCCAACAGAGTTTCCAAGGGTGGTATAGGTGCAGGTGATGTTAAACTGCTTGCAGGAATTGGATTTATGTGCGATATGTATGTAGTACTTACCACTTTGTTGTTAGGTCTTATATGCTGTATCATAATCAGCATGACCTTGGTTGCGTTTAAGAAAATTAATATGAAGGCACACGTTCCGTTTGGACCGTTTATATATATGGGGTTTGCGGCTATGTGTCTTTTGACTTTATGATAAATTTGATAGGGGAATAACATATGAAAGCATCTAAAATTATAGTACCGATTATTATGATAGGACTTCTTGGTCTCGCATGGTTATCTTATTTTATGGGAGTATCAAAGAATCAGAAAGAATATAAGGAATGTCTTGCAAAAGCAGAAGAGAGTGTTGATAAGGGCTTATATGAGCAGGCAGTTGAGTATTATAAGAAAGCACTTGAATTTAATAGCCGTGAGAGTATTTATGAAGATATGAAAGTTGCATATGATTTATTGTATGCCGAGGAACCTATTGCATATGTTAGAAATATCTATCTTGAGGATATGAAGTTAGCTTCGAATGCATTCCCTGAGAATGAGATGTTCTGGGAAAGACAGATAGAGTTATATCTTGATGCAGATAATTATAAGGGTGCATATGAAACAGCTAAGAGTGCACTTAATAAAGATGTAACAAGTGACAAGCTTGATAAGATGTACAATAAGTTATTATATATGACTAAGCTTGAATACAAAGTATATGAAGATTATAATACAGCACTTAATGGATATATTTCTCTTTATAATGGAAATACATGGTCTATAGTTAGTGATGCCGGAGAGGTTATAAGAGATGAATATAAATATATAGGCCTTATTAATGATGATGGTAAGGGATTACATATCAATGACATAGATACCCGTATACTTGATGCCGGCGAAATTACAAGAAGCAGATTTGATATGGCTGTTGAAGAGGCCGGATATTATAATGAAACAGTTGATTTGTTACCTGTAAAGGTAGATGGTGTATGGAAATATATTAATGCTGAAGGTAAAGCTTTAAAAGGCGAATATCAGATTGCAGGTAGCTTCTATGGTGAGGAAGCAGTAGCTTACACAGGAGAAGATTGGGTTATCGTAGATACAGAAGGAAAAACAGAGAAGCTTAAAGGCTTTGAAGATGTTAAATTAGATTTATACGGATGCCATAATCAGAATGGTATTGTTATTGCTAAGAATAATGGTAAGTATCATTTGTATAATGCTGAGTTTGAACAGATTGGTGATTTTGCTGCTGATGATATGGATATCTGTGTTAATAGTTCCTATATTGCCTATAAGAAAGGTGATAAGTGGGGATTTGTTGATGTAGAAGGAAATATTGTATGTGAACCAAAGTTTGCGAATGCAAAGAGTTTTGCTAATAAATATGCAGCTGTATGTAATGCTGATGGGATGTGGGGATTTATAAACAGCTCATTTGAAGTCATTATTGATTACGAGTATGCAGATGCGCATTACTTTAATGCGGCTGAAAGATGTCTCGTTAGTACAAATGGAGAAGGATATCAATTTTTAAAGTATTATTTTGAAAATTAATATCCGTAAATAATGGTTCTTGTAATGCCGAAGATAAGAAAGAAGGACATATATATGAAATTCAAAAAAGGCTTTAGGCGTGATGAAAACGGAGCAATAATGATAGAATCGCTTATTGTTTTTGGTGTGACTATCGCTATGTTATTTTTCATGCTCGCGATTTTCTGCGTAATGTTTCAAAGATGGAATCTTCAGACCATAGCAAATGAATCTGCGATGAGAATAGCGTATCTATACAGATATCCGGATGTTGATGATGAAGATATTCTTACCGGAAGCGTATACGATGCGAACAATGATTACAGTAAGATTACAGCTATAAGAGATTATCGATATTTCTTTTATAAGGATGATCTTACAACGATTGCAGAAGACAGACTTGAAGAATACGCAGGTTGGCGTTTGGCTAATTCGACATTTACACAGAATGTATCTGAACCGAAGTTTGATGTAGATTTACATTCGGATTCGCTTGGAAGAAGACATATAGAGGTGACAATTAAGGGTGAATATGCGGTTCCGGGTGGAGAGATATTCTCGTTTTTCGGATTCGATTCTACAACCAAGTATGAAGTTACGGCATACGCGGAGTGTCTGGATATAATGGATTATATGAATACGGTTGATTATCTTGATTGTCTTACAAGTCTTGATTCATTGGATAGCGATGTAATAGGTGCAATTGATTCGGTGATATCAGTAATTAAAAAGTTTTTTGATAAATAATAGAGGGGGATGGCTATGAAATTTCTTAAAAAGCTTAATCCGTTTAGATATATTAATGGCGTTAAAGGTGCGATATCGCTTTTCTTAGTTGTTCTTATGACACCATTTCTTACTATTGCAATGATGCTTGTTGAGGTAGGAAGATATAATAGTGCGGTTGCTATCATGGATGAAGCACTGGCGGTTTCATCTGTCTCTACACTTGCTAATTATGACCAGTTTTTACAAGATAGATGGGGTTTATATGCTCTGTCACAAGAAATAGATGTTGAGAAAGTCTTTGAGGCAAGTCTTGAGATTAATAAGAATGTTATGGGAAATACATATACTGTTGAATCTCTTAAACCAAGCGGTATTTTAGCACTTAGTGAAGAAGCAATTATGGATAGTCAGATTCTTGATTATTGTAAGCTGAATGCGCCTACAACTTTGATGAGTATGCTTGACCTTGATTATTTTATTAGTCAGCTTGAATCGCTTAAAAATATAGGTGATTTTGCATCTATATTAGATTCCGGAGCTGGAACGGTAGAAGCTGTTAAAGGAATAGCTGATTCTGCTGAGAGCCTGAAGAAAATAGCTGACGAATTAGATAAATTAAAAACAGAATATAATGATAATTATAATAAGTTTTCAAGTGCAGTTAATGCGCTTATAGATAAGCTCGGAGAAGAAAGACCGGATCCTTCAAGTGTTCCGCCTGTAAACACAACCGGTAAAACAGAGGACCAGATAAAGGCCTTAAATAAAGAACGTGATAAGAAAGTAAAAGAACTTGAAAAAGCTCAGAAAGAATATGATAAAGCGGTAGAAGACTTGCAGAAGAAGGCTGATGAAGCAAAGTCAAATTATGCATCTACAGTGGATTCGATAATAACAAAACTTGGAGAATTCAGGACTTCCATGTCGGAACTTGATTCTGCGCAAAATGATTTGATAGAGAATGTTAATGGTCTTGCAACAAAGGCAACCGAAATGGCAAATGATCTTGATGGCGAAAAAGAAAAACTGACTAAATGTGAAGATAAGATAAAAGAACTTGATACAAATGGCACAGATAAGAATAGTCAGGAGTATAAGGATGCAGTAAAAGCGAGAGATGAACAGCAAAGTAAGGTTCAGAGTATTGCTGTGCAACAAGGTGTTTTAGAAGGAGCAACAGAATACGGAAATACTGTTACAAGCGATTTGAATGAGGCAACTAAAGGATTTAATGATGATGTCATTAAAACAGTTATAGGTGCGTTAAAAGGCATTTACAAAGCTACGACTGAATTAAATGTCTATTCACTCAACGGTTCCAGTGATAAAATTTCGAGTAGTATATATCATAATACAGCTATTTCCGGATATTTAACGTCAAGTGAAATACAAGATTTCCTTGATGATCAGGCTAAGGAATTGGCTGGTGATACTCTTAGTGCATTTATAGAAGGAGTAAAGTCATTCTATGAATCTATGTTTAAAGTTAAAGGACTTATTGATCCTGATTTGGCTGCGAATATAAACACGAAATATTATAATGACACAATTGGTGGGTTACCCGGAACAAAGGATCAAGAAGGAGGGTTAATCGCTGTGTTTAATCATGCTTGTGATGCGTTTGAAAGCATGATTGATTTTGGAGACAATGTTAAGGATCTTAAGTTTATTAAAGCACTTGAGTCATTAGTAAATACGATAAAAAGTATAATTGATTTCTTTACATCGTTATTAGACTTTTTCCTTGATATTTTTAGAAATATATGGGACTTATTTACTTCTACAAGGTTGTATTACTCAATATATTCGGCATTTATGCTTAATTGTAGGACCGATGATGGTTTTAAGAATATGACAGGTAATAAGGTGCCGGATGAGGCATTGGCCGAAATTGATAATACGGGGCTTGGACCTATAGACGGATTCCTTGCGATAATTAGTGCTTTTAATGCAAGGAAGAATGATACCGGTAATGAGTATGCATTTTGTGGCGCAGAACTTGAATATATGCTTTTTGGTAGTTATAGTGAGGTTGCTAATCAGATATATGCCTTTGTTGCAGTATATTTGGTAAGATTAGTGCTTGATTTGCCTGCAATTTTTGCAAATACAGAAGTACAGGCAATTGCCGGTGCTACGACTATAGCTTATCCTGTAGTTATGGCATTGTTTATTGTTCTTGAACCGTTAGCTGAGACACTTATGCTTGTTAATGGTGAAGATGTTCCGTTCTATTCATCTACAGTGTATTTTACACCTAGCGGTATTCCGGAGCTTGTTACAGATTTCTTTTCGATATTAGAGTTGTCAAAAGAAGAAAAAGAGGAACTTGAAAAAGAATGGAAAGATACTCTAGATGTTGATGAAGAAACATATAAAACTAAGAAAGCTGAAGCTGAAGCTAAAAAGAAAGCTAAGGAATCAGGTGATAAAAAAGAAACCGGAAGTAGTAAGCTTGTAAGTGGATATCTTGATAAATTAACTTCATTTAATTATAGAGAATACTGCTTCATGATAATGTTGCTTACTGTTCATGAAGACCAGATGAAATCAAGACTTATGAATGTAATGCAGATGGAAGGAACACAGTATTATAAGAATAAGTACGAGGAAAAGGAAGAAGATATGGACTTTAGTCTTAGGAAAGCCTACACCCAGCTTGGAGTTCAGGCTAAGGTGAAGGTTGAGCCAATGCTTCCTTCTCTGTTGAGTTCTTCGCAGCTTACAACATACAGATATCAGTATAGGGGGTACTAATATGAGAAGAAAATCAGAAAAAGGTATTATTACCCTTGAAGCATGCATATTTCTTGTGCTTTTTATGATGATTATGTTGTTTCTGACCAGTTTTTTTAAGTTCTTTATGGCACAAAATGCAACAGCGCATGCTGCATTGCAGGCATCTGAGAGCTTATCGTTTGACCCATATCTTACATCCAAGACTGCTGATAAATTGTCTGAAGTAGAAGATGTTGGCTCGATTGTTATGAATCTTGCAGTAAAATTGTTCGGTTCTGCTAACAAGAGCCCGGGATTTGTTTCAGAGAATAGCTGGTACGATGAAGCGAAAGTTAAAGAAGGAGCTACCGAAGAAGAAATAACAAAGGCAAAGGACGAGAAAAAGACAGAACTTGCCAATACTATAAGGCTTCGATTTATGGGATATCTTGTCGGGGATGCGGATGAAGAAAAGGCTGATGCGTATCTTGAAAATCTTAATGTAGTAGATGGTATAGACGGAATTGATTTTTCTGAATCATATATTGAAAACGATACGCTTTATATTGTTCTTAAATATCAGCTTAAGTTTGATTTTAACCTTGGTAATATCGGAGTTGTTGATGTAGAACAGACAACTTGTTCAAAATTATGGAAGTAGAGAGGTGTATTATGGATAAGAAGTTTACCTTCGAAAATAGTGGTGCCAATACATATTTGGTGTATGAGATAGGTGCAGAAGATTGCGTGGATAGTATGAGCATGGGTATGATTACAAATAATAAGATTCCGGGCTTATCACAGGCAATATTTATGCAGATGAATGATAAGAAATATCTTAAATATAATATTTCAGCCAGAATATCTGTTTCACAGTTTTTTGCAGGAACAGTTAATAAGAGACGTCTTTTGGGTGTGTTTAATGGTATAGCAGATGCTATGCTTGCATGTGAAGATTACATGTTAGATATGGGTTCAATTGTTCTTGATTTAAACTATATGTATACGGATGTATCTTCATGTGAGACAAGTTTAATCTGTTTGCCGATAGTTGATACTGAGACACAGCCAATAGATATGAAGGCGTTTTTTAGAAATATAATATTCAGCACACAGTTTGATCAGACAGAAAATTGCGATTATGTTGCAAGAATTATTAATTACCTTAATTCAACAGCAATGTTTTCGTTTGCTGAATTTAAAAATGTACTTGAAGATATAACAGCTAATAATCAACCGGGAGTAACACCTGTTCAGTATCAGCAGCAACAGCAGCAGATACCGGTACCACCGGTGGCAACACCGGCTATGCAGGCTGCACCTGTAGCCACAGCACCGGCAACAGCACAGGCACCTATGACAGCACAGCAGGCTATGCCTGTTAATAATATTCCACAGGGCATGCCTGTGCAACAAAATGCACCGGTACAACAGCCACCTGTGACACCACCGCCTGTAGCACAGGCTCCGGTACAGCAGAAGACACCTACACCTGCTGTAGCACCGGTACCTCCGGCTAATCAGCCAAATACACCTGGTAATGCACCGGCAGGTGATGATAAAGGTATGAGCTGGATGTATCTTATGCAACATTATAATAAAGAGAATGCAGCTTTATATAAAGAGCAGAAAGCTAATAAAAAGAATAAGAATAAAGCTAGTGCACCGGTACAGCAACCGCCAGTAGCTCAGGCACCTATTCCTCAGGCACAAGTACCGCCAAAGGCAGCAGCAGTACCAACACCGCCACCGATGGCAGCACCGGCAGGTAATTTTGGCTTTGCAGTTCCGGGACAGGCACCTGTACCACAGGCAAATCAGCAGGTTGTACCGCCAACACCTCAACAACCGGCTAAGCTTTCTAAGGCAGAAGCTAAAGCAGCAGCCAAGGCTGCAAAATCAGCAGCGGCACCTGTACCACAGCAACCTATACAGCAGAAAGCACCTGTGCCTGCTGCAGCACCGATACAACAGGCTCCGGTTAACCAGCCGGTAAATGTACCTAATATGCCGGCACAGGGACATGCTATGAATTTTGGTGAGACAATGGTTCTTGGAGGTGGAGCATCTGTACCTGATACAACTATGCTCAATTTCCAGAATTTTGACAGACCTGTAGTTCCGCATCTCATTCGTATTAAGAATAATGAGAAGATTTACATAAATAAAGGCGTTTTCCATATGGGAAAAGAGAAGACATATGCTGATTACTGTATGGCGGACAATCAGGCGATAAGTCGTGCTCATGCAGATATATTGATTCGAGGCAATGAGTATTTTATTGTTGATACTAATTCTACCAATCATACATTTGTTAATGGTGCAATGATTCAGAGTAATCTTGAGACTCCGATACATGATGGGGATAAGATAAAGTTAGCGAATGAAGAATTTGATTTTAAACTTTATGAGAACTAGCATCGGACGAATTGCTCTTGATGAAAGGTGGGAGATAGATGGATTTTATAGTTTCGGCAACAACGGATATTGGACTAACTAAAAATGTAAATCAGGATAGCTATAAAGTTCGAGTATTTGACACATGTCAGGGGAAGATTGTTTTTGCTATTCTATGCGATGGCATGGGAGGTTTGTCAATGGGTGAAGTTGCAAGTGCTGTTCTTGTGAATGCATTTTGTGAATGGGTTGACAACAGACTTCCGTTCTTGTGTGAGAGTGTAATTCAAGATTCGGTTATTCGTAGTGAGTGGGAAAAGATAGCAGTCGATTATAACGAGAAAATCAAGGCATACGGACAGGCAAATGGTGTTAGTATGGGAACAACACTTACAGCCATTCTTCTTACTGAGAAGCGATATTATATTATTAATGTAGGTGATACCAGAGCATATGAGATTACTGTTGATAATATAAGAGTCATCACCAGAGATCAGACACTTGTTGCACGTGAGGTTGAACAAGGAAAGCTTACTAAAGAAGAGGCTGAGACCGACTCAAGACGTAGTATTCTTTTACAATGTATAGGTGCATCTAAGGATGTATACCCGGATATGTTCTTTGGTGAAACCAAAACTAATGCCGTATATATGCTTTGTAGTGATGGTTTTAGACATGAGATAACAGAAGAAGAGATTCATGCTAAGCTTAATCCTAATGTTATGCTCGATGTTCAAGGTATGAAAGTTAATCTTGATGAGCTCGTAGAATTAAACAAGCTAAGAGCGGAGACGGATAATATTACTACAGTTGCTGTAAGAACATTTTAGTAAATATGATTTTTGATAATGCTAAGTCATTGAATCTACAATGGCTTAGCATTATTTTTATATCGGTTCTTTGTCAATAGTTGGGGTGGGATTCTTGTGAATCCCGCCCCATTACTGCGTTTGTGGGGATTTTAATGTTTGGATTAAAAAATCATATTTCCAGGCATGCAAAGAAAACCTTCCGTGCCAGTCTGTTGTTAAGC
>JAFTJD010000086.1 GCA_017456585.1 Lachnospiraceae bacterium
ATGCATTACTCCTCATTTTCTTCGTTAAGTGCTGACGTTTTTCAACAGTCTTAACGGAAATACATCATCTATCATATGTGTAAATTACAGTATCGTATTAACTAAAAGACATAGGTGCTGACGCTTCCGAGAGTCTTAACGGATATTTACTCGTTAGAACCGAACTGGCAGTCAAGCTTCTTGAAGAAGTCTACCTTAGGCTCTAAGAACTTGAATTCGTGATTCTCATTCATAAGTGTTGTAAGAGGTTCAAGGATATAATCCCAGCTCCATAATCTTTCGTCAACATTAAGATATTCACGTACCATCTCGCAGCCTGCAGGTGCAATAGGATGAAGGAGAGTAGAGATAACCTTGATTCCGTAGAAGCAGTCGATAATAATCTGCTTACGGAGAGCATCATTATCTGAATTCTCAGCAATCTTTATGTTGTTAACCCAATGCTTATTAATCTCGCGGATAAAGCTGTCGAGAACATAAGTAATACGATGGAAGTCATGGTTATACATATGTCTCTCATATTCGAGAACAGCATCTTTAGCGATGGAGATTATCTTCTCGTCAACAGTTCCTTCAGGTATCTTGCAGTCATAATACTGCTGGATAGAATAGAAGCATGAACGAACGAGACGATTGAATACATTAGTAAGAAGATTACCCTCTTTTAATACTGTATCCTGTCCCTGACGTTCTTCTTCAGGCATATATACCTGTGGCTTGAAGCCAACGCTCTTGGTTGAAAGCCCAAGACTTAAGAAATGCATTCTAAGCTGTTCAGCTGTGTAGTACTCGAGAAGTTCAGCTGCCATAGGCGGCTTAATCTCGGAGCTGCTACTTGCTTTCTTATCCATGAACAATACATGGTTGTTGGCAACGAGGTGCGGAAGATGAACCTTATCAAGGTCAGGTTCTTCGTTGATGTTATATTTTAAGCCTACAGCCATCGCCATTTCTGCGATTCCGTAGAAGTAAATATTATCCTCGCCGATGAACTGATACACGCAAGCGTCATCATCATCCCACCATTTCTTCCATTCGTCTGCCGGAGCACCGTTGCTTTCAAGGTATGTTCTTGAGAAGGAGATAGGAGCCCATAATGACTCAGGCCATACCCAGAAGGTGAGATCCTTCATGTCATCCTTATCAGGAACCGGAACACCCCAGTCGATATTACCGGAGAGACGGAAAGGAACAAGAGTCTTACCTGTACGATAGCGTATGTTCATACTGTCAAGTACTGCACGTGCCTTGTCTCTGCCATCAAGATCCTTAAATACGAATGTGATGGAAGGCTTCTTTGGCTCGTCAATTATCTCGTGCTCACGTAACTTGGCCTGTAATGCATCAAGATCTTCTATATTCTTACGCTGTACATAAATGTACGGTGGTTTTAAGAATTCATCTATTGTATTAAGCTGATATTTACGAGTATTAGTATTAGCACGAAGACGTGCCACCTCTTCAATCATTAACTCAGTACATTTATCAAGCTTGAAATACCAGTTAGTAACTTCTTTAATGAGAGGTTTCTTCCCTGAAAGAGTACTTATAGGGTCGATGAGGTCGGTAGGCATATACTGATGTCCGAGAGCACATTCGTCTGCGTAAGCTTTCTCAGAACAACAACCCTCTATAGGACAGCGTCCTACAACCTGACGTCCGTTAAGAAGTACCTGCTTGTCAGGGTCGAAGAATTGAGGAGTAGAAAGCTTCTCAAGCCAACCATTGTTATAAAGTTTCTCGAATACCCAATTAGATACTTCTTTATGCTTCTCGCCTGTTGCACCGAATGCAGAAGCACCGAAAAGGTTAAGACCGATTTCGTAGTTCTCAAGAGTCTCTTTCTGATTGGTGTGATTACCCATTACATAATCTTCGATAGTACCCTCGAAACCATCCTCCTTAAGCTTACGATAAGCCTCGATAATAGGAGAACCATAGCAGTCTGTACCGGAAACAAATATTACGTTCTCTTTGCCGATGCGGTCACGAAGAAATCTTGCGAATGTATCTGCGTGAAGGAACATACCGCCTACATGTCCAAAGTGAAGAGTTTTGTTTCCATAAGGCATACCTGCTGTTACGATAGCACGTTTTGGAAAAACAGGACGCTCGTCCGGTCTTATACGTTTATTAATCATAAAAAATCTCCGTTTCTTATATATAGTGTCTTAATTCTAGGTCAATTATCTTTGTAATTATATCAAAGCAGATATAAATGTCAAGGTTAGAGACTGTAAAAATCACGATTAACCTCGAACTCAGGAGGAATGCGTCCGCCACCATTAAGTATAAGGTTCATGACAGAGTTGATTCGTCGTAACTTACCTGAACAATTCTTGACATATAGGTCAATCATGTCTCTGTAGTTAGGGTTTGATGTAAGAACCTTGCGTGTCTCTGCATTGAAAGGACAGTATTTAAAAAGAATATTTCTACAAATACGGTTAAGTCTGGAAGCACCGGTAGACTCATACAGCATGTAGGTTACATATTCTGTCGCAAATACATCACGCATATTGTTATGACATTTCGTAAGCATGTTCTTAATCTTTTCCTTAGCTTCAGGTGAAAGATTAGAATTCTTCTTGTAGAAAGATATATAATCATAGAACTCTGAAGTAAGGGAAGGCTGCTGGAGGTCATTCCAGTGGATACCTTCGATAGTTTTACAAAGCTCCCAACGATAGCATCCGAGAGTGTAGAGGATAGTGCTGTTAATATCTCCTCTGAAGAAGAGCGGAAAAGCAAATCTCGCAGCCGTATCTCTCTTGGCTCCGGCGATTTCCTGCCATAATATACCCTTCTGACCAACGATAGGGTTAAGAATAATGTTAGGAGTTACTCTGCACTGAACATATTCTTTACCAAGTCCGTAACGGTTAATCTCATAAGGAACAACTCTGTATAAACATGAGAAATCAAGGTTACTATACTGCTCGAATAGCTTGCTTATTCGATTCTTGGAAAGTAATAATGATGAGAAATGGTCATCGCTATATTCACTATAAAGAATCGGACAGAAACCAACTATCTGACCACATGTAATACGATGAGTAGAACGGAAGAAGTTCTGGATTTCGTATTTGGTCTTGGCTACCTTGTCGGCAGCGAGTGTGGCGATTTCTTTATCACTAAGCTTCTCTGTACGCTTACGTTCACGTAACATTGCAGCATAGTCCATGTCAAATTCATTTCTTGATGGCTCCTGATTGCCCCTATATATCTCCACAAGCCATTCGTATAAGGTATATACATGGAAATCATTATCCGGAGAACCAAAGTCAAGTTCAAAAAGTTCTCTAAGCTGATCTTCAGTCACAAGAGATTCATCAACAAAACAAGTGTTGAGGAATAAATCAATTAAAGGATTCTTAGCTCCCGTGTTAACGTATTTAAAAAATATAGCTTCGTATAATTGATAAAAATATTTGGCGATAGTTTTACGTATAAGGACAACATTATCAGTTGAAGCATTTTTGTTCTTAAGACCACGAAAAGCTATAACCGCATCCCTGAAAGGCTTGATATATTCCTCGGGAATATCTGAATAGCCTATAAGCTTGTCCAGAGTATTGGTAGCTGTTTCTTTAAATGCAAGGAACGCCTTAAGCTTCTCTTCGTCGGAAGGTGCAGTTATATCGGCTACCTCACCACCGGTAAGTTTCTCAATGATAACCTGTGCATCAGCAATAAGGTCACTACTTGTGCCGATGGTCTTAGCATATGAGAACAAAGATTTAGCACCATCTAAAATGATAGCGGAATCCTTGTGTGAACCAAGTGCATTATAGATATTGATAAACAATGTAAAAAGTGTTGAACCTTCTGTGCTAAGTATAAGATTACGCATAATCTCGATTATATGATTAGTGGATTTGATAGTCTCATATATATTCTTAGAAAGGGTGAAAGCTTCACTGAAATGGTAGGTTGGAATATAAGAATTCTCACCATAGAAGCTATCTGCTGAAGCCTTGCTTATCTTGGATAAATTATTATAGTAAGCCACTATCTCAGGTGAAATGTCGCTTGCCGGAAGAGTAAGACTGTCTATAGGAAGCTCACTAATCTCGGCAGTCGGTAAAAGATTGTTCTTACAAATCTTAAAAAGAAGTGACTGCTTCTCAGTAATAAAAGTAGTAATATTAGTCGCAAAATCATACAGCTTCTTGTTCTGCATATAAAGATATGAGAAGTATTTAGCGATAGCTATAATGATACTGCCACGATATTCTTTGTTAGAGTCAATAGCCTCAAGGAATGTCTCAGGAGTAGCAGAAACCTCGATTGGAAACATAGTGATATCTTCTGCCGCAACATATGAGTACTCGTAGTTTTCATTCATTAAGTCAAATAAACCTATTAATTCACCCTGACCTATGCTAAAGGAATTATTCCCTTTAATTACATTGACTTTGCCGGAAAGTAACAAAGCGACTTCTGTGACAGGCTGATTATTAAGATAAATAAAACTGCCTTTTGATTTAGTTGTAACCTCTCCCATGAATTACCTCCGTTATGTAAAAAAATAGTGATAATTACTGCTCATAAAGGGCAAAAGCCCTTTATGAACAGTATATCACTAATTGCTCTCTAAAGAAAGAGCTTTTTTGGAATAATCTGTTACGATAAGGTCTGAATAAGGCACTTTTTTATCGAGTTCTCCGGCTTCGATGAGGATATCCTGTAAAAGGTCGAAGCTCTCCTCGGTAAAGATAGTATCCTCCTTCCAGCTGCCCTGTTCCTTATATCTTGAAACGATAGTTGTAAGAGATTTAAGGTCGGTTTCTGCAAACTGTGGGGCGATTACCTCTGCAATCTCTTCGGCAGTATGAGAATTAACATAATCAATACCTCTTTGAATTGCATTCGTGAAGCTCTGGATTACTTCAGGATTGGCTGCAAGATAACTCTTTTTTGCACAGTAAGCAGTATAAGGAACATAACCGCTGTCAACGCCGAGAGAGGCAACAACATAACCCTTGCCTTCCATCTCAAGAGCTGTGGCATATGGTTCGAATTCGACAGTATAGTCGCCCTGGCCGCTTGAGAAGGCACCTGCGGTCAGACCAAAGTTAATGTTCTGAACGATGGTAAGGTCTTTGGCCGGGTCGATACCATTTTTCTTCAATATATATTCGAATACCATCTGAGGCATTCCGCCTGCTCTGCCGCCAAGAACCTCTGTGCCCTTTAATTTGGACCATTCAAAAGAGGAATCGGCAACCCTGCCAACAAGGAAATTGCCTGCACGCTGTGTAAGCTGTGCGAAATTTACTGCGTAATCGGAAGAACCTTCATTATAGACATATACTGAGGCCTCCGAACCCATGAAACCAATCTGTGCGTCGCCTGAAATGAGGGCAGTCATTACCTTGTCGGCACCACCGCCGTTTACAAGAGTGATATCAAGCCCTTCCTCCTCGAAATAGCCAAGCTCAATGGCTACATATTGCGGAGCGTAAAATATGGAATGTGCTACTTCGTTAAGTGTTATCGGAGTAAGTGCATCTGTGTTTTTGTCTTTCTTACATCCGGTAAGACAGAGAGAAAGAACAAGGCTGAGTGTAAGGAAAAATGTAATAATTTTTCGTCTCATAAAGACCTCCATGTTGATGTACGATTCATTATATGCACGGTGTCATAAAAAGTGAATTATCTATAAAATAATGGACATTTATATAAGATTAGAGTATAATGACACTATAAATTTTAAGGAGGTTATGATAATGGGAATTTTATCACGTTTTAAAGACATTATGTCAGCTAATATTAATGCAATGCTCGACAAATTTGAGGATCCGGAGAAGATGATTGATCAGTATCTTAGAGATATTGAGAAGGATCTTGGGGAGGTTAAAGCAGAGACAGCTTCTATTATGGCGGAGGAGAAGCGTTGTAAGAGAGAGCTCGATGAGTGTACTGAAGAGGTTGACAAGCTTCAGAAGTATGCTGAGAAGGCAGTTCTTGCAGGTAATGATAATGACGCACGTGAATTCCTTTCAAGAAAGGCAACTATGGCAGAGAAGCAGGCTTCTTTGAAGACAGCATACGATCTTGCAGTTGCTAACACAGCTAAGATGCGCGATATGCATGATAAGCTTGTTAAGGATATGGCTGACCTTAATGCAAGAAGAGATGCTATTAAGGCTAAGGTTCGCGTTGCTAAGGCTCAGGAGAAGATTAATGAGCTCGGTGCAAGCATGAAGGGTGCAGCTGAGAGTATGTCAGCATTCGATAAGATGGAAGCTAAGGCAAATGCAATGCTTGATAAGGCTAACGCTATGGCAGAGCTTAACAACAGCACAGTAGAGGCATCTGTTGAAGATTTAAAGGATAAATATGACAAAGAACCGTCAGTAGCTGTAGAAGATGAATTAGCAGCACTTAAGGCTAAGCTTGGTAAATAATACTACTTACTAATTGTGGAGGTAGCTTTAGATGGGATTTTTTAGCAGTCAGTTTTCTAATGTAGTTGAGTGGGAAGAGTATCGCGACGATATTCTTTTCTGGAAATGGCATAATGATGAGATAAAGAAGGGAAGCCGCCTTATTATCAGAGCAGGCCAGGATGCGATTTTTATGTATAATGGCAAGGTAGAAGGCGTATTCCGAGATGAAGGAAGCTTCGATGTTGAATCAGACATAATACCATTTCTTTCAACACTTAAAGGTTTTAAGTTCGGTTTTAACAGCGGTATCCGTGCAGAAGTGCTGTTTATTAATACGAAAGAGGTTACCATCAAATGGGGAACCAAGAACGAGATTAATATACCTGCACCGCAGTATAATCTTCCGGGAGGTATTCCGGTAAGAGCATTCGGTACATTTAGCTGTAAGATAAGTGATCATCAGGCACTTATTGATAAGATTGCCGGAATTAAGGACAGATTTACGGTTGATGATGTTAAAGAAAGAGTAATGGCTAAGCTTGACCAGCTTATCATGAAATGGATTGTAAAAGAATCAAGCGATATGGCTAATCTTATGAGCAGGGCAGATGCTATTGCAAGAGGAATAGCAGAAGACCTTGACATGGAGATGACTAAGCTCGGTATAAGTATTACAGACATGACTATCCAGAGTATAAGCTATCCTAAGGAAATTCAGGATATGATTACGAAGGTAGCTTCACATTCAATGGTAGGTAACATGAATACATACAGAGATGTTACCGTTGTAAGTGCGATGGGCTCAGAGAATGGCGGCAGCAATGCTATGGGCAACATGGCACAGAGTATGGCAGGCATGCAGATGGGCATGATGATGGGACAGCAGATGGTTAACAGCATGAGCGGTAATCAGCAGGCACAGCCAACTCAGACAGGCAATTCGGCAGTTCCGAATTTCTGTCCGGATTGTGGAGCAAAGACGAACGGAGCTAATTTCTGTGGCAACTGCGGTAAGAAGTTAGTTTAGATTGGAGAAATTAATGAGCATTTATGATACGTTAAATGCCAGTCAGCAAGAGGCGGTCCTTCATACGGAAGGGCCGCTTCTGATACTGGCAGGGGCAGGTTCGGGTAAGACAAGAGTTCTTACACATAGAATTACATATCTTATAGAAGAGAAAGAGGTTAATCCGTGGAATATCATGGCGATTACCTTTACTAATAAGGCAGCCGAGGAGATGCGTGACCGTGTCGACAGGCTGGTACAGTTCGGAGCAGAGAGCATATGGGTGGCTACGTTCCATTCTACTTGTGTGCGAATTCTCCGCAGATATGCAGACCGAATAGGGTATGATACCAATTTTACCATTTATGACAGTGACGACCAGAAGACGCTTATGAAGGAAATATGTAAGCGTCTTAATATAGATACTAAGAATATCAGCGAGAAAGCGATTCTTTCGCAGATATCAGCAGCTAAGGATGAAATGATTATGCCGGATGAGTTTGAAATAAATGCCGGTGTGGACTACGTCCTTAGAAAGATAGCTGGGGCATATAAAGAATATCAGAAGCAGCTTAAGAAGAATAATGCTATGGATTTTGATGATCTTTTGTGTAGCACGGTTAATCTTTTTCTTAATAATCCGGATGTGCTTGAATACCATCAGGACAGATTCAGATATATCATGGTTGATGAGTACCAGGATACTAACACCGTGCAGTTTAGACTTATCGAGCTTCTTGCGAGAAAATATAAGAATCTTTGTGTAGTAGGTGATGATGACCAGTCCATATATAAGTTCAGAGGTGCGAATATCCGCAATATTCTCGACTTTGAAAAGACCTTTCCCAACACAAAGGTGGTGCGCCTTGAACAGAATTATCGTTCCAATGCCAATATTCTTAATGCTGCCAACAGCGTTATTAAGAATAATAAGGGGAGAAAAGATAAGACTCTCTGGACAGAGCAGGAGGACGGAGACAAGGTAGCTGTGTTTGCCTGTGAAAATGCATATGAAGAGGCAGAACGCATAGTGAAGGATATTAAACACCTTTCGAGTAATGAGATGCGTCCGTACAGTGATTTTGCAGTGCTTTATCGTACCAATGCGCAGTCCCGTGTACTTGAGGAGCAGTTTGTAAGAGCGAATCTGCCATACAAGGTTGTCGGAGGCGTTAACTTCTATCAGAGAAAAGAGATAAAGGACCTCATTGCCTATCTTAAGACCGTTGATGGTGCAAGAGATGATGTAGCAGTTAAAAGAATTATCAATGTCCCGAAGCGTGGTATAGGACTTACTACAGTTGACAGGGTGCAGGATTATGCATTGCAGCAGGACATGAGTTTCTATGAGGCACTTAGGGTAGCTGAGGATATCCCGGGAATCGGAAGAGGTGTGGCTAAGCTTACACCATTTGTGAACCTTATATCCAGACTTCGTGCAAGCCTTCCGGTATGCTCACTTACGGAGATACTTGAAGAGATAATAGAAGCAACCGGATATGTGACAGAGCTTGTTGCAGAGGGAACAGAGGAAGCTAAGGCACGTATAGAGAATATCGAAGAATTTGTTAGTAAGATGAAGGATTACGAGGAAAAGGCAGAGGAGCCGACACTGGCAGGATTCTTAGAAGAGGTTGCACTTATAGCGGACATAGATAGTCTTGAGGATTCCGATAACAGAGTTGTGCTTATGACACTCCACAGTGCCAAGGGGCTTGAATTCCCGTTCGTATATCTTGCAGGTATGGAGGACGGACTTTTCCCAAGCTATATGGCGATTACTTCTGATGATAAGACTGACCTTGAAGAGGAACGAAGACTTTGCTACGTTGGAATCACCCGTGCGATGGAGCATCTTACTGTTTCCTATGCTAAGCAGCGTACATTAAGAGGCGAGACAAGATATAACATGGTGTCAAGATTCCTTAAGGAGATTCCTGTACAACTTCTGGATACTGCTGTCGGAGGTGTAGCGAAGGCTACAGCGGCGCAGGGCGGTAGCGGATATGGAGGCTCTAAGGGCTTCGGAGGTTATGGAAGTGCAGGAACAGGTGCGGGCTTCACAGGTCGTACGGCAGGCAACAGCTACGGCAGAATACCGGGAGGTAAGCCTGACTTAAGTGCATATAAGGGGTCTACCATCACTAAAGCAGCCAACCTTGAATATGAAATCGGAGATACCGTAAGTCATATCAAATTCGGCGTTGGAATGGTTATGGATATTGCTGATGGCGGAAGAGATTACGAAGTAACCGTTAATTTCGAAAAGTTTGGAATAAAGAAAATGTTTGCATCCTTTGCAAAATTAAAAAAACTATAAAATGTAATAGTAATATTTTGAATAATATGGTATACTGTTAGTAAAATATAGAAGTGAAAGGAGTGTTTTTTATGAAAGTTAATGATTTAATAAGTGCTTCAAAGATCGGAGAGTTATTACATCAGAATGAGCAGGAAGAGAAGAAGAGCAATAGAGTCCTTTGTGTATTGGCAGTTATAGGAACTATCGCTGCGATTGCTGCTATAATTTATGGAATATACAGATATATGACTCCTGACTATCTTGAAGATTTCGAGGATGACGACTTCGAAGATGATTTTGAAGATGATTTCGAAGACGAGGATCTGTAATTATTAATGAAGAAGTGAGAAGGCACAGTTCAGTAGCTTTGAATTGTGCCTTTATACGTTGTGCGGATTAAGTATAGAATAGTACAGATATAGATAAGGTTTGTACGTTGTAAATGAGAATATATAGATATGAACATCAATAAGGTAGAAAGTTGAGGTTAATTGACTGTGAAAAAGGGACAGGAATACGTAGGAATAGTAGAGAGAGTAGATTTTCCGAATAAGGGTATCGTGCGTGTTGAAGGCGAAGATAAGAAGGTGCATTTGAAAGATGTCTTAGTAGGACAGAAGGTTAGATTCATGGTTACCAAGACAAGAAAGGATAAGTGCGAGGGCAGACTTCTTGAAGTTATCATGAAAGCCCCTAATGAAACCGCAGAGCCCAAATGTCCGAAATTCGGTATATGTGGCGGTTGCAGCTATCAGACTCTTCCGTATGAGGAGCAGCTTAAGCTTAAGGCTTCACAGGTAAAGGCGCTTCTTGACCCTGTAGCCGGTGATTATACATTTGAAGGGATTAAGGGAAGTCCGACTCAGTGGGAATACCGCAATAAGATGGAGTTCTCTTTTGGAGATGAATATAAGGACGGTCCTCTTGCGCTCGGAATGCACAAGAAGGGCAGCTTCTACGATATAGTTAATGCTGATGAATGTCAGCTTGTGGATGAGGATTACAGAAAGATTATCAGATGCACGATAGAGCATATGGGTGCGAGAAACATACCATATTACCATAAGATGCGACATACAGGTACATTGAGACACCTTCTTGTGAGAAAAGCGGTTAAGACAGGCGAGATATTAGTGGATCTGGTTACTTCAAGCAATTATGTAAATATGATAGATGAGGGTGCGGCAACGATGAATCTGCCGACAGCGGAGCAGTATCTTGGACTTAGTGAATATGTGGACAAGCTTCTTAAGCTTGAGCTTAAGGGAAAAATGGTAGGAATCTTACATACAGTTAATGACAGTCTCGCAGACGTTGTTCAGAATGATGAGACGACTCTTCTCTATGGACAGGATTATTTCTACGAGGAGCTCTTGGGACTTAAGTTTAAGATTACACCATTCTCATTCTTCCAGACTAATTCACTTGGCGCAGAGGTATTATACGAAACAGCGCGTTCATATGTGGGAGAGACTAAGGATAAATTGATTTTTGACCTTTACAGCGGAACCGGTACAATCGCACAGATGCTTGCACCGGTAGCGAAGAAGGTAGTAGGTGTGGAGATTATAGAAGAAGCAGTTGAGGCTGCGAAGAAAAATGCCGAGCTTAACGGACTTACCAATTGTGAATTCATAGCAGGTGATGTGCTTAAGATGCTTGACACAATAGAAGATAAGCCGGACCTTATCGTACTTGACCCACCGCGTGACGGAATACACCCTAAGGCATTACAGAAGATAATCAACTACGGTGTAGACAGGATGGTATACATATCCTGTAAGCCAACCAGTCTTGCGAGAGATTTAGAGATTCTTACAGCACAGGGCTATAAGGTGGAAAAAGCATGTGCGGTTGATATGTTCTGCAATGCCGCACATTGTGAAACCGTGTGTCTTTTGAAGAAGGGGAATTAAATGAAAGCAGGTGAAATAATTGACTTTATCTGCTTCGACATCAAAGAGTATTGATGATGGTGCTGGTTATATTAAGAATAGGGGATTTGATGATAAGTATTATAAGGACTTGATTGTAGAGTATTTACGACAATATAAGTATGCTAGTAAAAAAGACATCCGAAATTTGCTATGGGATAAATTACTTAATGCATTATCTGATAATCAAAAAGAAAATAAGATGAGAAACCTATTGATATCTATGGAAAAAGCAGGATTAATCGATACAGATTCGCCTAATCAGCAAAAATCTAAGTGGATGTTAAAATAGGTTTGAAAGTTGTCTTGTTTAAAATGTTTAAAAACAAGAATGAAAATAAGCTATGTGGTTTTGAGAACGGAAAAAACTGATATGTTGCTTAAGACATTGCTTATAATGTTGTCTAATGTAAGAAGGTTCTATATGATTTTAAGGCAGGTGTATGCATACAAATGGACATAAGAAAGTCAAGTAGAGCAATTGTAATTAATAAGAATAATGAGATATTCTTGTTTCGGTATAAGTTTGATTATTTGCAGAAAAATAGTGCTATATGGATTACTCCGGGTGGAAGCTTGGAAGAAGGTGAATCTTTTGATGATGCACTTGGAAGAGAACTGTTTGAAGAACTTGGAGTAGAACTGAATCAGGAATATATGCAGATTTATTATAGGAATCCGATATACATATTGAAAAATGGTGAAAGGATATTAAGTGAGGAGAAATTTTTCCTTGTGTATCTTGATGAAAAAGAGTTTTCGTATTGTAATTGGACAGAGAGTGAGAATGAGAGAATGTCAGAAGGTAAGTGGTGGTCTGCTGAGGAAATACGACAGTCAGGTGACGAGTTTTTTACACCTGATTTATTGAAGATTTTGCAGGATGTGACAAGTGGAAAGATACCCAATGCACCGGTTAAGATAGCCTAGAGCGGACTGCCAGAGGTGAAAAAATGAAAGTTATTACAATAAAACAACCATTTGCATCAATGATTGCAGCCGGCATAAAGGAATATGAATTTAGAACATGGAAGACAAGATATAGAGGTGAGCTTTGGATTCATGCCGGAAAAGGTATAGATAAAAAGGCAATGAAAAAGTTTGCAGGGTATGGCCTTGAGTATCCAAGTGGATGCATTATCGCAAAGGTTAATTTGTCGGATTGTATAAAGGTTGATGATGAATTCAGGGTGGTCTTATCTGAGAAAAATCCTTCGGTTTATTCAAGCATTATCAAACATACTGAATGGGAAGGCTATGGTTTTAAATTAGAGAATGTGGAAAGAATTGAGCCAATACCAGTGAATGGTAAACTAAGTATTTGGGAGTATACGGAGGGGATAACAGAGTGAGATTGATGGTAATACTTAGTCCAACTGATAAGTGGAGAACGAAAACTGAGTATAGCAGATTGAAAAAGTTTCTACAAAAAGACGGATATATTCGTATTGCACCCGAGGTATATATTCGAATAGTACCGAATAGAAAAGCATCTGAAAAACATTATCGCAGGATAGAAGAGTATGCTCCTGAAACAGGAGTTGTAAGACTTCTGCGTTTGACTGAAAAGCAGTTTAATAATATTTATATGGTAACAGGGGAGAAAGATTACCAGGAAAAGACGGTTGGAAAAAACTGTCATATAATGTTATAGTGGCAGTACAAGAAAAATATATCTGATTGTAAAGCTATATATGGAATGAAAAACTTGGTAAAATACAAATTTTTTCGTAGAATAGAGAAAACCGCCCAGTCCGGGGCGGTTTCTATCTGTTTTTGTAAAATTCTTACCAATATAGCGAGCGAGCCGTTCTATCTCTGCTTTTAGTGTTGTTGTTTTTTCGCGGCCTTCTGTGGCGATACTGTATACATCAAAATACTGTTGAGGGTATATAAACGCATATTGCTAGTTTCTGTTGCGATTTTCCACGTATGACCCGCTCGATGATTTGGTGGGGCGTTACCTCTGGGTGTTCTCACACCGCCTCATCAACTTCTTTTTCGGTCAGTATCCCTCGGCTCTTAAAACCTTTTCTGTTAAGTTCAATAGCCGTCATTCGAGCAAGCCTCCTATCGTTTCATAGGAAGACGATATATTTTGGGTATACTTGTTGTAGTCCGCAACGAATGAGTTTCTATCTCCGCCCGGTGTGGTAACAAGTGAGAAATATTCGGTATAGTTTGTGTACTGCTGTTTGAGGCGTTCCGCAACATCTAACAGTAGGCGGTCGTTGTTGTCTGTTTGAATAAATTTCTTGTAGGTTGCCTGTATATCGCTGTGATTTTTTGTGATGTCCGCCTCAGTGTAGTCTGAATTTTTTTCAAGCCATTCGTAGGCCGAGGCCATCGCCTTTTCTGTTGTAAAGGTTCCGCCGACGCTTTCGAAGGATTTCCACCAACTGTTTATGTATTTTCCGAGGTTTGATAATAAGACGCTTTGAGCGTAAATATCCTCGTTCAGCTTTGATAGCAAGGCTGAATACTCATCGTTGCTCATCTCTTCGTCCGGGACGGAATTTTCAGACTCTGGCTTTGTAGTGGTTTCTTCATACGGTCCGCCTGAACGACCCGCCAAAAATGGTGTATCGTTCAACATAATGGAGAGAGAACTCTTGTATAAGGGAACTCTCCCTATTGCTCACAAAAAAAAGGTATGATATAATAAAAAGGGAGGTGTAAGGTATGGAGGCGTCAAAGTTACCAACGATTCAAGACATTTATAATTTGCCAGAAGGTGTTCGAGCAGAACTAATTGATGGGCAGATATATAATTTGGCGGCACCATCAAGAGAGCATCAAGAGATAATCGTAGAATTAACAACCATAATTAAGAATTACATCAAAGAAAAAGGCGGAGACTGTAAAGTTTATCCGTCACCATTTGCAGTTTTTTTGAAAAACGATACAGTATATGTAGAACCGGATATATCTGTAATCTGCGACAAAAATAAACTTGACAGCAAAGGATGTCATGACGCACCGGATTGGATTATAGAGGTACTTTCCTCGGGGACAGCACATAATGACATGGTAAGGAAGAGAAGGTTATACGAAACGGTTGGGGTAAGAGAATATTGGATTGTAGATCCAAAGACAAAGACAGTCCAAGTATATAATTATGAGGAAGAAAACAAAACTTCTCTTTATGGATTTGAAAAGGTAAAGGTTGGAATCTATGAAGATCTGGAAATAGATTTCAGTTTAATAGAAATTTAAGGGTATTAGTAAAGGTGACCTAGAAATAGGTTGCCTTTTAATATAAATAATGCTGTATCGTTTTACATATTCAAAATTATCAGAAAGTACAGTAAATAAATGAATTAGACAAGAGAGGAGTCCTTAGAGTGACACCGGGAGTAGTTATAGCATACATACTTGGAGTATTTTTTGTGATATTAGGAATTCGTATGATATGTAACAAGGATTGGAAAAGAAAAGCTATTAGTGAGTGGAGCGGACTTCCACAAACAACCGCAATCATCACGGGAACCATATCTATGGGAACGAGTTCGGATTATAAAGGCTACTGCTATGAGGCAGAGATATTGATAGATGGAGTTAAGTATAGAGCGAGAAGCTGGGATAGATTCCATCAGAAAAGAGCATGTGCTAACGGAGAAGAGTTGGTGGTTGCCTACAAACCAATTCCTGATAACAAGCTTTTAGATACCATTATGGATACCATGACGGAAGCATTGTTAAACGAGGATTGGGAAGAAAGTAAGCCAAGATATTATTTCAAAATCATGGATGAAAAGAAATATCTTAATGAAGAAAAGGGTTTGTCTCAGTTCGGTAATTACTTCTTCATAGGATTTGGGTTACTCATCATGCTTATCGCAACGCTGGCTGTTTTCGGGATTATTGAGTCGTAGTTATAATTTTGTTTTCACTATTATTCCTGTAGAGCATATGGAGGGGGTAACAGAGTGAGATTGCTAGTAATGCTTAGCCCAACTGATAAGTGGGGAACGAAAACTGAGTATAGTAAGCTTAGAAAGTTTTTGCAAAAAGACGGATATATTCGTATTGCGCCTGAGGTATATATGCGAATAGTACCAAATAGAAAAACATCTGAAAAACATTATCGCAGAATTGAGGAGTTTGCTCCAAAAACAGGTGTTGTAAGACTTCTGCGTTTGACTGAAAAGCAGTTTAATAATATTTATATGGTGACAGGAGAAAAGGATTATCAGGAAACAATGGTTGGCACGAACTGTCATATAATGTTATAGTGGCAGTACAAGAAAAAATGTCTAATTGTAAAACTACATATGGAAAGAAAAATTTGATAAAATACAAAATATAGTACCTGAACGACCCACCAAAAATGGTGTATCGTTCAACTTATCTTGCAAAAATAAACACCATGTTCTATAATGGAGATGTAGAAGGAATGACGAACGTCATTGAATTGTTGTCTCAAAATGGAGTGAAATTGGAGGTGTTCTAATGGCTAAGATAACCTATGAATCTATATGTGAAAAGCTTGGCTTTGATGTGGACACATACAAGCCACCAGAGTGTAAGACGGAGGATGAAACAGGAGAAAGTCCGTTCAGAAGTCTTACAATGGAGGAACTAGACTTCCTTACTGAACGTATAGAAAACAGGCAAAACACATAAATAAAAGAAAACGCAATCGAAAATAGTTGCGAATTCAAATAGCAACTATTTTCGATTGCGTTTTTCTTTTTTTATGGCAACAAAAAAGCACCCTTGCGGATGCCCTCGTTCAAATACTGTAATTTAGTTTGCCTGCGCTGTCATATATCCATTATCAAACAGGTATAACAATTCGCTGGTTTCCAATACCGAAAACGGATTTTCTCTCGAATCATCTTCACAACTCGGTACATCAGGCTTGTACTCTGACGGTACGAAACCAAGCTTTTCGCATATTTGATTGTATTTTTCATCAACTACCTGCTTACTCATCAAAGCACCTCCATTTCCACTTCGCTGTCTTTCAGAATACTCAATGCCCGATCGAGCATAGTTGAGCGTTCCTCTTCATCACTAATATACTTTGCTCTTTCCAATAAGTCAAGACCTCCGTCAGCTGTAGCCTCGTTCAAGTCTCCCATTACAGAGTATTTGTATATGCTTCCATCATGACCAGCAGCAATGCCATACTTGTACTTCTTTTCTTTTGCAGAAATCAAGTCACTAAGGCTTGGTACCGAGCTTGTAGGGTGGTTATGTATCGCTATTATCGTGTAATCGTCAGTCTCCTTAACCATTTCCTTCATGCCTGAACGACCCGCCCAAAATGGTGTATCATTCAACGAAAAGCCACGGCGAAATTACCTACTGGAGCGAGAGAAGGTGTTGTTAAGTAGGTGAAAAATAGATGAGCCACTGCGAAATTACCTACTGGAGTGTGAGAAAGCGTTGCTCAGTAGGTAAAAAATAGAGGAACCACGGCGAAATTACCTATTGGAGCGAGAGAAAGCGTTGCTCAGTAGGTAAAAAATGGAGAAGCCACGGCGAAATTACCTACTGGAGCAAGAGAAAGTGTTGGTCAGTAGGTAAAAAATAGAAGAGCCACGGCGAAATTA
>JAFTJD010000007.1 GCA_017456585.1 Lachnospiraceae bacterium
GAAATATACGAAACAGGTAGCGGTAAGATTAAAATAAGAGGTAAGGTTACTGTTGAACGCGGTGCCAAAAAGACTGATAAGGATAAGATTATTATAAGCGAGATTCCGTATACAATAATCGGTTCCAATCTTCCTAAGCTTTTATCAGATATCGCGATGCTTGTAGAAACCAAGAAGACAACAGATATCGTCGATATTTCAAATGAGAGCTCCAAGGAAGGAATGCGTATTGTACTTGAGCTTAAGAAAAATGCTGATGCAGATAAGATAATTAATCTTCTTTACAAGAAGACTAAGCTTGAGGACACTTTTGGCGTAAATATGCTTGCAATCGTGGATGGTAAGCCGGAGAAGCTTTCTCTTAGAGATATCATGGCACACCATCTTGATTTCCAGATTGATTTGGCGTCCAGAAAGTATAGCTATCTTTTAGAACGTGAGCTTGAGAAAAAAGAAGTAAGAGAAGGCCTTATTGCGGCATATGATGTTCTTGATTTGATTATAGAGATTATCAGAGGAAGCCGTTCTGTTAAGGAAGTAAAGAATTGTCTTATGACAGGAGCTACAGATGGTATTAAGTTTAAGACTGAGACATCTGAGAAGGAAGCTAAGAAGTTATGCTTCACAGAAAGACAGGCAACAGCGATTCTTGAACTTAGATTACAGAAGTTGGTTGGACTTGAGATTGAAGCACTTACCAAGGAATATGCTGAGATACTTAAGAATATCGAGAAATATAATGATATACTTGAGAATTATTCATCCATGCTTGCAGTTATTAAGAAAGACCTTATGCTTATTAAGAAGGAATTTGCACTTCCGAGAAAGACCATTATAGAAAATGGTGTTGAAGCAGTATACGAGGAAGAACCTGTAAAGGAGCAAGAGGTTGTGTTTGCTATGGACCGTTTTGGATATTCAAAGACAATCGACCTCGGACTTTATGAGCGTAATAAGGAAACTGTTGATGCAGAGAATAAGTATGTATTTACCTGTATGAATACAGATAAGATTTGTATTTTTACGGATATTGGAAATATGCATCAGCTTAAGGTTATGGATGTTCCTATGGGCAAAACAAAGGATAAAGGACAGCCGGTTGATAATCTTTGTAATTACTCAAGTAAAGATGAGAGTATAGTTGGTATGTTCGCACTTGGTAACATGAAATCCAATAAGCTTATCTTTATAGCGGATGATGGTATGGCTAAGGTAGTTGATACAGCAGAATTTGATGTTTCAAGAAAGACTATTGCGGCTACTAAGGTTAATGAAGGTGCTAAGCTCGTTAATGTAAGCCTCATTACTCCGGATAACAATTATGAAGTGATATTGATTAGCAAATCAGGATATTACCTTAGATTTGATGTTGCCGAAGTGCCTGAAAAGAAAAAGACAGCTATTGGAGTAAGATGTATTAAGCTTGATCCTAAAGATGTTCTTGAAGGCGGTTTTGTAGTAGATAAAAAGAATGGTAATTCCATTATTCATAAGGGTAATGAGATTGCGGTATCCAGAATTAAGCTTGCAAAGAGAGACGGTAAAGGAAGCAAGTTGAGAATTTAGGGAACCTTCACTCATAATGTAATGATAAAGAACTATCTGTGTTTTATAATATATAAAATACAGATAGTTCTTTATTATTTTATTAATCAAAACTTGCGCTGACAGCAGAAGAAAAAAGAAAAGCTATATGATATTATGAAAATATGATTAGTTTTTAGATTTTAAAATATATAATTAATGGAGGAGAGTATATGAAAAAAAGGGCAAAATCAGTCTCATTAGCACTTGTTAGTAGTGTTTTATTAGGGATATTTTACTTGAACGGTTGCGGAAGTCAACCTAAAGCTGCGGATGCAATTACTTCTACAGCAGAACCGCAGACAGTTATTGTCGAGAAGATAGTAGAGGTTCCAACAGAAATATATGTCACGGAAACGTCCGTTGTCGAAAAGATAGTGGAAGTTCCTACTGAGATTTATATTACTGAAACATCTATTGTAGAAAAAGAAGTAATTAAAGAAGTTATTAAGACTGAAAAAGTATATGTCACTAAAACAGAACCATTAACTGATAAAAAAGTGGATACTATTTCAGATTATAATACTTCATTTACTTCTCAGGTAGATGTATCGGGACGACTTCCTGTATATTTGGGAACTACCAGAACATTTACTTCTTCAGGTACGGAATGGTTCTCTTCAGATACCAATATTGCAGTTGTAGCTCAGAATGGTGTTGTGACTGCTCTTGATGAAGGGTTATGTGAAATTGTTTGTTTGGATTCTAACGGTAATGTTAAAGATACATTCTCAATTTATTGCACTACCGTGAATGATGGAGTAGATCCTAAGAGTACTTCATTGCATGATGAGTTTTATATCCCACAATATCAGGATTCAATCAGAAGAGATGGTTGGGTTGAAAAGATAAAACTTCAAGTAAAAACAGTTGAAGATTTAATGTGGTTATGTAAGGATAGGAGAATTAAATATGATTCTTCATTTCCGATCATTGCAACTAATTCTAAATGGACTTGGGCATTAGACGGTCAATCTGTAATGGAATTAGAAAAAGGAGTATGTTGCGATATATCTAACTTTGCAGCATATTTCTTACAGAATGACTATGAAAAACTCGGATTCATATACGTTTGTGGATTCGGTGTAGGTCACGTTTTCAACTATGTCTATGAAGATGGATATTATTATGTATTTGATTTGACAAGAATAATCGCTAATTGTAGAGATTATGGAAATAAATATGTAAGCAATACTGATTATCCGATATATAAATATAAATCATTATCTGAAATTATTAATGAGCCAAGATTAGTTTTAGGTAGTGATGAGACTAAAGATAATACTCTTATGATTCTTGCAATTGATTCAATGAACATGAGCGAACATCCACCTGTTCATCTTAATTATATGAGTTATAATGAAAAGAATAATGATGAGTTGTATATTATAGGAGTTCAAGAAGGTATAAATGTAGAAATATTATTTCAGAATCCTATATATACAAATCTTAACTTTAAATTCTTTAGTGAAGAAGAACTGCCTTTAGATGTTCCAAATGTTTTTGCTGACGCAAGTTTTGATTACTAAATATTACAGGAAAAGATATAGGAAAAAAAGGTTATAAAAAAACGCTGAGGTCGTTATGAACCGACCTCAGCGTTTTTTTATTTATCTGTGGTAAGAGATATATCCGATTACTAAAACAAGGATATATAATAATACGGCAAGAATAATTTCTCAACAAAGCCTGCAACAGGTACAAACTGGCTTATATCCAGTATTATCGGAGTAAATATCAGACAACCTATAATTAGTAACGGAATAAGGGCTGTCATGATTATCCCTTTGTTTATTACTATATTAAGGAAAATTCCGAACATAATAAGCAAAATATAATATATAAGAATACTGATTAGTTCGGTAGTGATATTCATAAATCCGTTCAGTAAAATAATACTAATAAGTGAAGATATAACTGCCGGAAGCAACCAACTGTGCATAATACATGAGGAAATTCTTATTTTCTTTATGAAACTAAGTTTACAAAGGGTCCCCTTTTCTTTTTCGCTTATATAATCATTACATGAAAGCAGGAGGCACAGAAATAAGAATATGCCGATTATGCCATGTATCGGGAGTGGTTTGCCAAGCGTTTCTATGGATTGGGATTCGTCAAGACTTAAGGAATTCTCGTCGAATACCTTAAAATCAATGCTAAAAGTATTGCCGTACTTAAATTGATTATCGAATTCAAGCGAAAGTCTATCAAGCATCTCTTTAGTTTCTACGATACTGCTGTATACATGATCATTCTCTTTGGCATAGTGATAAAGAATATCATCGCCGGCAACTCTGAATACGGCTGCGAATACTAACTCGTCAATCATGTCATTGACTACAGACTGAGGAGATTTGTAGGCGATTACAATATCTCGTATCTTGCCATTAGTGATATTATCGATGATGCCTTCGGTAAATATGTATGAACATTCAAGCTTAGCACCGGCTGTATCATTTATCATCGTATCAACATCAGAATAGTTGATAAAATTAAGTCGTCCGCTTACTTCGGTAAGTGAAAGAATCAGGTCTTTCGATACCGTTTCATCCGTGAAATCAAGATAATAGCCTACAGGAATGGCGGAGTCCTCGGCTTTCTTGTTCATATATGCCTGCGCAAAATAAAGGCATAGCGGAAGCAGTATCAGAAAACATATGAATATTCTGTTTGTAAGTTGTTTTTTCAAAAATAAAAATGAGTGAAGAAAATATTCTTTCATAGGTTCTCCAATCGTGTAGAAATATAATTAAGTAGTATGAATAATACGGATATAAGTAATGTCAATATAAGTGCACTGCCGGTAAATGAGCCTGAAAAGAGGTCAAAGGCGAGCGACAGCCAATGTGTTGATGGCAGGAAAGGCATGGCTTTCTGGATTGCAAGCGGTAAGAATGCCTTTGGTAATATACCACCTGACAGAAAAATTAGCACTACCGAAACGAAGAACAGTAAAAGCGTTCCGGTCTGTGGATTCTTGGATATTCTGAATAGTAAAAGCATGAACGTGCATATTCCGAATATCAGAATAAAAAGTATAGGTAAATGTATAAATATTGTGGTTAACAATTCTGCATATAATATAAAATGTGAATATAAAAGATATGGAATTGCAAATATAACAAAATAGCACACACTTATAGCAAGTGCCTGGAGAATAATCTGTGCTGAATAATTAATTCCCTGACGCTTAATTGTTTTGGAAAGGAATGATGTATTGCTCTTATAGAATGCAGCACATCCTATTCCTGAAAAAAGAAGCAGGAGTATAAAGGCGCTTGAAGCAAAAAATGTTCCGATGGAAAGAGTGCCGGTTGCACTAAGTGACTCCGGTTCAAACATAAGGGAACGTCTAAGTGCCATGTCAATATATATTTCGTTGAGATCATTAGTAATTCTGTTGACCGATTTTTTGTTAAGCTCATAGAATTGGTATGTATCGATTCCGGCATAAATTCCTGCCTGTGCTGTACGTAGAGTATAAGCGGCAGCTGAAGCAAGAGTTTCAAAAAGAACTGAATCTGCGCCGCTGTCGGGGTGCAGAATAACTTCTGCGGGAATATTGTCACCATTCATGATGCCATCTATGAAATTAGGAGGAAGAAGAACTACGGAATATAATTCACCGTTTCTGAGCTTGTTAAAAGCATCTTCTTCAGTAGTGACTTCGAATTCACAGATACCCTCAACACTATCCATTTTACCAATGTAGTGGAGAGCTAAGTCTATTAATGGATTATCGTCTTCGGTAACCAGTGCGATTTTGACCTTGGCAACGGAATTGTGGTTGCTATAGAGAAGCTTGCTTCCGGCAAAGGCAAATCCAACTAAAAGAGCGGCAAAGCAGAGCATACATAATAATAATTTCGGAATATATGAAAATGCTGTCTTTTGCTGGATTCTATAATATGAAAAATATTGTTTCACTTTAGTAAAAACATTACGAAACATTTAAGTGCCTCCGATGTATGTAAAGAGTTATTAATGATTAGCGCAGATATTCGGTAAGTGCAGACATATCTGATGATGTATCAGTGTCAATACATGATATTTTACTATCTTTAATAAGATATAATATATCACACATTGCGATATCTGACTCTTCATGACTTGTAATGATTACAGAATTACCGGCCTTAAGATAGTTTCTTAAATAATTATGTATATCCTCTTTGCATGGCAAATCAAGTGCCGCACATGGCTCGTCAAGTACAAGAATAGGCTGGTGCTTGGCCAGTGAACAGGCGATACTAAGACGCTTCTTCATACCACCGGACATATTCTCAACGCGCTTTTTGAGATATTCGGTTATACCAAAAAGAGCAGGCAAGCCATTACTTAGGTCTTCCTTTAACTGAGAAGAATCGCTTCCGTACCAGAATTTGAGATTGTCAAGTGCAGTGAGCTTGTCAAAAAGCGGATTCTCTTGCGGAACATAACCGATGTATTGGCTACAGTTCGCTGCGGAGTGGGGATATTTATCTAAAATAGTTATAGTACCGCTGTTATATGAAAGTGTACCTGCTATTATACTTAACAATGTTGACTTGCCGCAGCCGTTTGCACCGATTATACCTATGCATTTACCGGCCGGAAGTTCTAAAGATATGTTATTTAATATATTATGTTTACCATAGCTTTTGGATAAGTTCTCTATTTTTAACATATTGTGTCCTTTCTAAATGAGAATAGATGAAATTAGTATAACATAAGCCACGATAAAATGACAGAGCATTTCATAAATATAAATAAAAAAGGTCACTTACAAGTAAGACGGATACGCTTCACATGTAGCGGGTATCATTGCAGGGGACGGAAGAGCATCTGATGGTAAATACAGAGGAATTGCACCGAAAGCAGGGCTTGTCATATTGAAGGTATTGGATCATAAAGGGAATGGCTCGATAGGTGATGTTATAAAAGGTATAGAATGGATAATTGAGAACAAAGAAAAATATAACATACGAATAACAAACATATCCGTAGGTTCTAATAAAAAAAGCGATAAAGGCAAAGAAAATGAACTGCTTGAGGCAGTTGAAAGACTATGGGACAGTGGTATTGTAGTATGTGTGGCAGCAGGAAATAACGGACCCGAACCACAAAGTGTAACTACTCCTGGAACCAGTCGTAAGGTTATAACGGTAGGAGCTTCTGATGATTCTGGAGTTGTTGAAGTTATGGGGAATATAACAACAGATTATTCGGGGAGAGGGCCTACAAAGGATTGTATATGCAAGCCTGACCTTGTTGCACCCGGTTCAAATATATGGTCGTGCAGAGCGATTAATAAGACTTTTTTTGCTAATTCTAAGGCTATGTATGTAGCCAAAAGCGGAACATCAATGTCTACTCCTGTTGTAAGTGCTGCGGCAGCACTTGTATTATCTGCTAATCAGAAGCTTAGTAATAATGAGGTAAAGATGATTCTTTTGAATGGTACGGAGGATATTGGATTTGACAAGACAAAACAGGGTAGAGGACTTATTAAAATTGATAAAATTCTCTCAAGTCCTTATGTCACGGGAGAATTCTAGTATGCTTGTAAATTCTTTCTAATTATGATAATATTAAAGGGATTTTACAGGCAGGAGGATTATAATGGAAAAAAGTAATTCTGAACTGATAAATAGAATAGACGAACATAGAGACAGCTTTAGTAAAGGACAGAGAAAGCTGGCTGAATATATTGAGATGCATTATGATAAGGCTGTGTTTCTTACAGCTGCCAAGCTTGGTAAGGCGGTAGGAGTAAGTGAATCTACGGTGGTCAGGTTTGCCATGGAGCTTGGTTATGATGGTTATCCTAAGTTTCAGACAGCACTCGAGGATTATGTCAGACAGAAGCTTAATACCATTCAGAGAATAGAGCTTGCGTCAGGTATAATGAGTGAGGCAGGAGTCATAGATACTGTACTTCAATCTGATGCTGAGAAGATTAAAGTTACACTTGATATGATTAATAAGAATGCATTTGATGAAGCTGTGGCCACTATTCTTAAAGCGAAGACTGTATACATCATTGGAATAAGGAGTTGTGCGCCACTTGCAAGTTTTCTTGCATTTTACATGAATTTGGTCTGTGATGATGTCAGGATTTTGCAGACTACCAATTCAAGTGAATTATTTGAGCAGATGATAAAGATAAGCGAAAAGGATGTTATTATCGGAATAAGTTTCCCAAGATACTCCATGAGAACACTTAAGGCATTGGAATTTGCCAATAACAGAAATGCCAAAGTAATAACGATAACAGATGGCGATCATTCGCCTATGACATTATATTCTTCGTGTAACCTTTTTGCTAAGAGCGATATGGTATCAATTGTTGATTCATTGGTTGCACCACTTAGCCTTATCAATGCGCTTATTGTTTCGCTGTGTATGAAGAAGAAAAATACGGTTATGAAGACATTGGAAGAAATGGAACAGATTTGGGATGAATATCAGATTTATAACAATGATGAGATTAACCGTATCAGCAATAGAATAGATATATAACAGGAGATTGGAATGAGTAAAATTGTTGTAGTGGGCGGTGGAGCTGCAGGTATGCTGGCATCCATAATAGCGGCACGTAACGGACATCAGGTTGTTCTTTTTGAGAAGAATGAGAAGCTTGGTAAGAAATTATACATAACAGGTAAAGGCCGTTGTAATATAACGAATGCCTGTGATGTGGAGGAGCTTTTCAATAATATCCTTACAAACAAGAAATTTATGTACAGTAGTATCTATGGATTTACTAATCACGATATGATGGACATGCTTTCGGAATGCGGACTTAAGATAAAAACAGAGCGTGGCAACAGGGTATTTCCTGATTCGGATAAATCGTCAGATGTAATTGCCGTTCTTCAAAAGACTATGAAAAAATACGGAGTAGAGATTAATCTTGATACACAGGTTCTTAAGATTACTTCTGATGAAGGAAGGGTTACAGGCGTAGTTGTGAAGAAAGGTAAAGAAACACTCAATGTGTCTGCAGACAGCGTCATTGTTGCAACGGGCGGTGTTTCATATCCTACAACAGGTTCTACGGGAGACGGACATACTTTTGCTAAAGAACTCGGACATAATGTTACAGAACTGTTGCCGGGGCTTGTTCCGTTTAATACAAAAGAAGAATGGGTAAAAGAGTTGCAGGGACTGTCACTTAAAAATGTTGAAGTTTCGGTTTTTTGTGACAATAAAGAGATATATAATGAGTTTGGTGAGATGCTTTTTACTCATTTTGGTGTGAGCGGACCTGTCATACTTAGTGCTTCGAGCTATATTAAATCGGACATGCTTAAGAAAAAGCTGACGATGACTATTGATTTGAAGCCTGCAATGAGCGAAGAACAGCTTGGTCAAAGAGTTCTTAGAGAGACAGAAGCTAATGTTAATAAGGCATGGAAGAATGTTATAGAGAATTTTATACCTAAGAAAATGGTTCCTGTTATGCTTGATAAAATAGGTATTCCGGGTGATAAAAAGATGAATTCTATAACTAAAGAAGAACGTATGAGAATAGTTGCTGCCCTAAAGAAACTAGAGATTACGATAGTTGGCTTAAGAGGTTTTAATGAGGCGATAATCACAAGAGGCGGAGTTGCTACAAAGGAGATTAATCCTACAACCATGGAGTCAAAGCTTGTGAAAGGATTATATTTTGCGGGTGAGGTTCTTGATGTGGATGCGGTTACCGGCGGATTTAATCTTCAGATAGCATGGTCAACCGCATATGCGGCAGGTATTTCAGTTGAATAAATAAGAAAGAGGGATAATGTATGAATTACAGTATAGCGATAGACGGACCTGCAGGAGCAGGTAAAAGTACAATTGCCAAATTAATTGCAAAGAAGATGGATTGCATATATGTAGATACAGGTGCTATGTACAGAGCGATGGCTGTGTATTTTCTTAGACAGGGGTTTGATGCATCCTGGGAAGATAAGATTACAGCGGCTTGTGAAGATATAAATGTAGAGATTCAGTATGTAGACGGAGAGCAACAGGTTATCCTTAACGGAGAAAACATTACAGGCATGTTAAGAACTGAAGAAGTCGGAAAGATGGCGAGTGCAAGTTCAGTATATCCGGCTGTAAGACTTAAGCTTGTAGAGCTTCAAAGAAAGCTTGCTAAAGAAAACAGGGTAGTTATGGATGGCAGGGACATAGGCACATATGTACTTCCGGATGCCGAAGTGAAGATTTATCTTACGGCAAGTGTTGATGAAAGAGCCAACAGAAGATATAAAGAGCTTAAAGAAAAAGGTCAGGCAGTGCCTGATTATGAAACTATTAAAAAGGATATAGCAGAAAGAGATTATCGTGACATGAACAGGGATTTCGCACCTCTTAAACAAGCAGATGATGCGGTGCTCATTGATTGTTCGGATATGTCGATAGAAGAGGTTGTGGATACTATTTCTGCAATAGCGACGGCACGTGATAAAGATGTGTAGGATGGGAGTGTTATAGTATGGAGGTAAAGGTTGCAAAGACTGCTGGATTTTGTTTCGGTGTAAAACGTACAGTTGAACAGGTGTATGAACAGGCTGAAAACGGGACCAAGCCTATATATACCTATGGCCCTATCATTCATAATGAAGAAGTAGTTAATGAACTTGCTCAAAAAGGGGTAAGGGTAATTGAGAGCGAAGAAGAACTTAAGACGATTACAGAAGGAACCGTAATTATACGTTCACACGGGGTTGCCGAATATGTGCATGGAATCATTAATAATAAGGTTAAGGTTATAGATGCGACATGTCCGTTTGTAAAGAAGATTCATGATACAGTCAAGAAATACAGTACTGAGGGGAAGAAGATCCTAATAGTAGGAAATTCAGGACATCCTGAGGTGGAAGGAATACGCGGATGGGTAAGAAATGGTGAAGCAATTGTTATTGGGAACGCAGAAGAAATCGATAAAATTAGTCTTTCTAAAGATGATGATATCTGTATCGTTGCGCAGACGACATTTAACTACAATAAATTTCAAGATATAGTTGAAATTATTTCGAAAAAGGTTTACAATATACTTGTTGTGAATACGATTTGCAATGCCACTAAAGAACGCCAGGCTGAAGCTGAGCAGATTGCCGGTACTGTCGATGCGATGATAGTAATAGGTGGCAGGAACAGCTCTAATACGCAGAAGTTGTTTGAAATATGTAAAAGAAAGTGTGAAGACACGTACTATATACAGACACTTGTTGACTTGGATTTAGAACGTTTGTGTTCCATTCGTAGCGTAGGTATTACAGCAGGGGCATCGACCCCAAATAATATTATCGAGGAGGTTCATACGAATGTCAGTAGACTTTGGAAAAATGTTAGAGGAATATGAGGAGACCAAAGCACCTGTTAGAACAGGAGCAGTTATAACAGGAAACGTTATTGTAGTAAAAGAGGATCAGGTTATCTTAGATATCGGTCATAAGGCAGAAGGCGTTGTGACAAGAAATGAGTATACGAATGTTCCTAATGCAGACCTTAGAACAATGGTTAAGGTTGGCGATGAATTACAGGTTAAGGTTCTTAAGATGAACGATGGCGAAGGACAGGTTGTTCTCAGCTATAAGAGACTTGCACAGGAGCAGGGCAGCAAGAGACTTGAGGAAGCTTTCGAGAACAAGGAAGTACTTAAGGCTGTTGTTACTAAGGCTTTAGATGGCGGTATCAGCGTTGTTGTGGATGAAACAAGAGTATTCATTCCTGCAAGCCTTGTATCAGATACTTTTGAGAAGGATCTTAAGAAGTATGAAGGACAGGAGATTGAATTCGTAATTACAGAGTTCAATCCTAAGAAGAAGAGAATTATTGGTGATCGCAGACAGCTTGTTGCTGCAGAGCGTGCTAAGCTTCAGAAAGAGTTATTTGCTAAGATTAAAGTTGGCGACAAGATTGACGGTACAGTTAAGAATGTTACAGATTTCGGTGCATTTATCGACCTTGGCGGAGTAGACGGACTTCTTCACATTACAGAGATGTCATGGGGAAGAATTGAGAATCCTAAGAAGGTATTTAAGGCAGGAGATAAGGTTACAGCTCTTATCAAAGAGATTAACGGAGAGAAGATTGCATTAACACTTAAGTTCCCAGAGGAGAATCCATGGTTAAATGCAGATGTTAAATATGCAGTAGGCAATGTTGTTGATGGTGTCGTTGCAAGAATGACAGATTTCGGTGCTTTTGTTGAAATCGTACCTGGAATCGATGCACTTTTACATGTTTCACAGATTGCTAAAGAGCACATTGAAAAGCCGGCTGATGTACTTAAGATTGGTCAGCAGATTACAGCTAAGATTGTAGATTTCAATGAAGCTGATAAGAAGATTAGCTTAAGCATCAAGGCACTTCTTGCACCTGAGGCAGAAGATGTTGTTGAGGAAGAAGTAACAGAAGAATAGTGATAATTATTACAGTTTGGGGAATTAGTATATTTTCCAAACTGTAGTTTTAAATTGACCTTTATTGGAGGTGTTTACATATGATGGATTACGAAGGGTTTAAAAAATAGGTTTATGCTATAACAACAATTGATTTGAATTCATACAAGGAACGTCAGATGAAGCGTAGAATCGATGCGCTTATAGCTAAGAATAATTGTCAGAGCTATGATGACTATGTGGCTCTCATTAAAAAAGACCCTGTTATGCTTGAGCAGTTTGTTAATTATCTTACAATTAATGTTTCTGAGTTCTATCGTAACCCTGAACAGTGGAAGGTTCTTGAACAGGATATTCTTCCTGCACTTATCAAAGAGAAGGGTAGACGTTTGAAAATCTGGAGTGCAGCATGTTCTACAGGTGACGAACCGTATTCGCTTGCCATGGTTGTTGGTAAACAGGTTGGTTTAGCTAATGTTGAGATACTTGCAACTGATATTGACAAGCAGGTTATTGAGAAGGCAAAGCTTGGTCTTTATAATGTAAAGAGCTTGGCAGGTCTTCCGGCTGAATAAAAGGATAAGTATTTTACACAGGTTACACCATCTTCATATCAGATATCTGATGAGATTAAGAAATGTGTTAAGTTTAAACAGCACGATTTACTTAAAGATAAGTACTATGAAGACTGTGACTTGATCGTATGTAGAAATGTATTAATATATTTTACAGAAGAAGCGAAGATAGATATATACAAGAAGTTTAGTGACAGCCTTAAAAAGAATGGTGTTCTATTTATCGGAAGTACAGAACAGATTATGTCATATCGCACAATCAACTTCGAATCATATAAGACCTTCTTCTACAAGAAACTCTAGATATCACAACGATATTTCAATGGGCATCACTTTGATATGTACCATCTTTACCGGACATCCAGTAAGGATGGTACATATCAAAGTGATGCCCGTTTTATTAGTTTTGCGCTCGATTACTGCCACTATACTCAAGCATTTTCTGAACAACTGCCAGAAGGTACCGGTGATTATTTCACATAAGTAAAAACTATGCCGGCAGTAATTGATTCGGAAATAGTAAAACGAGATATCTTAAAATATCTCGCTGAATAACGTTTTCGTATATGTGGTGAGGAGTGATGAGAGGAATTCTTCGCTTGATGAGATAGGTATAAGTGAGTTTATTTCGCAAAAGAATTCTTTGTCCTCATGATTTCGTCGGAATGTATATAAATCGGTGTTATATAATGATGAATATGTATTTATTAAATCTGCTGTATTTTTGTATGGTACAGGAATGTATTCTGATGCCTTGCGTGTATAACAGTTGCATGCTTTAGCTTGAGTCCTGTATGCTTTGTCAACAAATTGGGCAACACTTTTGTGTATGGCGGTATCTTCCTGTGGCAAATAGTAATAGTCTTTATAATTCGTATAGAAATATTTCATTTCTTCGGAATGTATAGGGATTAATAATTTGACTTTATTTGATTCTAACGTGAGCAAAATGCCATAGGGCATTTCGTATTTAATATAAACAGGAAATGATAGCGCAGTTGTAAATTCAAGAAGCAATTTCTTGGAGGATGAATCATTATAATCTGTTAGGTTAATGATTTCTTTATTTGCTAATGATAGGGTGTTAGTGTCTTTGAGCGCGGGATAAGAAAGGATAGGCAAAAGGTTAAGCATTCCAATAACATCATCATGGTTGTGCATAAGAAGAAGCTTAAGTGCCATGTCTTCTTTTTTCTCAAGATATTCATAGTAAACATATATAAGCTCACCGCCACCGAAACAATCCTCGCGTTCGATAGACAGAAATCGTTCGATTGATTTTTGTTTAAGGCTTTCAAGACCAAGAAATTTCTTGAAGGGGATAAGTTTCTTATATATATCTATGCTTCTAAGACCTTCAAAGGGTGAAGGTAATTTATAACGTGCATATTTTTTGTTAAGATAGGGGATGTCGAATCCATCTCCGTTAAAGTGAATAACTGTGGTGTAATTCTTTAGGAATGTACTAAAGTTCTTGAGACATTCTTTCTCTTCGTTATGGTCTTCTACAAACCATTGGCGCATTTTCCATTCATTATCGTCAAGGTATACGCATCCTATGAGATACAATTGTGTTGATAATGCAGAAAAACCGGTGGTTTCTATATCGAAAAATATAACCTTCTCATCAGAAGTAACTCCGGTATATTCAAGCAAAGGACTAATATTTAAAAGTTCATCTATAATTATCATACGTCTCTCCGTAAAAATTTTTGTAATTCGATTACATTTTAGCAGAAAAACAGATATCTTACAATGAATAAACTTATGCGTATTGCAGAAAATATTACTAATAAAAATTTTATTCATTTGGGACTATAGTTTTGCAAATGTCATACTAATAAAATGTGATTAAGAGGTGTAAGGTTGGATACAATAAATGGTAATAATTTCTATGCTGATACAAAAGAGAGGCTATATAGGGAGCTTGGTGTGAAAGATAATTTCGATATTATATGTAAAGGCTTTTATATCGGGGGTAAAAGATCAGATTTTTTCTTCGTAGATGGTTTTATAAAGGACGGAATAATGGAGAAAATGATGGCATTTTGGAATGGTATTCAGCCGGATGCTATGCCAAAAGATGCTGAAGGCGTTGCGAATAATATTATTCCTTATGTAGAAGTTGATGTAATA
>JAFTJD010000008.1 GCA_017456585.1 Lachnospiraceae bacterium
CAGCACGTCCTTAACCATTCCGGCACGCCCCTCTACAAACAATTGGTGCACCTCATCGCTTATCGCATATGTAATGCTAAAGCCGAGTGCACCAAGCATAGTCTTTATCTTCAATTGTCCTTTGAGTGTAAGCAGATACATCGTTACGCACATACTCAAGCCGAAGTACTCTAACATATGAGCAAGCTTACGAATAATGTGTTCCTGAGTTCCCTGATCCAATTTATCTAATCCAAAAACATCAAGAAACACTTTAACCACAGGCCACTCTGTTATAGAACCGCTTATATCTGCTGATATTACCGCGGGTTGGTGCGACATGACAAATATGATTATCATACAAGTCAATGTCGCAACCGCCCAAAATATCAGTTTCACTTTTTTTGAAAAAGATGTTTCCTTCATTATATCTATATATCCTTACCTTGTCTGTGTCCAAACTCCGTTGGCATCTACATAGTAATTATCTATCCATGTATTGGTTGCAAGAGCTCCATTCTTATAACCATAGTACCATTTATCTCCTACCTTATACCAATCTGTAGCCATAGCTCCTGAAGGAGTAAGGTAATACCATATGCCCTCATCCATGAACCAGCCGGTTGCCATTATGCCTGTCATGGAAAGATAATACCATCTTCCACGATACTGTACCCATTCAGACTCCAACATCTCTCCTGTAGAGGTATTCATGTAGTACCAGTAAAGACCATCTTTAACCCAGCCTTTAGACATTCTTCCGTTGCTTCCGAAATGATACCAGGTATTTCTTATGCTTACCCAGTCTGTAGCCATACGGCCCCACTCATCAAAGTAGTATGTGTACCCATCTATCTCTTCCAAACCGATATCAAGATTACCGCCATCATCAAAATGATAGAAGATTCCGTTCTCCTCATACCACTCATCTACAAGATAATTACCATCGTTAGTCTGGAATTTATTTGAACCGTTTACTACCACCCAGTTACCTTCGTATTCAAGACCTTCAACCTTAATCTTATCCGAAACAACAATATCACCATACTTGTAATAAACTATTATCTCGTTGGTTCCTCTTGATATATAGTAATTCTCAAACCACCAATCCGTAACACCTTCCATACTGGTGCCGACATCATTGGTAGAAGTCATATATTTAAAATATGCAGATACCTGAACATCACTTCGTTTAATAGTTCCTGAAATATTAACTCCGTCACCTATGTAAGAAGCAGTTATCTTAATAAGCTCCTTATCCGATGTTATCTGTCCCGGAACTCTTATACTGCAGTTTCTTATAAAACCGTCCTCTTCGTAAACAAGATATACTACATTATTACCATTCGCTATTACATAATTAGCAAAATACCAGTTGTATACCTCTGCGCTCGTTCCGTCACCATAATATGCCATAACCTTAACATCGCCTCGTTCAATGGCATCACCCACGAATACGGCACCACCCTTATACTCGGCAACAATCTTACTAAGATTACAGGTTGTTCTCACAGGAACCGTACATTCAGTAGTCAGAATAAGCCCTTCATATTTATATGAAACAGTAACCATATTATTACCGATATCTTCAAGCTTGGCAGGAGATACTGTGAACTCCGTCTCATCAAGTTCTCTGTTAGTACCATCCGAATAATATGCTATTACGGTAAATCTTTCGTTATCAAGCTCTGTATTTGGTTTAACACTTCCGCTAAAGCGTGCTGTTATATTAGTAGCCATCTTTGGCTCTTCTTCTGCCATTACAGTAACAGCGCTTCCCATAATCAACACCATCATTACAATTAGTAGCATCTGCAATCTGCTTATTATCTTCTTCATATTATCTCCCTTCCCATGTTGTCCGACTGTTTTCTATATTTTATCACATATTCCAATTTTTTTGTAGTCCTATTTGCTTGACTTTGGCAACAATATTTAATAAAATGTTCCTAATCAATTCTTGGGAGGTATTGCATGAATAAATCAGGTGATTCATCTATTAATAAATATAAGGTTGATAATGCCATAATTCTTGCCGCAGGTTTCGGATCTCGTTTTGTTCCGCTTACCTATGATACCCCCAAAGGTCTTCTTCCCGTCCTCGGCGAGCGTATGATAGAGCGTCAGATAAAGCAGCTCCACGCAGCAGGTATTACGGATATTACCCTTGTAGTGGGATATAAAAAGGAAGCCTTCGAATATCTCATAGTAGAATATGGTGTCAAACTTGTATATAATCCTGAATACTCAGTCAAAAATTCACTTTCTTCTTTATACTATGTAAGACACCTTCTGCGAAACACATACATCCTCACCTCAGACAACTGGATTCGCAACAGCTTATATCATGCATATGAGCCACATTCATGGTATAGTGTTAACTATGTACATGGTGAGACCCCTGAGTGGTGTACTATAACCGATGATAATAACAGAATTCTTGACGTGACGATAGGCGGTCACGATTCATATATAATGAACGGCCCCGCTTTTCTTAGTGAAGAATTCTCCAAACGCTTCGCAGTACTTTTGGAAGAATATTATAACTTACCCGAAACCTCTAATTATTATTGGGAAAACATCATCCTTGAACACATGGACGAGCTCGAGATATACTGCAACTGTCAGCCGGATGACAATGTCTATGAATTCGAGAATCTCGAAGAGCTTCGATGCTTCGACGCTTCCTACAAGACTAATTCAAACAACAAAGCCATGGCTGATATCGCTGCACATTTTAATATATCAGAAGAAAAGATTACTAATTTAAGATGCCTCAAAACAGATTCTGACGAGAATGCATTTCTATTTTGTATCGATAACAAAGATTATGTATTCCGTTTCAATCCGCAAGGCAATTCCATATCTGACTATCCAAATCAATGTCTATAGAAACCAAACACCCACAAAGATGTGATATGTGTTCCTAATTAGGCAATAGATATCCTCGCACTTTGTGGGCTTTTTATAACTTTTTTAAAAGCGCAGTCCTACGCAGGATTTTGGCTTTCAAGAAAAGCATCCACTACGTTGATTCGTCCCGCTTCGTCTAACTGCCACCATTCTTCAAATCCAATCGTGTCTACCTTCAGCATATCTCTACGGCATTTTCTGCATGTACACCCCAATCTCCTTGAAGTAAGCACCCTATATTTGCACGTTGGGCAAACATGCAATTTCATCATATTTTCACCTTCTTTTCAAGTTATAACAGCTAACATTATTGTAAACTGTCGAATTTTTTTTGTAAATTCAATTCGCTCGACAAATGACGACATGGATTTTTTTACTAATATACTTCTTGTCGAATCTATTGTATACTGTAAGTATGTTGCAAAAGGCATTTGCGAAACCATCTTACATATTTCATCTTGAAATTGGTGCTATAGTTTCGCAAATACCAAAGTACACCACAATACAGAGAGGAGATGTTTATGAGAAAACTCATACAAGTAACAACTGTTTTGCTGGCCGTATGCGCATGCCTGCTTTTTGCGAGCGTTAATGTACAGGCTGCTACCGGTTGGGTAACACAAGGCACCACCAAATATTACTACGATGCCGCCGGACGCAAAACTTTTGGCTGGTCATTTATCGGTGGTAACTGGTACTATTTCGGAGCAACCACAGGCATCATGCAGACGGGCAATCTTACGGATAAGGGCCACTTATACTACTTGAGAAATGATGGCCGAATGGCAATCGGAACCATGTACTTTGATGAAGGCATCTATACATATGATTCAAGCGGTGCCCTCACAACCACCAAAGGTTGGCACAAAGTTAACGGCTACTGGTATTACTTTACCACCCCAAACACGGTTCTCACCAATGGTAAGACACCTGATGGTCATTATGTGAATGAATTTGGACAGTGGATTGAAGGTGCAATATCTAAAGGAATAGATGTTTCACGTTACCAGAACTCTATTAACTGGTCTTCAGTCAAAGCTGACGGCATTGATTTTGCCATGATTCGTATAGGTTCAACCAAATATGGTGTAGATGCGAGATTTCACGAAAACATGGCCGCCGCCAATAATGTAGGTCTTAAAGTTGGCGCTTATGTATATTCATATGCGACAACGGTACAAGCAGCTATTGCAGAAGCTAATTTCGCTATCAACCAGCTCAAAAATTATACTGTAACTTTTCCGGTAGCAATCGATATTGAGAGCACTTCACAGAGCTATCGTTCACCTGCGGAGCTAGCCGCTATCGCCAATGCTTTCTGTTCTACGCTTGAAGCAGCGGGCTACTATCCTATAGTCTACAGCTCCAAATCATGGTTTACCGAGCGAATTGATGCCAACGCCATCAATTATGATCTTTGGGTTGCACAATATAATAACGAATGTAATTATCATCGCTATTCCATGTGGCAGTCCACTTCAAAAGGCAAAGTAAACGGCATAGCCGGTTATGTAGATATCAATTATCTATTCAAGGATTATGCCACACTTCTTTCGCATAACGGATGGCTTCTTGACAACGGTAACTATTACTATTACAAGAATCATGTTCCGCAAAAAGGTTTCCAAAGCATTGATGGTCAGACATATTATTTTAGCCCTACAGGCGTAATGCATACCGGTTGGGCATTCCTTAATAACAGCTGGTACTATTTTAATAAAGATGGTTCAATGGCAATAGGATGGGTAAAAGTAAAAGACGTCTGGTATTACATGACAGGAAACGGTACGATGTTTGAAGGCTGGCTACAGCTTGGCAACGACTGGTTCTACCTAACTCCCGGAAGTGGTGCAATGCTTGAAGATTGTTCAAAAGTAATATCCGGAGTTCGTTATTATTTTGATAGAAACGGATATTGGATACCATAAAACACTTTATTAAATGCATATATTTCATATTACAAAAACCGATGCAAATGATATCATCACTTATGAAGTATCATTTGCACCGGTTTCTTTTATTATAATCACATATATAATTACGTAGCTATAATTTCCTTAGTTCCGTTTATCCAAAAACTGTGGGTCTATAAGGTTAATCTTATTCATGGCATTATAGTAATCACGCGTTACCTTCTGAGTATTCTTAACCGTATAAATATCCTTCTTTACACTAAGGAACTGCTTCTCTATAACAGCCTTATTAGCTGCTTCTCTTGTCTGTATGGACATACTAAGCTTCATTATCTCAGGAATCAATTCCTGCATAACAGCTATCTGTTCCGTATACTGCTCTCTCGAAATTTCAAACACAGCCTTTACCCTGTCAAATATCTTCTGAAAACCGCTGTCCAAATGAGTAAGCGTATCAATACATTCTGCTTTCCTCTCAACCAGCTTACCGAAAGCTTCTACATCAAACTTATCTTTAGCAATAAGCTTCTCCTGCTCATCCGTATATTCCATAATATGGGTAAGAACCTGTTTCTTCTTCTTCAAGCTCTCTAACAATATCCCTACATATTCTGATTCATGCTCCATAAGCTATCTCTCCTATTACCTCGCCGGACCTGCCAGACGCATAACCTCTTTCCATGTATCTCTCATAGTTCTAAGATGTACAAGCACTTCTTCAAGAATAGCCTTATCCTTCTTTACATTTGCCTCTACAAGTCTGTCACTAAGATATACATAGACATTCTCAAAATCCTTTGCAACAGGATACTTATGATTAAGTGTCGCACGAAACTCTGTTATAATATTCTGTACCTTACGAATGTTTTCGTGCGCCTTAGGAACATTCTTCTGTTCAACACCCATAATAGCTATATTGCAAAATTTGATAGCTCCCTCATATAACATAAGTGTTAACTCTGCCGGTGAAGCTGTCATTATCTTACTGTTCTGATAGGTTGAATATGCATTCTGTGTTATTGCCATTATTTTACCCCCTGATGTCGATTATTTAAGCTCCTGTTCCAAACAAGCTTGTTACTGCCGATGTACTTGACTGAAGTTCAGCAAGAGCTTTCTCCATCGCTGCAAACTTCGCATACCAGTAATCTTCCTGCTCAGTAACATATTCCTCCCAATCGCTAATCTTGCCTTTAACCTCAGTAAGTTCTTCCTTCATCTGCTTATCATTATATACAGTAAACGCACTACTGAGAGTTGTTGATCTCATCTTAGCACCGACTTCATCATATAACTTCTGTCCTAACTGTGAGAAGAATCCCACAACTGCTTCCGGATCTGTAGCAATCATGGTCTTCAACTTATCATCCTCACCTGATGTTGCGGAATCATCCTTGTCACCATTAATATGTAAAACACCCTTCTCATTCTCTGCAGAAAGGAAGTAACTAAGTGTTCCAATACCAAAGCTTGATAAAGAATATGAAGTACCATTAACAGTAAAGCTTGACTGAACAGCTCCCTTAAGAGTAGACACAACAGAGCTTACAGTACTGTCTCTTCTAAGGAGTGAATCTTTAATCTTATTCTCCCACTTCTCGATATCATCTTCTGACATCGCTTCTTTCTCTTCACTTGTAAGCGGATTATATCCTCGTGATGATTCAGCATTATATACGCCCTCAAGTTCTTTAATAAGATCGTTATATTCTTTAACAAATCCCTTTACCATATCGTAGATTCCATCTACGTCAACTGTTGTACTAAGTGAAACTGCTGTATATTCTTTAGTACCGTCATTAAGAATCTTATAATCGCTAACTGCCTTCGCTTCAATTGTAAGTCCGTTAACAGAAAAGCTATTATTCTCAGATTTGAATGTAGCTCCGTTAAGCTCTATAACAGCATCCTTACCTTCAATTCTAATAGCACCTGCATCCTCAGTAAGACCTAATGCGCCGAGTGCTGCCACATCTCCGCCTAACTTGAAATCAGCTGCTGTACCGCTCTCTGTTGCACTTACGAAGAATCTCTGATTCTTCTCATCAAATGATGCATTAACACCTGCCTTTTTAAGTTCAGAAACAAGCGTCGCAATATTCATGTCTTTAGTAAGAGTTATCTCTTTAACCTCACCGGCTCCTGCCTGTATGCTTATAGTAGCATCATCTGTAATTCCAAGCTCAGAAAGAGTACTTGCAGAAGTAAGCTTATTCCCGCCGGAAGTCTGTAATTCAGCTCCTGTAAGATAGCCTGATGCAGAAAGTTCTTTAACGATAAGGTTCTGTGTACCGGTTACTGCATTAGTTGCCGCGATTACAGATGCCTTAGATGTATCTGATACTTCTGTCTTCTTCTTATTATAGTTACTCTGCATCTTAAATGCACTAAGAGATCCTGTATAAAACTTATATATCTTAGAGTTAAGAGCTTTCCATTTCTCCATCTTCCACTCAAGCTTGGTCTGCTCTTTCTCATAAGATTCTTTCTTGGTATTATAAGCAGATACTAATTCCTGTACCAAAGATTCTGTATCCAAGCCTGATACCATACCTGACAATTTAATCGACATACCAACACCTCCTAAAGCTTCTCGTCAACAAGAATTCCTGCCAACTCCCACGCTTTGTAAATCATATCAAGTGTCTCCTCTGCCGGGAACTCCTTGATAACCTCATCTGTCTCTTTATCAACAACTCGAATAACAATTCGATTAGTATCATCATGGAAACTATATCTGCATTCAGTTGCTTCAAGAGCACTATTAAGCTTCTCTACCGCTTTACGTATTTTCTCATTAGATAATTCCGTAGTAACAGCTTCTTTAGCCACCGCGTCTCCCTGCTGTCCGTTAATCTCTGCTTCCGGTTGCTCAAATTTCTTAGCCGTAGAACTTGCTGTCACCTTAGGCACAGCTGATACAGTTGGCGTCGGTGCTACTGCTACTGACGGAGCGGCATTACTTCCATGTGATGCTACACTACTGATTCCTTCTACTGCCATCATTCCACCTCCATGTATTATTATAAACTATTCTACCTGCTATATCGGCCAAAATTCCTACATAATTAATAGCAAAGGCTTAATTTTTTAAATTAAGCCTTAAACATATTACGTAATGCTTCCATTGCATTAACATCCGTAACCGCTTCAGTATTATTTTCCTGAATCTGTAAATATACTTCTTTTCGATAAACCGGTACTGACTTAGGTGCTGAAATACCTAATTTTACCTGGTCACCTTTTATCTCTAATACAACTATCTCAATGTCATTGTTAATTACAATGGCCTCTTCTTTTTTTCTTGATAATGCAAGCATTCTAGTCACCCACCCTTTCCTTGGCTACTTTCAAAGCCTCATAAACAGGATGCTTAACCTCATACTCTTCATTCTGAACAACAATCTGGCAAGCTTCTTTAGTCTCAAGATGAATAACTATAGGCGCTTTAAGATTAGCTGTCATCTTCGTAATATCACTCGGAACTCTAAGAACAGTGAAAACCATAAGCTTATCAGGCTCAAGAACACCAAGCGGTGCTAAAAGCTCATCCTCTACGATAGGGTTATAGCCCTCTATAATATAATTAGGATTAATAATAGGTAAAGCAAAATCCTTCTCGTCTACAGACTGAAGCCAGGTTATTACTCCGCCGTCTTCTTTCTCCGAATCATATATCAGCACAAATTGCTTAAGGTTCTCAAGACCTATAATTCCATTTGCAAAATGCAACACTTTATCATCTGCTATATCCACTTCTCCAAATAATCTGGTATTAATTTTCATTTCGAGTACCTCCAAAGAAAGTTTTAATTAGATAAAATCCAAAAGATTATTACCCATAATCTTTGCTGTTGCCGAAAGCGATGCCTCATATACGTCCGAAGCTGTTGTAAGCATGATAGCTGTCTCTGCCATATCTGCATCTTCATTCTTAGATTTCAATTCTTCAAGATTAGTCTGCTGGCTTGTAAGTCTCTGCTTATTAAGTGAAAGTCTTACGCAACGGTTACCAACATCTGTAATGGCAAGGTCAAACTTCTGCTGGTGATTCTGAAATTCGGTAATAGCCTCCTCAAAACGCTTCTGAAGAATTTCATCAGCCATGGTGCGCTCTTTTTCAAGGGCTTCCTTAACCGAATTAAGATTCTTAAGTACTGCCTCATCTGTAGTATTAGCTATTCTCTTATCAAGATCAGTTAATCTGGTCTCAAGCTCGTCCACATACTGTGTGCACTTGAGAAGCTCATCTACATCTCTTACTATATCCTGCGAATATACTTCTCTTCCCTCTGTATTAACCTTAAGTTTCTGATTAAAGTTAATGGTATACTCAATATCCTGAGGTTCTCCCGAGAACTTAAGCTCAGTTGTAACACCGTTCTCTGTCCTTGTACACGTAAAATAGTGTTCCGGTCTAAGATCACCCTTCGAAAACCCTGTCTTCTGATAAGTCACTGAAAGCTCTGCGTCATTAACGGTAGCCTCTTCATATTTAGCATATATATCATCTGACATTACGATCTCTCCGGAATCTACCAAAAGATATGCTGTGCCTGCAGGCGGTTCATAAGGACTCACTTCCTGTCCGGCTGCATTCTTGTACACACCATCTTCAATATATATCTGTTCTGTTGTAAACAGAACTGTTCCGTCAGCCTTCTTAACTTCTACCGCAGTGTTAGCATTTAATGCTTGTGTGTCCAAACCATCGTAAGCCAGTCTCACTCGATGTGCTTCTACCATATTAGGTGTCTCATCTGCCGGTATATAGTCTGTTTCCCCAATCTCAACTTTATTTATAACTGAATAAATCGTATCTGCACTGCTTGCTGTAAGCTTCTGGGTTATAACATATTTAGAATCAGGCTCTGCAACATCAAATGTCATGTTTTTATCTGTCTTATAGCCTGTAAAAATCGTTCTGTTAGCATAATCCGCATTAGCATCCTGGAATACCTGATCCCTATATGCCTGGAGATTCTCAATTATGGCCTTTCTTTCATCAGTTCCAAGTGTCTCTGTAGAACCTTGTACAAGATAAGGTTCCAGTCCCTGAATCATACTCTTGGCACTTATGAGGGCATCCTCCGTAAGTTCAAGCCATGCCTCTGCATCCGGTATATTTCTCTCAAGATACTGGTCAAGTTCCGAAAGATTACTTCTGAATCTAAGTGCTCTAATTGCAACAATCGGGTCATCAGAAGGTTTCTGTATCTTCTTCTCAGTTGACAACTGAGTATTATATTTATCAAGTGCAATTTTATTATTGTTAATATCTCTGAGTGAGTTATTAATCATCATCGAATTAGTAATACGCATAACAAACCTCCTTATACCGCTGTATCGTTAATGAGCTTATCAAGTATCTCGGACATTACAGTAAGGGCTTTAGCTGCAAGTTCGTATGCAGTCTGATATTTTACAAGGTCCATTGCCTCTTCATCTTCATCAACACCTGATACTGATAATCTCTGATTAATAATTGCCTTACCAATGTTGTCAAAGTTGGTTTCCATACTCTTAGCTGTAGCTGTGTCAATCGCTATGGTAGAAACTATTCCCTGGAAACAATCCTGTGCAGTACCCGCAACATATAATCTGTCATCTCTGATATTAACAAAGTCTTGTACCAAATCCTGTGAATCAACACCCTCTGTCAGATTATAAGTAGTAGCCATCTTATAAGGATTAGATAAAATAGCCGGATTAACCATACAATTATCCGCTGTCATATTATCCTTAATATAATCAACAAGAGTCTTACCATCATTAGCGGCCAAGTCATTCATCTCGTCGATAGTCATTTCCTTCATATCTTTTAATATAAAAAACGGCTGTGCTGCATTCCCTCCAAGGTCCTGTCCTTGTACATGAAGAGAGTTAAACTTGTATGCAAATTCACTCATCCATGTATCAATCTGCTTGAGATAATGCGGAATACCTTTGTAATCCACTCCTCTTAAATGAGCTCCTGCTTCAGTTGTAATAGCCGCATCATTATTACCATCTCGTATGTTTATATATCCCTGA
>JAFTJD010000009.1 GCA_017456585.1 Lachnospiraceae bacterium
GTGTTCAATGAAGCATGGCAAAGTAAATTTCCCTAAGGTCGTAGAAGTTGCGAGCACAATCATATGATACGCTCCGAAGTTTGGCTCAGACATACGACGGAGGCGTGCTTCATCGAAGCGTTGCAAAGTGAAGTTCTACTAAGGGAGCTATGTTGTCTTCGCGAAACATATAATTCCTAAGTGCTTTGCTATCAAGACATTGTGCATGCAATAAACAAGACAAAATATGTAGCATAGTATCGCAAATGTCATTTAATGTATTTATAGTATAACAGTAATTGATTTGGATAGCAATATTTGAACGGTTTTTTATTGATAAGGGCAATAAAATCATTGTTTTGACAATAATTGCGTGCTAGAATGGTACTGTAATGAAATCTTATTCAATATATAATTATTTATGAGGTGAGAAGATGAAAGAAACAATTATTCAGTTTGGTGAAGGCGGTTTTTTAAGAAGTTTTGTTGATTATTTTTTTGATGGTTTGAATAAGCAGGGCTTATACGACGGAAAAGTTGTTGTAGTTCAGCCTATAGAACAGGGTATGGTATCTGTTCTTAATGAACAGAACGGAGAATACCATCAGTTTCTTAGAGGAATCAAGGATGGTAAGCCGGTAGAAGAGATGACGAAGATTGACGTTATTTCAAGAGGTCTTAATCCTTATGAGGACTATAAGGCATATCTTGAACTTGCACATAATAAGGATGCAAGAGTAATTGTGTCTAATACAACGGAGGCAGGTATTGTATATCTTGGCACAGAGAAGCTTGATGATGCACCACCTAAGTCATTCCCTGCGAAGCTTACAGCACTTCTTTATGAGAGATTTAAGGCAGGACTTCCGGGATTTATTATTCTTTCATGTGAGCTTATCGACCATAATGGTGATGTGCTTAAAGAATGTGTACTTAAATATGTTAAGCTTTGGGAGCTTGGAGAGGATTTCGAGAACTTCGTAAAGAATGAGAATCATTTCTGCAGTACTTTGGTAGACCGTATCTGTACAGGTTATCCAAGAGATGATATTGAAGAGTTTACCGCTAAGATTGGCAAAGAAGATAAATTAGTTAATACAGCTGAGATTTTCCACTTGTGGGTAATCGAAGGTGATTTTGAGGATGAACTTCCGTTTAGAAAAGCAGGATTTAATGTAGTATGGACAAATGATGTAACACCTTATAAAAAACGTAAGGTAAGAATCTTGAACGGCGGACATACATCTATGGTTCTTGCAGCACATCTTTATGGTCTTGAGACTGTAGGAGAGTGCGTTAAGGATGAGGTAGTAGGTAAGTTCCTTAACAAGACATTGTTTGAGGAGATTATTCCTACACTTGGTAACTCAGATGTAGATGTTCAGTTCGGTAAGGATGTAGTGGAGAGATTCGCTAATCCATTTGTTAAGCATAGATTGTTATCTATCGCCCTTAACTCTGTAAGTAAATTCACTGCAAGAGTATTGCCTACAATTCTCGAATACTATGAGCAGAATAAGAAGCTTCCGGAGTGTCTTACATTTTCACTTGCAGCACTTCTTGCATTCTACAAGACAGATGCGGCTAATGATTTACCTGAGGTAATGGAATTCTTAAAGACTGCAACAGTAGCAGAAGCACTTGCTAAGAAAGATTACTGGGATGCAGATTTATCATTTATGAAAGATCAGGTTGAAGCTTATTACAATGCAATTCAGAATGATGGTATTGCAAAAGCATACCAGATGGTACTTTAATATATAGAGATTAGTGTTGCAGACGCTGCAACGGAATGGAGTTTATTATGGAATGGATTAAGATACATCCGGACGATAATGTTGAGGTAAGTACAAAGACAGGACATAAACGTGCCATAACAGATATTAGTAAGGGAACGGCTGTTATAAAGTATGGCTTTAGCATAGGAAATGCAACTGAGGATATTAAGGCCGGTGACCATGTTCATAGTCATAATTTAAAAACAGGATTAAAAGAAGGTAATACTTATGTATATGAACCTAATTTGACTGAGCTTAATTTTGATACAGCCGGAAGAACATTCGAAGGATATGTTCGTGAGAACGGAGACGTGGGTATCAGAAATGAAATATGGATTGTTAATACTGTCGGATGCGTAAATGCACTTGCAGAGAGACTTAGCCGTATGACAGGTGCTAAATGTTTTCCACATCCATATGGTTGTTCACAGCTCGGAGATGACCATAAGACTACACAGATGATACTTAAGGGTCTTGTTAATCATCCGAATGCAGCAGGTGTACTTGTACTTGCTCTTGGTTGTGAGAACAATACGCTTGAAAGTTTCAAGGAGCTTCTCGGTGATATAAATGAGAATCGTGTTAAATTCCTTGTAGTTCAGAAATGTGAAGACGAGATAGAAGAAGGCGTAAAGCTTATTAAAGAGCTTGAGGCATATAGAGATACCTTTAAGAAGCAGACTCTTCCTGTGTCTAAGCTTAGAGTAGGTCTTAAATGCGGTGGTTCAGATGGTTTTTCGGGAATTACGGCCAATCCGCTTCTTGGTCAGTTCTCTGACAGACTTATTGCAGCAGGTGGTAGTACAGTACTTACAGAAGTACCGGAAATGTTCGGCGCAGAGACTATACTTATGAACAGATGTGTAAATGAGGAGATTTTTAATAAGACGGTAGATCTTATTAATAACTTCAAAGCATATTTTGTAGCACATAATCAGGTTATATATGAGAATCCTTCACCGGGTAATAAAGAGGGTGGCATAACCACACTTGAAGAGAAGTCGCTTGGATGTACACAGAAGGGCGGCAAGGGACCCGTTGTAGATGTTCTTGATTATGGTGATTCAGTTACAAAGAACGGACTTAACCTTCTTAACGGACCGGGAAATGATATGGTTGCGATTACTAACCTTGTAGCAGCAGGTTGTCACATGGTATTATTCACTACAGGTAGAGGAACTCCGCTTGGAGCACCTGTTCCGACAGTTAAGGTTGCTTCTAATTCAGCTATGGCTGAGAGAAAATCTAACTGGATAGATTATAATGCCGGACCGATGATTGAGAATGTATCACTTGCGGATGACTTCTTTGACTATGTATGTGAAGTGGCAAGCGGTAAAGAAACCAATAACGAGAAGAACGGCTATCACGAAATCGCAATCTTTAAGGATGGCGTAACACTCTAGTAAAGTTTGGATGATGTTTCCGGCGAAGATTCTTGTTTGTTGAAAAATAGCAGTCATGTCGTTTGGTTAAGGCACATTTTGTGTCAAACACATATGATTGATGATGTTTCCCTCTAAGACACGCTCTCGCTTGGTGAAAAACGTAACAGTACTAAACTCAGAAAACCAAATGAGGAGTAATGCAATACAGATAATTTCAAAAGTTGATTTATCTGATATGCATTACTCCTCATTTTTCTTCGTTAAGTGCTGACGTTTTTCAACAGTCTTAACGGGAATACATCATCAATAATATGTGTAATTTAGGCTCTTTGTCAAGAGTTGGGGTAAAATAGATTTTCCAGAGGCAGGAATTAGGTTCCTGCCTCTCTTTTATGTTAGGGATAGGAAGATTCGATTCCTAA